>DATENA010000308.1:0-4299 GCA_035275285.1 Fibrobacteria bacterium | reverse complement strand
ACGCGGGCAATGGGCAGCCGGAAGACGCGGTGGAAGGTTCCGAGGTGATCGTGCACCGGATCCATGCGCCCGGGGTGCCGGCGGACAAGGACAGCTACGTCCTGGACTACCATATCTTCTCCGAGGTGGAAGGCGCCGGGGGCAAGATCGTCAAGAACCAGGATCTGTCCGTCAAGCAATTCCAGGTGTTCCCGCGCACGGCCCGCTTGCAGGCGACCTGGGACAAGGACGGCAAGCCCTTCCCGGATTTCCGCTTCAAGGTGATGCAGAACGGCGCCCAGGTGGGGGAGATCAAGCATACCTTCGCCCATGACACCGTGAACGTGAAGGGAGAAACCATTCCCGCGGGATCGGCGGAGTTCAACCTGGACCTGGTTCCCGGCTATGACATCGTCCAGGTCAGCCCCTGGGAGATCGTCTCCCACGTCAAGGACGCCAAGGAGAAGCGGAAATACGCCGTCAAGGGCGATCTCAAGTTCAGGGCTGCGTTCCTGAATCCGCCGGCGGGGCGGATCCGCCAGATCGTCAATTTCGATCCGGAAGACCAGGGCCGGCAGGGCATCGGGCACGAGGTGGTGGTCGAAGTGGGCGTGGCGCGCGGGGAGGCCGCGGGCGGAAGCGGAACGCAGGAAGTCCATTTCCGCGTCACCTTCGGTCCCGAATCCGGGGGCAGGATCGCCAAGAGCAAGCGCAAGGACGCGGACCATCCCACCCAGGTGGTCAAGGCGGACGCGGCGGACAAGGCGACCATCGAGGCCAGGAAGGCGAACGAAAAGTACGAAGGGAAAATGGAATTGGCGAACGGCGCCGGCCGCCTGAAACTCTGCCTGGGCCGCGCGGGCGGGGATACCTGCAAGGTGGAAATCGCCGGGTCGGACAAGTTCCTGACCGACAAGACGGTGGAGGCGGATCAGGTCCTGGAGATGGAGAATTGGCGCCGGGTCCATCTCGAGCTGATGGTGCCGGACACCTTGTTCGATGAGGCCTTGGACCCGGACACCCAGGACTTGCGGGGAGACGCCCAGCAGCGCCTGGACGCCCTTGGCCGGCAGGTGTTCGTGGAGTTCGTCCACGCGGACACCCGCGTGTTCGACACGCTGGGAACGGCCGATCACGGCACGCTGGGCCCGAAGCGCTTCTTCGGCCTGCCGGGCGATCCGGAGAAGCCGGCTTATATCCTCAGCGGGCGCAATTGGCGCCAGTTGCCCCAAGGCCAGGCCTGGTCCGCGGACCATCCCGCCAAGACCCTGTACATTTCCCTGTGCGATCTGATGCTGAAATGGAAGAAGGACACGGACGACGAGGGCGCCGGGCCCAAGGATTTCAGCGGCACGTTGACCGCGGCCTCCGGCGTGGTCGACGCGCAGGAGCGTTTCCAGGGCCTGTTCATGCCTTTCTCCGGATACGATGGCGGCGATGGCGTGACCGACGTGACCTGGACCGCGGACATCGGCAAGGACGATGCGGTGTGCAACGTCAAGCCGGAGTTGACCCTGGAGGATTTCCGCTACGACTTCGTGGAATCGGACGCGGTGGACGTCGAGGTCCATTGCGGCCCCGCTTTCGGGTTGCCCGCGGAGCTGGCCTTCAAGAAAGGCGCCGACGGCCGCTTCGACGGGAAGCTGGACGCCGGGCAGACCGCCGCCCTCCAGGCCTACGTGGACAAGGTGCTGGCGAACCGGACGGCGCTGGGCGAAACCGGGGGCAAGGTCAAGGCCGAGGTTTCCTGCCCCAAAGCCGGGGGCAAAGGCGAGGACGATTGCCTCGCGGCGGTCAAGGCCAGGTTCAAGGAGGCCTTCGACAAGGCCAGGAAAGACTCGGTGTTCCACCCCGGGCTCGCCGCCGACGGGCGGCCCCGCACGGGCACGTGCCCATTGATCGATGTCACCGACATGCAGGCCAGCACCTCGCGGCAATGGCATTTCCTGTTGCCCGAAGAGATGCCGGACGGGTCCGTGGGGCCGGGGGCGTTCGTGGGGCCGCAGAAGACCAGGGACAAGTGCCCGGTCAGGTTCGAGTTCTCCTTCCAGCCCCACGAGGCATCTCCCGGGGAGTCGGAAGGCAAGTTGCTGGCCTGGGCCTGCTCGGCCAAGGGCGCCGATACCCAGTTGTTGCGCCTGGTGCTGCGGAGCTTCGCGGCGCCCGGGGACAAGGCCGGCCTGGAGCATGGCCATGGGGACGAGGGCAAGGCGGGCGATTGTTTCGAGAAGGCGGATGCGCCGTGCGAAAAGTGCTTGGACTACGGACGGGCCGCGAGCCTGGCGACCCTATGATACGCGCGACCGCGGGGAGCGGCAGAGAGGGCAGGGGAAGATGACGGTTTGGACCAAGGCGCAGTTCCGCACGGACTCCGGCAAGTTCTTCAGCAAGCGCGACGGGACCATCGCGGAAATAGACACGGCGCTGGACGGGTACCATGGGGCCATCGGTCTCGCCAATAGAAAGGCGAAGATCGAGGATCTCTACTCCGTGATCAACAAGTTCGAGGCCGAGAAGAAGCTGAAGCACCAGAACAACCCCGCCAAGCAAAGCGCCAAGCGCAGGGATTCGGTGGCCAGGCTCAAGGTCCAGGTCGAGAACGAGCGCTGGCAGCTCGACTATGACGGCAGGGCCAAGGAACGCAGGGACTTCAAGAAGTACTTCAAGAAAAAGCGGAAAAAGGAGGCGGACCATGCCGTCCTCGCGGATTGGCTGGAGCGGCTCAAGATCCAGGTGAAGCAAGGGGAAGCCAAGACCAACAAGCTGAAGAAGGACTTGCACTCCTCCATCGAGGCGTTTTTCGATCCCGGCAATTCCGCCGCCTGGGAGACGGCCCTGAACGACGGCGAATATCCGGGACGGGTGGGTTATATCGGCGGCTCCAGAGAGGGAGGCTATACGCCCTCGGATACGATCCGGGTGGCGACGGTGGACCTGGAGTCGGTGCTCGGCGGGGGAGCGGTCGACTACGTGATGTTCGGATCCAAGGACAACCCCAAATGGGCCCCCCCGGACGAATTGAGCGCCATGTTCGGCAAGGTGAAGGCGGGCGGCGATCCGCTGGTGGGGCCCAAGCAATCCCAGAACCAGGCCGCGGAGCTTTTCCCCAGGCCCATGCGCAAGCTGATGGAGGATTACCTGCGCGCGCTCCTGCGGAAGGATCTGGAAGAACAGGTCGAACTCGTGAAGCGCGCCCTGGAGTCGCAAGACGGGTATCGCGCGGTGGTCCACCTCGACTACTACGCCACCCGGAGCACGACGCAGGTGGGATTGCACAAGGACACCACCGGGAACAACGTCTTCGCGGTGCTGCATTACATCAACGACGATCCGATGCTGGGCCCCGAATACATCGACGATCCGGCGCCGATCAGGACGGCCAACGAGGGCTACTATTACGATCGGTACTGGTCCGCCATCGGCGACGATTACTACCGCCAGGCGGCCCCGTGGGCGATCCTCAAGGACGGGATGTGCACGTGGCCGGACGCCCTGCTGGAAGGGCTGCAGATCGCGAGGGAGGCGGGGGGCTCGAAATCCCGCGGTAAAATGGCCTGTTCCATCCTCCCCAGGGACGGCCTGGTCGCCTTCGTGGACGAGCTTATTTTCCACGCGACCCCGATCGAGGGGCACCGCGTCGACGATACCTCCGACGAGGCGGTGCGCTACCTGAGCGCCGGCGTGACCGTGGTCTCCTTGATGAAAGCGGGGGTCGATCCCGGCAAGCTGAACATCTTCGGGACGAAAAGCTACGCGGACCGGATCAAGCGCCGCCTGAGCGCGACCTATGACAAGGGGACGCATCTCCAGACCGGGCTGACCATTCCGGGGGCCAAATCGGGCGGGGTCCGCAAATTCTTCCGCCTCTGGATATGCATCGTTCCCGAGCATTGGTACACGCCCCTCCCCCCCTATCCCTGAACCCTGGAAGGTTAGCGAGGACTTATGATCAAGGATGCTTTCGCGCTGGAAGACGAGGCCTACTGGACCGACCCCTGGGCCAACCGCAAGGCCATGCAAAGGCCGCTCATGCAACGCGGCGAGGAAGGGTTCCTGATCGGCGCGCCCAAGGTCGTCGCCCTTGACAGGCACAAGAGCCTGCCCCTGGCCATCCTGCGGGTGCGCAAGGCGCAAGGCGGATCGCCGGTGGATTTCCGGGCCGCGGCGGTGGTCGCGGTCTGGGACGGGAACGCCCGGCGGCTCCGCGCGCGCCTGGCCTTCCCCAAGCCCGCCTCCGCCCCGGCGCCGGAGCCGTCCGCGGCCCCGGGCGGCAAAGGGGACAGCTTTTCCGGGGACGCCACCGCCATGCAAAGCGAAGCG
>DATENA010000307.1:0-14086 GCA_035275285.1 Fibrobacteria bacterium | reverse complement strand
CAAAAGAGAAGATCATTGAATATATCGAATTATATTACAACAGCGTTCGCTTGCATTCGACGTTGGGCCAGATGAGCCCGATGGAATTCGAGCAACAGGAAAGTGCTTAACCCCCTGTACGCAAAAGTCGGGGAAGATCAGAGAAATGCCCGTCTCCGCAGCCCCAATCGAGCACCTTCGCTTCTCGGGGAAGAGAGAGCGAATCGACCTCCTGATACATGCCCTCGTACTGGGCGGCCGAGAGATAGGATCGAAACGCTTCGAACTTCAACCCATTCCGATCCGCCTCGGAAAAGATGTGCTTGATGGAGGCAAAATCATTCTTCATGGAATTAGAATCTATCATTCTCATCCCTATCCTTCAATCAGGGTTCCAATACCGCCCGAGCCGCCCGGATGCGCCGGACCGCGGATTCATTTCAAGGAAAACTCCAGGAGAATCGGGCTCTCACCGATGGGAAAGGCATCCAGGCTCAACCCTCCGCCCTTCCCTTCCTTCGCCCGCAAGGTCCAGGACCGCGGCTCTTTCCGGTGCAGATCCGCGTGGGCGCGCACTTGCGGGCCATACGCATCGCCCATGATGGAAATGGTCCCGGGCCGCTTCCGATCGAAGGCCGCGGAGCCCGCGCGCCATACGGCCAGCCATAGCTTTCCGTTGACATCATCCACCCTGGCCACCCCTTCGCAGCCCTCGGGAAACCGCACCGCGAACGGAGGCTCTCCCAAGGCGAAGAAGAGGAGCCGCGCGGCGTTCCGGATGGCCGTTCCCGCCGGCTTCAATTCGCCCTCCGGCATTTCGCGGTAGAAGCTGCGCGAGTCGCCGTTGACCCGGTCCTCGCTCAGCTTGTAGTGCACGGCGCATGCGACATTGTTCTCCAATTGGGACAGGAAAAAACGGAGATGGTACACGGCCGCCTCCGTTTCCGTCCAGGTAGTCGAATTCTGGTTGTAGAGATAGGCATTGTCCATCCTAAGCGTGAGGTCCGCCCCGGCGCCATCCACTTCGGCTTTGGTTCCATCTAGGTAGGCGTTCCCATCCGCATTGGGGCCGGCTTTGGGCGAGAGATAGGTGGGCCTGGGCCCGCGCGCGCTCCCGGAACGCGTGAACTCGACATAATAGTGCCGGTCCCGTTCGAAGTCCACCGCGGACCCGTCATCCAATCTGAACTCGGCCAGACCCTCCTTCCCGGATGCGGAAGGGATCGCTTTGCCCCCGAGCGGGCGGCCCTTGGGACGGCCGGGGTCGCCCGAGTATTCGTAGAAGCGCGCGCTCAGGGACTCTGTTCCGGGTCCGGTCTTCAAGGTGAGCAGTCGCGTTCCCTCGGTGCCGGCGCGGAAGACCTGCCCGAAACGGGTGCAGGGCGCCGACAAGCGCGGAACACCGTCCTCCCGCCAGGCATCGTGCATGTAATTGCGGCCTCCCACCTGCACGCCGTATTCGCTGGCCAGGAGTTGCGGACGGCGCCGGATGCCTGTCGTCTCCGCGCGCAGGCTGAAGAGAACGCGCATGCGAAGGGCCCACCCCTCCAATCGCTTTTCGGGGGTGCTTTCCCCGTAAGGATGGAAGGAGTAGAAATCGATGGCATCGCCTATCCCTAAGGCGATCTGCTCCTCCGGGTAACGGCCCGCCAGGCTCGAGACCACGCCTGCCGCGACGATCACGCCCGGGTCCTTGGCCCGCATCTTGGCCGCGCAGGCGGCGACGATCTTGGCGTATTCCCCGGGCTTGTTCTCCAGGCGATCCTCCGATCCGTAGGAGGCGGGAGTATCCGCCGCTTTGCGGAGCGGATCGTGGACGAAGAGGGCTTCCGGTTCATTGAGGATTTCCCATACGATGTGCCGGCCCCGGAATCGTTCCGCCAAAAGGCCGGCGAAGTCCGAGAGATCCGCGACGTAGTTTCCCGTCAGGAATTCCTTGGTCCCATCGCCCTCCAGCTTGCGGATATTGCTTTTTATGATTCCGATGACGCCGCCCCGGCCTTCGCCGTCCACCCGCTGCGACAGGCGTTCGAAGGCGCCGGGGTCCGCGGTGAAATCCTCCCGTATGAATTGCTCCCGGACCCAGGTGGAGCCGGTGCGCTCGACCCATTCCCAGCGGCTCAGGGCCGACCTGAGGTTGGGAGCGTTGAGTCCGTTCCCGAATCCCAGGTAGGATGCGCCCGTCATCAGGCCCCTAAGGCGAAGGTTCAGGCAAGCGGAAGCGCCTTCGGGGGAATACCGCTTTCCATCCAGGTAAGCTTCTCCAGGATTCGGCCCCGCCCTTATCCCTCCTGAAGCCTGGAACCGGCCGCCCCCGGAACGCGTCACTTCCAGATAATGGGCTTTCCCCAGGGAGGTAGGGATTGGTTCCTTCCAGAAGCAGAACGCATTGCCGTCCGCGGCCACTTGCGTGCTGCAGGCCGCGCCCAGGGATTCGCCTCGGGGCCGTGAGGAATCGCCCGAGAAACGATAGAGCCGGAAAATTGCCGTGCCCGGGGGGCCGAAGTCCGTAGCGGCGGAAATGAGAAACGGCGTGGTAGCGATGAAGGATTGCCCGGCGGACGTCGCGGCCGTTTTCCAGGCCGCCTTTCCGGTGGACCGTGCGCGGAAAACGGGTTCCCCGTCCGCCATCGGATCGAACCCCGTCAAGCGCAAGCCGGGCGCCAGGGCCGGCGCACCGCCGCCGCCCATTCGCGCGACTTCGAGTCGATACCGTCCGCCCACCCGCAACGCAGGCACCGGCAACCCGCTTTCCTGCCAGTCGCAGACGAGGGCCCCTGCTTGCGCCCGCACCTCGCAAGCCCCGCCCGCTTGCGGCCAGGTGACTCCTGTCGCCGGGTCCGCTTCGCGGATCGCCAACCGGAGCCTCCCGGAGCCATCCAGGCTCATCACCCCGGCGCTCCGGATGAAAGGGACCGAAGCGGTGAAGGTTTGGAACAACGTGTCCCCGGCCCGCGCCCAAGGACCCGAAAGCCCGCTGTCGGCGAGGACGGGAAGCGGCCGGCCGGGCCCCGCCGGAAAGCCGCCTTCCAAGGTGAGAGCCAGGTCCGCCCAGCGGCCTTTTTCCCCCGGTACCGGGCGGCCGTCGAGATACGCGCGGGCTTGCGGGGCTGCGGCGCCGTCGGCGCCTATCCCCTGCGCTTGCGAATGGCTCACGCCCACCCGCAGGGCTTTTCCGGGTGGCGCCGCAGCGGCCTCCAGGTAGTACAGCGTGCCTGGTTTCAGGTAGAGGGGGCCTGGTTCCCGCCCATCCGGGACGAGCCAGTCCCGGCAGGCGGCGGCCCCGTCCCCGCCAATCCGACAGAGGCATTCCGCGAGCGAGCGAGGGGTTTTTCCCAGGGGCGGCGAGACGGGATCGAAGGCATAGATCCGGAACCGGACCGCGCCGGCCGTATCGCCGGTGCGCAAGGTGGCGGCGGACAAATAGGGAACCGTGGCCAGGAAGGATTGTCCGGCGCTCTTGGCTTCAACCGGTTTGGCGGCCTCGCCGGCCGGTTCCGCGCGGAAGAAACGGAAAGTGGACTTGAGATCGGAAGCCGCGATGCCGGGCAGCGTCCGATCCGGGGGCGAAGCGGGACTGGCTCCATGCAGCCATCCCGGCAAGGCGATCGCCAGGGCCGCCCGGAATCTCCGCACTTCAGCCCAGCGCGGGCCCGGGCGATTTGGGCCTGCCGAAGTGGAAACGGCCCCACTCCCAAATCAGGGCCAGGAAGGATCCGAACACCAAGGCGATCCCCGTAGCCAGCAAAATCCGCTTGAGCGTCCCGCGAGGATCGGGTTTCAAGGCCAAGGTGGGCTCGCTCAGGATGTCCAGCAGGGCGGTTTCCTTGAGTTCCTCGATCCGTGCGATCTCATATTGCTTCTTGAGTTGGATGAATATCTCCTGATTCATGGTGGCGTCCCGCTTCAACCGGGCCATTTCCAGGAGCAGGGGAGGCGAGGTAACACCCATGTTTCGCTGGTTGAACACCATCATCTCCGCCTCGCTTTTGCGGAGATCCGAATCCACCTCTTTGAGCCTTTCCCCCACGAATATCCGGTTTTCGCGGGCCTGGGAGCGCGCGCTGTTGGCCATATAATCACGCAGCATGGCCAGGATGAACTCATTGACCTGGAGGGATACCTGAGGATCCTCGAAAGTGGTCTTGAGGGAGACCACTCCGGTCAGTTTGTCCCGTTCCACGTTGATGTACATCCCCTTGGTGAGCCGATCTACTTTGTCCCGGAACTCCTTGTAGGCATTCCGCTCTTTTCCTGGCTTCAGCTTCCAGAGGGAATCCAGCGCGATGCTGTCCGGACCAACCGCCCAACGCCTGTCCAGGATCCGGCCCAGGAACTTGTCCCCGAAAAGGAGCACGTCGAAATAGCCCGAAATGTCAGGCGCTCCCCCGGCGCCCAGGGAAATCCCCACCATGGACGCGATATCGGAGAAGGAACGGTCCTTCGCCCCGGTTTTGAAGACGAATTGGGAGGTGGAAGAGTATCGCTTCGGCGTGGACAGGCCCTTGTAAAGGGCGTGCGCCTGGAAAAGGACGATGAGCGCGAGGATGAAGAAACGCTTACCCCAGATGGCCAGGATCAACTTCTTCAGGTCGATGATTTCATCCGCTTCTTGATTCTTGTTCATAGGTTCTCACGAGGTCGGTTGGGAGGTAAGGAATCGGGCTCCTGGGAATTCCGCCCGATCTTGAATGCCAGGGACAGCATGGCGATATGGAACCACAGGAAAGGCCGGAGGATGTTCTGGTTCATGGAAAGGATGAGCAACTCGAAGGCCAGGGCCAGGAGCATGGCTTTGAGGATCAGGGACATTTCCGGATCCCTGGCCGTCAGCGCCCGCATCAATTCGAAAGGTTTCTGGAAGAGGGAGAAAAAATAGGCCAGGAAAAAAAGGTACCCGAAGGCGCCGCTCGCAGCCAGCACCTCCACGAACACGTTCATGCCTTCATGCCTCCGGGCTTCCTGGTTGGAAGTGACTTTGATCCCTTCGGCCTCGGCGATGGAGCTGGCGACCCCTCCCAAGCTGACTCCCACGATGGGGGAACGGGTGAATACGTTCCAGGTATCCCGCATGGTATCCTTGCGGTAGTCGGATGAATGCGCGGAGCCGCCGGCGATGCCCAACCCCGAGAAGAAATACTCCATGTAGGTCCAGTACTTCACCGTAAGGCCCCCGCCCGTGCCCAACATGCCGACCATCATGGAAATGAACACGATCTGGAAGAACCGGGCCTTCAAGGTGAGGAATACCCGCCACACCAGGTTGAGGGAATACATGCCCACGAAGAAAACGGCCACGAAAATGGACATGCGCGAACTGGAGAGGAAGAGCGCGGCGGACGCGGTCGCGAACATGGCCAGCGCGGATTTCCCGGGGAAGAGCCGGGTCCGGGTTTGGGCCAGCAGGAACAGCATGATCCACCCGATGAGCAGGTAACTCCCGAAATACGAGGGCTCGTAGGAGAACCCGTTGATCCGCGGCAGGCCCGCGAACCACCATTGCTCGATGAGCAGGTTCACGCCCACGATGCCGCCGGCGAATTGCACCAGGCCGAATACCGCGACGAACAGGAAGGAGAACACGTACGCCTTGAACAGCCTCATGAAAGCGTCGCGTCCCCGCACGTTGTTGACGAGGAGCACCAGGAAAAAGATATGGATGTAGTGCCAGATGAGGTATCCCACGTTGCGGGCCAGGAACTGGGTATTGGCTACGAATCCGGTGAGGCATAAGGTCCAGAGCGCAAGGGGGATCAGGCCCAAGATCTCCTTTTGCTTCAGGAGATATCTTTTCAGCCTCGGCAGATTGATGAAAAGCATGGACAGGATGCAGAGATAGCAGAACCGGAAGGAAAACCCCGCGATGCGGAAGTTGAGGAGCTTGTCGAAGGAGGACGTATACAGGATCACGCAAAGGAACAGGAAATGGATCCTGTCAGGGGTGAGGATCCACCAAGGCCGGATGGCCTGTCCGTTCGAAAGCGGAGAGAATGCGTGTCCTGCCGTTTCGGTGCTTTCCATGGCCTTCATTCAGGTCTCAGAGCCGGAAATCCCCGGGTCTTTCACCCTTCCAGTGGCTAAGGGCTTTTTCGAACGGATACCGGAATTCGAATCCGTTTTCGATCAGGTACTCGGGGTACAAATAGGTAGGGAAGGCCACCTTCCGCACGCGGACCGGGTGGATCGGGCTTTTGCGGCCTAGCAAACCACAAGCCACTTGGATCCCATGCGACAAGCCTACCAGGACGCCCATGGGCACCCGGATGAGGGGGCGGTCCGTGCCGAGCGCCTTATTGATCTCCGCGATCATGCCCTTGAGCGTAAGGAGCGGGTTTTCCGCGTAATTGTAGATGATAAGGCGCTCGTTTTTCCTGGGCAGGACGAAGCCGATGCTGTCCAGCAGGCCGTGGATGTACCCGTAGGCTTTGACAATTTCGGGGTCGCCGGGAAACACGAAATAGCCTTTCCTGACCGCTTTGATCATGCGGTGAATATTCTGGTCGTCTCCCGGTCCGAAGATCACTCCCGGCCTGCAAATGATGAGTCGCCTTCCTACATCCGCGGCCAGCCAGATCCTATGGATTCCTTCGGCCAGGGCCTTGGAGATTCCGTACGGCGTTTCCGGGTACTGGCGAGCATGCTCTGGCGTCCTGGACTCCATGCGCCCGAAAGTGGACATCGTGCTGGTGAAGAAGATATTCCGGAATCCCTTCTCGGCGGCGAACCGGGTTACGTTCTCCGCGCCTCCAACATTCGTGTCGAAGTACTCCCGCGGTTCTGATCCGGGTTCCCGGCAAAGTGCCGCGAGATTGATGATCCAACTGGTTTCGAGGTCGAATGCGCCCACGTCATGGGAAATGGGCCGGCGGACGTCCGTTTCGCGGAATTCCACGCGCGGATCGGCGGATCCTCGGGAATGCAGATCAAAATTGAATATCCGATCGAAGCGTTCCTCCTTAAGCGCACTTTCGATGAAGAAGTGGCCGATAAATCCGGAGCCACCCGTCACGACGCAAATCCTGCGGGTCATCGAGCGTCCTTTCCCTCTTCAAGTCTCATACGCGCGCCCCCCGGCACCTGCATCGCCGTCATGCGGCCCCTCGCCCGCAGACAGGAAGGCCGCGGCCGTTTTCAGATTGTCTGAGCCGGCCAAATCGGGTCGCCTCACTCCGGGGAACCACTGGTCAAGGTAAAAAATACCGTGCATGCGCCCCAATTCCAGGCGCTCAATACACGGTCCCCTTTCCCATGAGGCACTCCTCAATCACTTCGACGTGCCGCCGACCGTTCCGTTCCCAATCGAACCGTTGCAATTGGCTCTGGTACCCTTCCGACAAGCCCCGACCCGGTCCAGCAAGGCAGGATCGAAGCGCCCGGGCCATGTCCTCCAGGTCGAAAGGATCGAAATACCGGACGACGTCCCCCCCTACTTCCGGCATGGGTCCCACCCGGGACGCGGCGATGGGTATCCCGAAACTCATGGCTTCGAGCAGGGGCAGGCCGAATCCCTCGTAATACGATGGGGCCACGAAAAGGCGCGCATTCGCGTAATAGTTCTTGAGGTCCGCAATCGAAACCTCCCCTTTCATCTCCACCTTGCCCGGAGGGAGGCCGCGGACAACGGCATGGATCCCATTGTCCGGGTTCATCAGCCCTTCGTCTTTACCTACGATGAAGACTTTGAGGGCCGGAAAATCCGGAACGAGCTTTCCGAAGGCCAGCAGAAGGTTGCGGAGGTTCTTGTGCGGCTTCACGTTGCCTACGAAAAGGATGTATTCCTCATCGATAGGCTTGCGGATGAACCCGGAAGCGTAATTTCCGTCCACTCCATTCGGGATCACGACCAAGTGATCCTGCCGGCCGGGAATATGCTTGCGAATCTCTTCCTTGGAAAAATCCGATACGGTGATGACGCGGTGCGATCTGTTCAAGGCATGGCGGAACAAGAGGCGGGCATATGCCACGGCGGCCGGCCCGAAGGCCTCTGGGTGGGCCAAATGATAGACGTCATGAATCGTCGCCAACCGCTTTGCCGCGCGCACGGGGCCAAGGGGAACGTTGAAGTGCGGAGACCAGAAAAGGTCGCACACCGGGACTTTCCACATCAGGCCACACTGTTCCGACAACCCGTATACGGGGGCGTAAAAAGGAATAAGTTCCGTTGCGGAAAACCATTCCTGGCCTTTCAACGATTCTTCCGAACCGAGGAGCACGACCCGGAACCGTCCACTCCCGATGACGTATGCGAGCACATGCCGGAGATAAGTCCCTATTCCGGAATGGGCGATCATCCTGGCATCCACGGCCAAGGTCTTAATAGGCAATGCGGATACCCGTCCAAAAAGAAGTGCTTCCCCCGAACCGCCCTCCGAATCCCACGCTCGCCAACCCGCCCGCATAGCCCGCTTCGGGTTCCAGGTAGAACTCCGGGGAATCGTTCCCTTTGAGGAATTCCTTGGGTGTGGTCGGATCCTGCGGCACGGGATCCTCGATTCGGCTTCCGGGTCCCACTCCCTTCCAGACCCATTCCGACTTGGCCCCCAGATAGAGACGGCGGGAAGGTAAGAATCGGCCGTACAATTTGGCGGTCACGATCCGGGAGTTGGGCCCAGCGGGGGATCCCAGGGGATATCCCATATTCGCCGATTGCGTGGTATTCGGGGTGAAATGCCCGTAGACCCAGGGCTCGATGCGGCTATACTCGAGAATCGCACCCGTACTTCCCCAGGGAAAGTCCCGGACGTGGTGCAGTCCCCCCATCCACGCCCATTTGTTCTGGGCGTACTCCTTGAACAGGAGGGAAGACGGGGACTCCATATCGTCCAGCAGGAATTCGGTATACACCAACCCCAAGCCTGGCAGGCGGCGAGTCATGTCGAAGGCAATGTTCCCATTATTGGACTCCTCGAACATGAATCCCTTGGCGATGAAAAGGGGGAAAACGGGCGTGAACAGATATGGTTTGGAGACGTCATGGAGGATGAGCTCTTCGCTCACCCCCAAGAGCCAATCTTCCAGAAAAGCCCATTCATAGCGGTGGGCGTAAAGGTGACGGCCAGAGAGATTTTCCTCCGAGAAGCCCTGTGTGGGTCCGATGGTGAGATCTCCGTAGAGGCTGAAAATCCTTATCGGACCCAGACGCATCGAAAATGAATATTGATTGAAAGGCACGGCGGCCTGGTTCAATACGAGATTGTTGAATATTCCCGGTCCCCAATGGGCCGCATCGCGTGCTGCGGTGAAACGACCGAATGGGAGATCGAGGCTCATGTCGCCCCGATAGCGGGCAAAAGACTGGTAGGTAAACGCCCCCGTCTGTGGCGCGGCCTGGAAATCCACATCCTCCCGGTCATACGATTCGGGCCGACCCGATCCGATATACTCGGCGAACATGCGCGCGTCGACCCGGAAAGAGAGGGGTCCCGTCCCGCCTTCCGCGATCCCCCCCACTTCGGTCGACCAGTCGCTCTCCGAATTCCTGCGGTACTCTTCTGCCCCCACCACTTTCATGCGGAGGGTGCCGTCCACTCCCTCCCCCCATCCAAGCCGCCAAGAATCCCGGCAAACGTCTTCCGCGCCTTTCTCAAGCCGGCATGGCCTGGGAAGCACGAAGGTGAGGTCGGACCCGGGCGTAGCCATGGCCCCATGATTTTTTTCAGTGAGGTTGAATTCGGTATTGCGGAGCGTGAAGGGCCTATCCAACGGCAAGTTCGGATTGGGTTCCGAAAAGATGCACGGCGCCAACACCAGGGCCGTGATCCCCCATGAGGACGCCGGGATCGTCAAAACAGAGACTGTGCCTTCAAGTCTGATACCATCATCATTTCGATGAGTTGATCGAAGGAAACTTTGGGCGACCAGCCAAGCTTGGCCTTGGCTTTGGCGGGATTCCCGAGCAGCAACTCCACTTCGGCGGGACGGTAGAACTTGGGGTCCACCTCGACTATCACCTTGCCGGATTTCCTATCGCGCCCGATTTCGCCGTCGCCCGACCCTTCCCATGCAATCTGATAGCCCGCGTATAAGGAAGCTTTTTCAATGAACTCGCGCACGGTATGCGTTTCGCCGGTCGCGGCCACATAATCATCGGCCTGGGGTTGCTGAAGCATAAGCCACATCATTTCCACGTAGTCCTTCGCATACCCCCAATCCCGTTTGGCATCCATGTTGCCTATGCGCAAGGAAGGTTGGAGGCCGGCTTTGATGCGAGCCAAGGAGAGAGTGATTTTGCGGGTTACGAAATTCTCCCCGCGGCGTGGTGATTCATGGTTGAAAAGGATGCCGTTACTGGCATGCATTTGATAGGATTCGCGGTAGTTCTTGACGATCCAGAAGCCGTACAGCTTGGCCACTCCATACGGCGACCGGGGATAGAACGGCGTCGTTTCGGTCTGAGGCGTTTCGACCACCTTGCCGTACAGTTCGGATGTGGAAGCCTGGTAGAAACGGCTTTCCAATTTGTTGCTTCGGATCCCCTCCAGAATGCGAAGCACTCCGGTTGCATCGACATCGGCGGTGAATTCCGGAGAGTCGAAAGAAACCTTGACGTGGCTCTGCGCCGCCAGGTTGTAGATTTCGTCCGGCCGGGTTGCGGCGATAATGCGGTTCAAGCTACTGGAATCGCTCATGTCCCCGTAGTGGAGATCGTAAACCCTTCCCTCTTTACGCGCTTTGTCACGCGCCTCTTCGATGCGGGTCCGGTTGAAAAGGGACGTGCGGCGGATGATCCCATGCACATCGTAGCCTTTTTCGATGAGGAATTCGGCGAGATAGGAGCCGTCCTGCCCGGTAATGCCCGTCACCAATGCTGTTTTCTTAGCCATTACCCATCACCCCGATGAAAGTCGTTTCCGCCCATGGCGGGATGCCTAAAATAGCAAAAGTATTATTTTCCGTCCTCAAGTAGGCCGGTCAGCCAGGTCAATCTTGCTACTTTTCGGCCCAACTCCTATGACCTCAACCCCGTTCACCATCGGAATCGATGGACGCCCCTTCCAGGGGTCCAGGACGGGGGTTGGCCGTTATGCGGCCGAGCTTTGCATCCGGCTCGACCGGGTGCTCCCGCACGCCCGTTTTATCATCTACAGCCACATCCCCATACGTCCTCCCGTGATATCGGACCGATGGCGGGTACGGGTGGACCATGTGCCTTTCGCTCGTCGCCTCAAGGCAATCATATGGTTGAAGTGGCGGTGCGGCGCATTAGCGAAAAGGGACGGGGTGGATGTTTTCTGGGGCACGGCAACCCTTCTCCCCCGGCTTCCGAAATCCGTAAGAACCTTGGTTACCGTTTATGACTTGAATTACCTGTTGGCGCCGGAGTCCATGATCGGGACCCATAAAATAGCGCATCGGCTGTTCTTTCGGCGCGATGTCCTGCGCGCGGATATCGTAACGGCCATTTCCCAGGGAACGGCGGATCGGATATTCAAGCATCATGGAAGGGAAGCGGATGCGGTCGTTCCGCCGGCGACGGACGGAACGTTCCGCCCTGTCCCCGGCAAGGACGCTTGGATGCGCCTGAAGGCCTTGGGAGTCGATGCACCCTACATTTTGGGGGTAGCGACCTGGGAGCCCAGGAAAAACCTGGGCATGCTCATCCAGGTCTTCTTGCAGTTGAAGGCGCGGGGGCGATTGGGAAACAGAAAACTGGTCTTGGCCGGGGGCCGGGGCTGGAAAGAAGAGAAACTGATCGCATTGCTCGCCCAAGCTTCGGAAGACCGGCGGAAGGACATCCTTCCGTTGGGTTTCGTAGCCGACTCCGACCTCCCAACCCTCTACTCAGCTTGTGATGCCTTCGTGTTCCCTTCTCTCTACGAAGGTTTCGGGATGCCGGTCCTCGAAGCCAGGGCATGCGGCGCCAAAGTGTTGGCAACGGATATCCCGGAGTTGAGGGAGGCGGGCGGAACGGACTCCCATTATATTCAGCCCACCTTCGACGGGCTTTCGCGGGGACTGATCGAGGTGTTGGCATCGCCAGGAAGTTCCTTCAACCCCGATGGGTCCGCGTCTTGGGAGGCGGGCGCTGAAGTCTTAGGGAGACTGCTCCAATCCCCGCGGGGCAAATAGGATGCGCTCGAATTGCTAACTTTCGACCCTATGAAGATTCGCATCGGAATAATCGGTCTGGGAACGGTAGGGTCGGGCGTTTTGGAGCTGCTGGATCGCCACCGGCAGTTTTTCAAAAACAGCCTGGGATTCGAATTCGAATTGAACGGCTTGGCTTCCCGCTCCCAGGCCCGCCTGGACAGGTTCCAGGGCCTGGCCCCATTGATGACCACCGATCCCCTGGAACTTGCCAGCCATCCTTCCATGGATGTGATCCTGGAATTGGCCGGTGGCGAAGATCGGCCCAAGAGCTGGGTCGAGACGGCCTTCGCCCACCGGAAGCACGTAATCACCGCCAACAAGGCGCTTCTGGCCAAGCATGGCAAAGATCTATTTCCCTTGGCCGAAAAGAACGGCTGCTTCCTTCTATTCGAGGCGGCGGTGGGCGGCGGCATCCCCATCATCCGGACTTTGCAGGAATCCTTCATCGCCAACGATATCCACGGCCTGGCATGTATCATCAATGGCACATGCAACTATATCCTCTCCGAAATGTCGGGAAAGAAGCTTTCCTTCCTGAACGCCCTGAAGGCCGCCCAAGAATTGGGGTACGCGGAGGCGGATCCCTCTTTCGATATCGAGGGGACCGATTCGGCCCACAAGGTCGCCTTGCTCGCATCCTTGTGCTATGGCAAGTATGTGGACTATGCCAACATGAATGTGGAAGGGATCACCACCATCTCGGCTTTGGACATCCTGATGGCGGAGGAAATGGGCTTCGTCATCAAACTGCTCGGCATCGTATCCCAGGATAAGCTTGGGAGGATCCAGGCCGATGTTTATCCGGTCCTGCTGGAAAAAAAACATCAGCTAGCCACCGTGAATGGAGTGCTGAACGCGGTTTTCTTGAAGACTTCCGCCGTGGGACCGATCCTCTTGACGGGTTCCGGCGCGGGCAAGCTGCCGACCGCGAGTTCCGTCCTTTCCGATCTGGTCTCCTTGTCGCGTCAGTTGGCGACAGGTAATCCCAGGATCCAATCGATAGGATTCTTTTCGGAGCGAAACCGAGCCGAGTTGCTTCCAATCGACGATTTGGAGACGGAATTCTATTTGCGGCTGACCACCGTAGACAAGCCCGGAGTATTGGCCCAGGTCACCGCCATCCTCGGGGAAGAAGGGATATCCATTCGCGCCTTAATGCAAAAGCCGGAACATGACCCGGACAAAGTGCCGGTGATTTTTCTGACCCACTCCACCCGGAACGCCAATATCAGCAAGGCTCTTCTGCGCATCGACGCCCTTGAAATCATTAGGGCGCGCACCCAGGTCCTGCGTTTCTACCATTGATTGGCGGACGCTCGGTCCCGCCGGGCGGACCTGAGCCGGGCGGAAACCAATCGACATGATCTGAAACCACGGGCTCAAATCACAATCGTTACCTCTGGTTACAGATGAATTTCCCGAAAAAGGGGCCTCACATCCCGTGGACCGAAGACGGAAGGGACGGGATTGCGATCGCTCGGTGGAAACCCTGGTTCCGGACCTTGGAAAAAGCGAAGAGGTTTCAGATGCCATTTATCCGTATTGGTTATACATTAAGGGCCACCTGCGATTCTATTTTCATCTTTCGGCCTAATCTCTAAAGGGAGGGTCCTGTGATATTTAAAATATGGGGCGGACGGAGCACCGGCTGGAAGTCCCTTCGCAAAAGGGTCGCCAAGAACCCCGGAAAAAGGGCCGCCCAGATATTGAAATTGCTTTTTTATTTCCGGCGGTCGCGGCACTTCCGCCGTTTGGTTTCCGAAACGTGCTTCCACCAGATCATCGAGGCTCGTCCCGCAATCCGATACAAATTCATAGGCAAGTATTTGGCGAACTTCATATCGACCAAGGACAGGCTCGAAATCATCGCTAACCATTATGATTTTCTGGATAAGAGTAAGCAACCCCGGCACGGCGGGATTGCCTAAACTAACTTTTTTGGCTTCCACCCTGGCAGGGAGTACAACCGATATAGGATTGGAGGCATTTTGACCCCGTCTAAGAGTATGGTGGTGGC
>DATENA010000306.1:0-12980 GCA_035275285.1 Fibrobacteria bacterium | reverse complement strand
GTAGGAGAAATAGACCGCGGCCAGGAAGGCCGCGTTGGCGTGGCCGGAATAGAAGCTTCCCGAAGCCTGCCCGGACAGCCGTTCCCCGGCCGCGACGTCCTTTCCGTACACGTAGGGGCGGGGATGGATCCGCGCCGAGCGCACCAGCAGGTTGAGGGAGGAGGAAAGGAGCATGGCTTCTCCGAAGACGAACCCATCCGCGGCCGCGGCTCCCCAGGTTTGCCGGCCCCGATGGCTGTCCCAGGCCGTGGCCGCCAGGGGCAGGGCGACCAACGGCGCGATCAGGAGGTCGGACGCGATGGACAGGCGCCCGGAATGCGTGCCGGCGGCCCAGCGATCGAGGAGCCAAAGGTCCCCGCCGCGGCTGAGATCGCCGGTGTCCGCCGGGGCCATGCGGTCATAGCGGATTTGGGCGGCGGCGGCCGCCAGAACGGTGGTGGGCACCCAGTAGAAATCCTGCCGGCCCAGGGCCAGCACCCCCGGGGACGGGGCGGCGGCGGCCTGGAGGCCCGGCGGGGACTGGGCCCGGGAAGGATGGGCGAAGCATAGGAGCCCCAGCAATCCCGCGGCGGCGACCCTGCGTTCGCGAAGCATTCCTAAATTATACGAAAATGAAAACCCTGCTCCTGGACAACTACGACTCCTTCAGCCACATCCTCTTCCAGTACCTGTGGGAAGTGAACGGCGAGAAGCCCCTGTTCGTCCGCAACGATGAATGGACCCTTGCGGAGATCCGCAACGCCCGCTTCGACAATATCGTGATCTCCCCGGGGCCCGGCCACCCCGGGAACGCGCGCGACTTCGGCGTATGTTCCCGGGTCATCGCCGCTTTCCCCGACCGGCCCATCCTGGGAGTGTGCCTGGGCCTGCAGGGACTGGGGATGGCGGCCGGGGTGCGGGTGGTTCCCGCCCCCCTGGCGCGCCATGGCAAGGTTTCCCGCATCCATCACGACGGGACGGGCCTGTTCGCGGGCCTGCCCCAGGACTTCCCGGCCGTACGGTACCACTCCCTGGTCCTGGACGCCGCCGAGACCGCCGGCTCCGCCTTGACGGTAACGGCCACCGCCGC
The DNA here is from genome assembly GCA_035275285.1 of Fibrobacteria bacterium. Lineage (GTDB taxonomy): Bacteria > Fibrobacterota > Fibrobacteria > UBA11236 > UBA11236 > Chersky-265. Next base: position 11,911 of record DATENA010000306.1, on the reverse strand, counting down.
CGAAGACGGGCAGATCATGGCCATCCGCTTCCCGGACAAACCGTTCCACGGCGTGCAATTCCATCCCGAATCCATCGGCACCGGGCACGGCATGGCGCTGCTCGCCAATTTCCGGGGCCTTTCGGAGCGTTGGCTGCGGGGCCGCGCCGTCCCCGTGTCCGACCGGCCCGCGGCGGTCCCGGAGATCCTTCCCACCGCGGCGCGGCCCCCGCGCGTCCTGGAGGCGCGCGAGCTCCCCTGGATCGATCCCGAAGCGGCTTTCGCCCGCTTTTTCCGGGACCATCCCGCCGCCTTCTGGCTGGACTCCCTGTCCGAGCCCGTGCCGGGAGAACCCCGCATGACCTACATGGGCGCGGGCGCGCGGCTGATCGAGGCCCGGGGCCGCCGGATCCGGGTGCTCGAGCGGACCGGGGACGGATCGTTCCCGGAGCGGAACGGGCCGTTCCCGGGGCGGAACGGGCCGTTCCGGGAACGGAACGGGGCGGAATCCGATCCCTTCCGGTTCCTGGACGCGTACCTGAGGGGGGCGGAAACCTGCCGGTTACCGGAAACCCTGGAGTTTCCCGGTTCCTTCCGGGGCGGCCTGGTCGGATGGTTCGGCTACGGGCTGAAGCGCTTCTCCGGCGGGCGGGATCCCGGGGACGCGCCCGCGGAACCGGAGGCCGGCGCGGCCGCGGCCGGGTTCCCGGACGCCGTCTTCCTGGAGCCCGATCGCATCCTGGCCTTCGATCCCGCGGCGCGCAAGGTCTACGCCTTCCTGCCCCTGGGACCCGCCGCGCCCGGAGGCCCCCTGGCGGCCGGTCCCGCGCCGGAGGCGCGCGCCTGGCTGGAGTCCCTGCCCGCGCGCTGGGGATCCGTTCCGGACTCGATGCTGGACCTGGTGAGGGATCCTCCGGGAACGGCCCGGCCCGCTCCGCGGCTGCCCTGGCGGCTCTCGGCCCCCCGGGAGGAATATCTCTCGCGCATCCGCGCCTTGCAGGCCGCCATCCTGCGCGGGGAAACCTACGAAGCCTGCCTCACCAATGAGGCGCGGGCCCGCTCGGCGGCCGATCCCTTCGAGGTCTACCGCAGGCTGCGCCGCACCAACCCCGCGCCCTATGCCGCCTACCTCCGCTTGCCCCAGGGAGACGTCCTTTCGGCCTCGCCCGAACGCTTCCTCAAGCTCGACGCCCGCGGCAATCTGGCCTGCCGCCCCATCAAAGGCACCCGCCGCCGCGGCGATACGCCGGAAGAAGACCGCGCCCTCCGGGAAGACCTGGCCGGCAACGCCAAGGACCGCTCGGAGAACCTCATGATCGTGGATCTGGTCCGCAACGATTTCGGCAAGGTATGCGCGCTCGGCAGCGTGCGCGCCCCGGATCTCATGAAGGTGGAGGAGCACCCCACCGTATTGCAGTTGGTTTCCACCGTGACGGGCAGGCTGGAGGCGGGCCGCGGCGCCATCGATGCCGTGCGCGCCTGCTTTCCCGGCGGGTCCATGACGGGCGCGCCCAAGATCCGCACCATGGAATTGCTGGAGGCCGCGGAACGGCGGCCCCGCGGCGTTTTTTCCGGGGCCATGGGGTACCTGGGATGGGACGGGGCGATGGATTTGGGGATGGTTATACGCACCTTGGTGCATAAGGACGGGGAATATAGCGTGGGCTGCGGCGGAGCCATCCTGGCGGAATCCGATCCCGAGGCCGAATTCGCGGAAGCCATGCTGAAAGCGGCCGCCCCCATGGCCGCCGTCGAGCTGGCGGAGTTCGGGGCGGCGGGTCCCTGGCATGCGGATGTTTCGGGAAAGCGGCAAAACGGCGTTTAAATGGGGTATCCTCCGGCTCATTATTGCGGGGGCGGGGCTCTGTGATTAGCTTTACCCGCCGATCCGCCACCCCGCCACCCCTGGGAAGGGATTGGAAATGACGCAGCCGACCCTACGCCCGCTCTTCGCTTTCCTGTGCTGGTCCGTCTTGCCGGCTCTGGGCGCGGAATCGGCGGCCCTCCGCCCGTCCGCCGGGCCGGACGCCGCCCCCAAGACCCAGGCCGTTCCCGCGGTCCGGGACGGATCGCCCTCCGCCCCGTCCCCCGATCCCATCAAGGCCCGTTTCAAGCGGCCCGCCCCGCTCAAGCGCCTGACCTTCTCCGCCAAGGAGGGCTTCTCGCTGCGCATGCTCAGTAACCAGGATGTTACGGCCGAGATACGCAACGGCGCCGGCCGCACGCTGGCGCGCACCGCCTATACCCTGGAGGCGGGGGATTGGACCCTGCGTCCCCGCAACCTGCCTCCCGGCCTCTATACCGTGCTGCTGCGCACCGGGCCGCAACTGCGCTCCATGCACATGAAGATCGCGGACAGCGAGCGCGGCAAAGGCTCGCCGGAGTGGGTGCTGGAGAGGATCCCCGACTCCGCCCGCGTCATCGATTCCCCCGCCCGGCGGGGCGCATCGGCCTTTCCCCTCCTCGAATAGCATGTCCGATCTGGTCGGCCGGGATTTGCGGCACCTCTGGCATCCCTGCTCCCAGATGCGGGACTACGAAGCCTTCCCGCCCCTGGAGATCGTGGGCGCGCAAGGCTGCCATCTCCACCTCAAGGACGGTCGCAAAATCATCGACGCCGTTTCCAGTTGGTGGTGCAAATCCCTGGGCCACGGCCACCCGCGCCTGCGCGCCGCCCTTTCCCGCCAGATGGAGCGCTTCGAGCACGTCATCCTGGCCAATACCACGCACGACGTGATCGTGGAGCTGTCCGAGCGCCTGGCTTCCCTGGCCCCGGGACTCACCCGCGTGTTCTACGCCGGGGACGGATCCACCGCGGTGGAAGTGGCCGTGAAAATGGCCTTGCACGCCAAGAAGATCCAGGGGACGGGCGAGAGCCGGTTCCTGGCCCTGGAGAACGGATACCACGGCGAAACCGCCCTGACCCTGGCCCTGGGCGATCTGGGCCTCTATCGGGAAGCCTACCGGGAACTGCTGCCCCCGGTCTCCTTCCTGCGGGGATTGCCTTACGTGGATTCGGAGGCCCATCCTTTGTGGGCGGATTGCTCCCCGGTCTGGCCGGCCCTGGAAGCGCAATTGGAGACGAACCTGGCGGGGCTGTGCGCGGTGGTGATAGAGCCCATCCTGCAGGGGGCCGGCGGCATGCGTTTCTACAGCGCCGATTTCCTGCGCCGCCTGCGGGCCTGGACCCGGGAACGGGGGGTGTACCTCATCGCCGATGAGATCCTGACCGGTTTCGGCCGCACCGGGACCCGGCTCGCCTGCGACCATGCCGGCATTGCCGCCGATATCGTCTGCCTATCCAAGGGCCTGACCGCGGGCTGGCTTCCCATGTCCGCCGTCCTGGTTTCCGAGGACATTTACGGACTGTTCTACGGGGACTACGGGCACGGGCGGGACTTCCTGCATTCCAACACCTTCGCGGGCAACGCCCTGGCCGCCGCCGTGGCCCTGGAAGCCCTGAACGTGTACCGGGACGAGGACATACTGGGCCAGGTCGGACGCAACCAGCCCGTCTTGGCCGCCGCCCTGGGCCGGGTGGCCCGGGATACCGGCAGGCTCAAGAACCTGCGCTGCCTGGGAGCGGTGGCGGCGGCGGAACTGGTCCTTCCCGCTTCGGGAGCCGCAGCTTCCGCTTCGGGAGCCGTAGCTTCCGCTTCGGGAGCCGGGGCCCGGACGGGTTTCCGGGTCTACCAGGAGGCCGTGGCCCGGGGCGCGCTGTTGCGTACCCTGGGCGATACCGTGTACTGGCTCCTGCCCTTGAATGCCGGTCCGGAGGTCGTTTCCGAGCTGGAAAGCATTACAACCGCCTCCATTCGGGCCGTTTTGGGATAGGCGGGGCGGATTTCCGTTTTCGGCATCAACTTGTTAGATTTATGCCCTCAAACGACTTGGGTCGGGAGCGGATGCATTTATCCGCCCGGACCGAAAGGAATGCCGGGACATGAAATTAGTGGTGTTTTCCGAAAACAGCAGCCTCCGCAAACATCTGGAGGATCTCCTCACGTCCACTCCCCACAATTTCCAGACCTTCGACCTGGCCGCCGTGCTGTCCCGCGGCCGCCTGGGCGCGTTCGACGGCATGTTGGTGGATCACCAGAGCTGGCAGCGCTGCGTCTCCCTGCTGAAGTATTTCGGCGTGCTGGAAGACATCAACCCCAAGCCCGTCATCGTTTTCAGCAAGAGCAAGAAACTGCCCCCGCTGAAGTTCCGCAATCCCAAGGCCCTCACCGCCCATTGCAGCATCCCGCCCCAGACCGAGGATTTCTACGCCGCCCTGCAGCAAATGTCGGCGGCGCTGGTACCGGCGTAAGGGAGGATCCTCCGGGGTCCGACCGCGGCCCGGCCGGTCTCCGCTGGCGTTCCCTATGCGGGCCGCGATTCAAATCCTTTGCAAATTGAAAATTGAAAATCGCAATATGCAAATTGGAAAACCAATTGCATATCGCTCCCCTCCGTTCGTAAACCGGAAGCCCGGGCCCAAAGGCCCATTCTTCAATTTTCAATTTTCAATTTTCAATTTGCAAAATCTTTTCTTCTTCTTCTCCCTGGTCTCCCATGGATAGGATCTGGTACAAGCGCTGGTTCGGCGAGACCTACAAGAAGCTCTATCCCCATCGCGATTTCAAGGAAGCCGAAGCGCAGGTGCGCTTCGTATTGCGCGAGTTACCCGTAACACCCGAGTGGCGTATTCTGGACATCGGCTGCGGGCCGGGGCGGCACCTGGAGATCCTGCGCAAGCGCGGACACGCGCGCAGCGTGGGACTGGATTTGAGCTTGCCGCTCCTCCTCGATGCGCGCGCCGCGGGGCTCATGGTGGCGCGCGGGGACATGCGCCACTTGCCTTTCCGGTCCGCAGGTTTCGATCTGGTAACCTCCTTTTTTACTTCCTTCGGGTACTTTGCTACCTTCGAAGAAGACGTGGAAACGCTGGCGCAATTCGTCTCCGTTCTCAAGCCCGGCGGCTTCCTTTTCCTCGATCTCATCAACAAAGGCCACCTGATCAAGCACCTGGTGCCCCACGATCTCCGCGTCCTCGAAGGTTCCGAGGTGGAGCAGAGGCGCAGGCTGGAAGGCCCGGTCTCGGGCCCGGGCGCCGTCGTGATCAAGGAGATCGAGATCCGCCGCCCCGGCGGCGAGGTGGAGCATTACCAGGAACGCGTCCGCCTGTACGAATACGATGCCGCGCTCGCCCTGGCCGCGCGCTTCTCCCTGCGCCACGTCGCCACCTTCGGGGACGAAACCGGCGCCGCTTACCATCCCGAAGAATCCCCGCGCATGGCCCTGCTCCTGCAGGCCACGGTTCCCTGAAGGCCATGCGCGTTTCCCTGCATTCCCGCCTGCCCGCCGAGGATGCCGCCCAGCGGGTGCTCTTCGCCCCGGCGGGCCAGGGCGCGGGCGCTGCCGGGGCCGGCGTGAGCGCCGCCATCTATCCCGGCGGCCATTTCCGATCGGAAGCCCACGTGGCGCGGCGGCTGGTCCATCTCGATAGCCGGAACGCCGGCGGCGGCCATGCCGGCAAGCGCTTGCAGGAATTCCTCCGCCATGAGAACGCCTTCGCCCCCCTGGCGCCGGAACAGCGGGCCAACCTGGACGCGGCGGGATCGGGCCAAGCGGTCTTTCTGCTCACGGGCCAGCAGCCGGGCCTCCTGGGCGGCCCCATCCTCTGGTACTACAAGGCCCTGACCTGCGCGGCGCTGGCGCGGGACTGGACCGCGCGCCTGGGCCGGCCGGTCATCCCCGTCTTCTGGGTGGCGGGGGACGATGCGGACCTGGACGAGTGCAATCACGTGGACTTGCCGGACCCGCGCGCCGCCGAGGTGCATGGCGATTTGCGGCTCGCCTTTCCCGACCCGGAAAGGCCCCTGGCCATGGGCGAGCGCCGCGTGGACGACGCGCAATTGCGCGACCTGCTCAAGCGCCTGGGCGCGGTCTGGAACCCGGAAACGCTCGAACAGATGGGCCGGGCCTATCCCGCCCCCAGCAGCCTGAGCGGGGGGTTCCTCCGTCTGGCGCAGGCCCAGCTGGGACGCGAAGGCATCCTGTTCGTGGACGGGTATTCGCGCAACCTGCGCGCCCTGGCCCGTCCCGTCCTGGAGCGGGCCATAGGGGATTGGGAATCCTGGCAGGCGTCCCTGCGCCAAGGCACGGCTTCCGCCGCGGCCGCGGGCATTCCCGCCCAAGTGGAAATCCGCGACGGCGTGGTGCATGCCTTCGCGCTGCGCCGAGGCGAGCGCCACCGGCTTTTCGGCGAACGCAAGCCCGGCGGGCAAATCATCTATGCGCCGGACCGCCCTTCCCATGACCTACGCGCCGATCTGGCCGGCATGGAGCTGACCCACGACGTGTTCAGCCGCCCGCTGGCGGCGGACGCCGTCTTCCCCGTGCTCGGCCACGTGCTGGGGCCCGCGGAGCTCCGCTACTTCGCGCAATTGGCGCCGCTGTTCCTGGAAACCACCGGGGACATGCCCCTGGTCCAGCCCCGCATGACCGCGGCCGTGGCCCATGAAGCGGCCTTCCAGGCCTTCCTGGGAGAAGGCCTGGACCTGCCGGAGCTGGTGCGCTTCGGCCCCGCGGCCCTGCGCGCGCGCCTCACGGAGCGCACCTGGCGCGGCCACCCGGCCTCCGCCGCCGCCTCCCTTGCGCCCGCGGAAAAATGGCTGGAAGGGGTGCGCAAGGCCCACGCCCGCCATTTCCGGGACGCCGGCCCCATCGAGCGTTTCGAACGGGATCTCGCCGCTTCCTGGAAGCGCTACCTGCGCAGCCTGGAAAAAGCGGCCTATTCGGCCACGGCGCAGTCCCGGCAGCCCCTGTTCGATCACTTGCGCTGGCTGGGCAACGGCATGGGACAGGACCGCCACTTGAACCTGGGATCCCTGTTGAACGCCATCGGCCGGGAGGGTTTGGCTAAGCTTAGGGCGGTGGTCGATCCTTTGAGTACGGAGTTGCAGTTGATTGAGTATGGGGGGGAGTGAGAGATGGGACGATTGAACGGCAAAAAGTCGGGAGTCGGGAGTCGGGGGTCGGGAGTAAAGAAATGGCCCGTTGCGGCGGCGGAGATTCCGCTCTTGATGCGCAACGGGGAAGCGGCATTTGAATGCCCTGCCGTCAGCCCCAGCCGCCCATTTCTTTCCTCCCTCTTCCTTCTTGCCTTAACTCCCGGCTCCCGAACCCCGACTCCCGACGGGATATATCCCGGAGGGTCCTCCCTTGCCTAAATCCACCCCCCTTTCCAAATCCTCCGCTTCCCCCTCCTCCTCCGTAGACTACATGGCCATCGGCGCCCACCCCGACGATATCGAACTCGGCTGCGGCGGGACCCTGCTCCGGTTGGCCTCGCTGGGCAGGCGCGGCGTGCTGGTGGACATGACCGACGCTTCCATGGGCACCCGCGGGACCCCGGAGATCCGCGCCAAGGAGGCCAAGGCCGCGGCCAAGGCGCTGAAGGCCGGGCGCGTCAACCTGGGGCTGCCCGACGGCCGGTTGGCGGACGGCTGGGAGGCGCAGAAGCGCTTGATCGATCAGATCCGGCTGTGGCGGCCCAAGATAGTCATCACCCATCATTGGCGGGAAGAGCATCCCGATCACGAGCTGACCTCCCGCATCGTCAAGCAGGCGGTGTACAAGTCCGGCCTGGCCAAGCTGGACGTGGCGGGCAAGCCGCACCGCCCCGGACGGCTCTTCCATTTCGTGGGCATGGAGCTGCACGAGCCTTCCTTCTGCGTGGACATCACGCCCTTCTGGGAGGCCAAGCTCAAGGCCGTGCTGTGCTACAAAAGCCAGTTCCACAATCCCGAGGCCGGGAACTTCGAAGGCAAGACGGACCTGGCCAGCCCCGCATTCATGGAGTTCCTGTCCGTCCGCAACCGCTTCTGGGGCTCGCGCATCAAGCGCCGCTACGCGGAGGCCTTCGTGTCCAACGAGCTCCCGGAAGTGCATGATCTTACCGCCCTGGGCGGGGAAAGATTCGCATGAAAATCGGCATCACCTGTTATCCCACCTACGGCGGCAGCGGCGTGCTGGCTTCCGAGCTGGGCAAGTTCCTGGCCAAGCACGGCCACGAGATCCACTTCATCACCTCCACCATCCCGTACCGCCTGCAACGGGATTTCCAGGATCGCATCTATTTCCACACCGTGGACATGGAGCCCTATCCGCTTTTCGAGCATCCCCCTTACGATCTGGCCCTGGCCGCCAAGATGAAGGACGTGTTCGTCCAGGAGGGCTTGGACCTGCTGCACGTGCATTACGCCATCCCCCATGCCATCAGCGCCTATCTGGCCTCGCAATTGATGCGCCCCGCCTCCATCCCCGTGGTCACCACCCTGCACGGGACGGACATCACCCTGGTGGGCCAGGAGAAGAGCTTTTTCGACATCACGCGTTTCAGCATCAATGAAAGCACGGTGGTGACGGCCGTTTCCGACTATCTCAAGAAGATGACGGAAGACGTTTTCCAGCCGACCCGGCCCATCCACCGCGTGCACAACTTCGTGGACCTGGAACTGTTCCGGCGCACCGCCTTCGGCTGCCACCGTTCCGCGTTCGCCCGCCCGGAGCAGCCCGTCTACATCCACGTGAGCAATTTCCGCCCGGTCAAGCGCATCCCCGACGTCATCAAGATCTTCGCCGGGGTGCGCGAGGAGGTGGACGGCGTGCTGGTGCTGGTGGGAGAGGGCCCCATGCTGCGCGACGCCAAGGAGCTGGCCGCCAAGCTGGGCGTGCAGCAACACGTGCGTTACCTGGGCAAGCAGTTGGACATCGTCAGCATCCTGGGGTGCTCGGACGTGCTGTTGTTCCCTTCGGAAGTGGAAAGCTTCGGCCTGGCGCCCTTGGAGGCCATGGCTTGCGAGATCCCCGTGGTGGCCACCCGTTCGGGCGGCATCCCGGAAGTGGTGACCCATGGGAAGGACGGATTCCTGGCGGAGGTGGGAGACGTGGATCGGATGGCCAGGCACGCCATCGCCCTGGGCAAGTCCAAGGAAATGCGCCTGGCCATGGGCAAGGCGGGGCGCAAATCGGCGGAGGCCTCCTTCCATCCCGAACGCATCGTGCCGCAATACGAAGCCTTATATGCCAAGGCCATGGGCCGGTAGGCCCATGGCCCGTTACTCCGGTGCGCATTGACAAGAGCACGGGCAGGAAGTGTCACAGAGAAGCGGCCCCGCCCCCTAAGCAGCCCGAGGAGCTGTACCGGGGTACTGCGACGAGGGCAATGACGGAGGCGGGCCGTGATCTTGTCAATGCGCACCGGAGTAAGCCGGGCCTCGGCCGGATCGGCGGCCGCTTTGCCCTTTCGGCACGGGCCGTCACGGGCCGTGACCGCCCGGCAAAATCCCTGAAAAGGTCCCGCAACCTGAATTCCGCAAAGAGCCGCCGCGCTTTTCCGCTGAGGTTTTTTGAAGCGGAGCGGCGATTCGCGCGGAAAATGCTGTTCCATCGCCGGCGCGAAAGCTAGCTACTGGAAACGAGGCGTCCCTCGGGCATACAATGGGACCGGACCAGCCGAGGAGAGAGGCCCATGGAAAAAACCATCCTGGTAGTCGACGACAACGAGTCCGTCCTCCAGCTCGCCAAAACCGTCCTGTACATGGAAGGGTATACGGTGATTTTCGGATGCAGCGGAGAGGATGCGCTGTACGTCAACGAAAAGCATCCCTTCCCCATCCACCTGCTGCTCACGGACATACGCATGAACCCGGGACTGAATGGGTGCGACCTGGCCCAGTCGATGCGCATGCTGCGCCCGGAAATCCGGGTGCTGTACATGTCCGCCTATGCGGACGATGAGAGGATGCTCCGGGACGTGGAATCGGGGGCGGCGGGATTCCTCCCCAAGCCCTTCACCCCGGGCGATCTGGTGGCCAGCGTCGCCCGGATCCTGGCGGGACAGGCCCAGCCCCAGTCCTGATCCTTTTTCAGTACATCCGCAACACGCCGCGGCCGTCCCGGCGGATTTCCCGCCCCGCGCATTCCAGGACCAGTTTGCGCGCATCCTCGCTGGTTTCCATGCCGGCCCGCATGGTGGCGGCCTTGGGCGGATTGGAGAACACGGCGCGGAAGGCGGTCCGTTCCAGCGAATCGAACTCCGCGAAGCTTTCCTTGTGGCGGATGATGAACTCCGCGGCCGTGAGGCGCGTGGCGGGATTGACGCTGCGCAGCAGGTAACGCGCGAGATGCTTGTCCGCCATCAGGATTTCCGCCAGCCCCAGGAAATGGTCGCGGTTCTCCAGCATCTGCCCGGTTTCCCCGCCGCGGATGCCGTACAAGGTGCCGGAATAGGGCGTCATGTAGAAAGACAGCGCCTCGAGGACGGAGGGGGCCGGCAGGGAATCGCCCCCCAATCGCAGGGAATCCGCGGGCAGCGCCGCCGCCGCCGCGGCCATGTTCCAGCGGTAAGGCTCGGCGTCCAGGCCCCTTCCGTCCGCCCTGGGACGGGTCTTGAAGGCAGGCGACAGGACGGCCTGGTAACGCGCGCGCAACCCCCCGTAATTCATCACCGGCCTGGCCTCGAAGCTGGCGGGGTGGGTCCCGGCATAGAAGATCTTCAGCGAGAATCCGAGCGCGCCGGCGGGGTTGATCCAGGCTTCGCGCAGGCGGCGGCCGAACCCCAGGACGTGGTCGCGGGTGAGGGATCCCGCCGTCAGGGAATCGACGGACTCCGGGCGGTGGAGGAGCGCCTCCACGATGCGGACGGCGGCCAGGGAATCCTGCGCGGTCCAGGCCGCGCCCGGCGCCCGCGCCGGTCCGGCCCGGAGCGCCGCGGGCGCTGCGGATTGCGAGCGGGGCGTTACGGTCAGCGCCAAAGGCCCGAGGGGATCCCCGGCGAAGGCGAGAGGGAGGGCGAGGAAGGCCAGCGCGGCCGGAACGCCGCGGGCGGACGCGGGAAGGCGGAGGCTACGCGTTCAGGGTCCCCTTGGTGGAGGGCACTCCCTGTACGCGCCGGGACGGCGAGATGGCCATGGACAGGGCCCGGGCGAAAGCCTTGAACATGCCTTCGATGCAATGGTGGGTGTTGGTCCCGCGCAGCAGATCGATGTGCAGGTTCATCTTGGCGTTCTCGGCGACGCTCTGGAAGAAGTGGTGCACCAGCTCCGTGTCCAGGTTGCCGATCCGGGCCGTGGGGATGGCCGCGTTGTAGACGAAGCCGATGCGCCCGGAAAGGTCCAGGCAGCAGCGCGCCAGGGCCTCGTCCATGGTCACGTAATAGAACCCGTAGCGTTCGATGCCCTGTTTGTCGCCCACGGCTTCGAGCAACGCCTCGCCCAGGCAGATGGCGATGTCCTCGGCCGAGTGGTGCATGTCGATGTCGGTGTCGCCTTTGCATGCCACCGTGAGGCCGATGCCGCTGTGCTTGCGCAGCAGGTCCAGCATATGGTCCAGGAACGCCGAGCCCGTATCGATGGGGCCGTCGAAGGGCGCGTCGAGATCCAGCGAGAGCCGGACGTCGGTTTCCTTGGTCTTACGATTGATTTCCGCTTTACGCACCGCTTCCGCCTCTGCTGTCTGGTTGCCGGGCCGCCCCGGTCAGGGTTTGCCCGGGAGCTTCACCATGGATTTCATGGCCTTTTCCGCCGCCCCGGTTTTCTGGGGCGGCTCGTACACGTACCGCTTCCGGATGGCCTCCCCCAGCTGCCGCGTGCTCTTTTCGAACTCGTTGGCGGCCACCGTCAGGTACAGGAGGGCCAGGGGAAGCACCAGGGCGGTGAGGATGAGGATGACGGTCATATTCAGAAGGTCTTCAGGGTGTTCCCGTATATTTTAAACCTTTTCTTTTCCGGAATCACGGACTTGCCGCCGATGGTGACTTCCACGGCCTTGCGCTTGGAAATCATGACCGTAATGGTATCCGTGTGGCTCACCTGCATCTGCTTGCCCAGGCGCAGGACGGTGGAGAAATCCTCCTTGCCGAAGCGCAGCACCTTCACGCCCA
>DATENA010000305.1:0-33050 GCA_035275285.1 Fibrobacteria bacterium | reverse complement strand
AGGACATCGGCAAGGACATCAAGGATCCGACGGATGAAAAGGTCGTTTACGAGTACGTCGAGAACCTGCTCGCCAAGGGCGGCGTCCTCTACGGATTCGGCCATGCCGTGCTCCGCGTGGAAGACCCCCGCGCCACGGTGCAATACGGCCTGGGCGAGAAAATCGCGCCCAAGGATCCCCTTTTCCGCCTGGCCGTGACCCTGCGCAAGGTGGGCAGCGAGATCCTGAAGAAAAAAGGCAAGGCCGCCGATCCGTATCCCAACGTGGATGCGGTTTCCGGATGCCTGATGAGCGCCTGCGGCCTGGCCGACGAGAATTATTACACGGTCTTGTTCGGCCTGTCCCGTTGCGTCGGCATCGCCGGCCAGATCGTCTACGAGCGCAAGGAAGCCCGGGGCGGCAAAGGCGTGCCCATCGTGCGCCCGAAATACCTGTACACCGGCCCTAAGCGTTGACGCGGAGTCGCGGGCGGGGAAAGGCGGAACCAGGCCCCGGGCCCGCGTTCCGGAATCCGGCGGACGCCGGGATCAAAACGGTCAGGAAATCCCAAGCCTGTCAATATTTCCAACAGGAAATCTCTCTCCATGCCTTTGCCGGGCGTCTCGCGCGGCCGATTGACCGTATCTCTATTGTTACGGGTAGGGAACGTTTTTGAAATGCCTTGCGACTGGGGAATTTATCTTCAATTCATGGCCCGCCGCATGTTCCTTCAACAAGGAGTCTGCATCATGGAAACTTCCATCCCATCCTGGACCGAAACCGAAGAAGAGATCGAAGCGAAGCATCGGATGCGGGACGGCGCGGAAAAGGTGAACCGGTTCACCGAATCCGTGGCCTCGAGGACGCCGACCCTGGTTTTCCCGTTCGCCGCGCTGATCGCCATGGCCGTTTCGGCCGCGTTGCAATTGAGCGGGAGGCGCCTGGCAAGCCTGTTCGTCGGGCAATGGGCGCCCAGTCTGCTGCTCTTCGGGTTGTACAACAAGCTTTCCAAGACCATGGGCGCGGACTGAGTCCATTGCCCGGCCGCCGGGGGCGCCGTTTTTCCGAGGCTTGGCAAGGCCTGACCAGGGCCGTCAGGCTCTGACCGGCTCCCCTATGCCTGTGGTCGACTGAAACCGGACGATCTGGGCTTCCGGTCCTTCAAATCACCCGTTTTCAAAGGCCGGACTCGGGTTTTGCCCTGGCATGGGTTTTGTTTGGGAAAAGGACAACCTTAACCGGAGCCTGCCATGACCGGTAGCGTCCTTTCCCGCCTGGCCTTTTCGTTTTGGGCAACGGCCTGGATCCCATCCGTTCTCTGCGCCCAGATTCCCCTCGACTCCCTGCACGGGCCCCTGTGCGGCATGGTGGATCCGGAAACCAGGCGCCAGGTGGCCATTTCGCCCGCCTTCACCCGGGTCAACGTGGTGGTGACCGATGCCATCGCCCAGGCGGTGGTATCCCAACGCTTCGTGAACCCTTTCAAGGCGAAAACCGAAGTGGTGTACCTGTTCCCCCTTCCCGATCAGGGCGCCGTGCACGGCATGAAATACGAATACCGCGACTCCCTCTACGTGGCCAAGATCCTGGAACGGGACATGGCGCAGGCCAAGTACGATTCCATCAAGCAGGCGGGCGGGCAGGCCGCCCTGCTGCTGCAGGAAAGGCCGAACATTTTCATGCAGCGCATCGCCAGCATGGGGCCCGGAGAGACCGCGTACGTGGAAATCCGCTTGTCCATGCCGCTGAAGTACGCGGACGGCGAATTGGAGCTGGCCTTTCCCACCCGCATCGGCCCCCGCTACCAGTCGGATCCCGCCCGGAAGGTTTCCGCCGCGGCCAATCCCTGGAATCCGCCCGAGGTCCGCTCGGGCCCGGAGTTCCAGTTCAACGTGCTCATCCAGTCGGGGGTGGAGCTGGGATCGGTTTATTCGCCCACGCATCCCGTCGACATCGGAGGCCTGCCGGACATGCGCAAGAGCCTCGAAGAGCGCCGCCTGGTGGAGCCCAATGACAAGCCGTTCCTGGCCTTCACGCGCGCGGCCATGCTCAAGCCCGTGGCCACCTATCCCAACCGGGATTTCGTCCTGCGCATGAAGCGCGCCTCCGCCGCCCAGGATTTCTCCGTGGCGCTGTCCACGGACTCCCGCGGCCAGGGCTTCTTCATGCTGAACCTGTATCCCGATCCCTCCCTGTTCGCCGGCAAGCGCGGGGCCATGGAACTGGTGATGCTGATCGACGTTTCCGGCTCCCAGATAGGCTGGCCCTTGGAGCGCGAAAAGGAGATCGCCCTCAACATCCTTTCCCGGCTCACCCCGGACGACAGGATCGACGTGCTGGCGTTCAGCAACGAGGTCACCTACGCCTTCGGGAACAATACCCCGGTTCCCGCCGGCCCCCAGAACGTGGCCAAGGCCGAAACCTTCATCCGGGGCCTGGCCGTGCAGGGCGGCACGGAACTCTTGAACGCCGTGAACGCGGCCCTGGCGGTGCCCTCCGATCGGGACAAGCAGCGCTTCTTCGCGTTCCTCACCGACGGGTTCATCACCAATGAGACCGCCATCCTGCACGCCATCTCCGGCCATCCCTCCAAGCCCACCATCCTCACCTTCGGGGCCGGGAACAGCCTGAACCGCTATTTCCTGGAAGAGTGCGCCAAGGTGGGTAACGGATTCGCTACCCCCGTGGTGGCCGGGGACGCGGCCGGTCCCCTGGTGGAATCCGCCTGGAAGCGCATCGAGGCGCCCCAGTTGGAGGGCATCAAGGCGGATTTCGGCGGCCTGGCGACCGCGGACGTGCTGGCCCCCGTATCCGACCGCCTCTACCTGGGCCTGCCGTACCGCCTCTCGGGCAAGTTCGACGGGGAGGGGACGCATAGGGTCACCTTGACGGCGCTGAAGCAAGGGATTCCCGTGACCCTCTCCCGCAGCGTCGACTTCGGCATGGGGGACGCCCTGAGCTGGGCCGTGCCCAAGCTGTGGGCGCGCGAGAAGATCGGACAGCTCACCCTGGCCCAGGGGACCACGGCCTCCAACAAGGCGGCCATCATCCGCATCTCGGAGGATTATCAGGTGTTGAGCCAGTATACGGCTTTCCTGGCCTCGGAGCCGCAGGCGGTGACCCCGGAGAACGACATCTCCGGGGGGATGATCGCCACCGGCCTGGCGGAAGCGCCCCGGACCATGCTCTACTTCGACCTGGCCGTGCGCGGATCCACGCTGTTCCTGGACTGGAAGGCGCCGGTGGAACTGGAGTCCATCCGCATCTACGACCTCCACGGAAAGCTGCTGTTCACCTACCGCCCGGAATCCCGCGCGGCCGCCGTCGGCCGCTGGACCTGGGACGGGCGGGACGCCAACGGCCGCATGCTGGGCCGGGGCCGGTACCTGATCAGCGTGCAGACCAAATCCGGGGCGCGCAACCAGGTATTCGTCTGGAATCCCTCCCGCTGACGGGGTGTTGAAAAAGTCCCCGCGAGGTCAAAGGCCGTGCGAGCGGGCCGACGCCCGCGCGGACTTTTTCAACGCCCTGCCAAGGCCGTCCGCCGCCCCGGGGTAACGCCGGGGTTGCGACTGCGCGGCGATCCCGGGGTTTGCTATACTTGCTCCCGGGTATCGCATTGAGCCAGACGGGGGAATCGTCCGCATCCCAGCGGGCACCGGGGGTACGATGGGACGGAAAACCGCCCGGCCCGGACCTGCCGGACGGCGGCGTTTCCCTTTGGGGCGCCGGCCTTTCCATGTTCCTCATTTTCGTGGGCTTCTCCTCCGGCCAGTTCCATTCCTACTTGTTCGAAAGCCGGGGCATCCGGGGCCTGCAGATAGGCTTCATCATCATGGCCGGCCAGGGCGTGGGGATCCTGTCCCCGCTGTTCCAGGTCTCCATCATCCGCCGTTTCCGCGGCCCCAGGCCGCCCCTGATGCTGATGCTCGCGGGGGCGGGGATCGCCCTGGCCGCGCTGCCCCATGCGCGGGGATTCTGGCCCTTGCTGATCTGCTTCTGCGCCTTCTCGTTCTGCGGCGCCGGGATCTTCCCCCTCAACGCGGCCTGCACCTTCGAGTCCCTGCGCACCCGCGGCCACGGGGCCTTCTTCCGCCTGCGCAGCCTGGGCACCCTGGGATTCCTGGTGGGATGCGTCGTCAGCGTGTTCTTCCCGACCCTGGACGATCTGCCGTTGCTGTACGGGGGATTCGCGCTTTCCCTGCTGGGCGCGCTGGCGGCGGTGATCTGGGAGTACCGGACGGACCCCGGTCCGGGCGGCGGCGGAAGGATGTCCGCGCCCGGGCGCGGAAGCTCCATCCCCACCTTCGCGGCCGCCTTGCGCCTGTTGCGGGAGCCGCGCACGTTCCGGCTGCTGATCCTCCTGGGCGTGATGAACTTCGCCAACGTCATGGCCACGGGAGTGCAGGGGAACTACCTGGTGGATCGCTGGCATGAGGGCCAGCGGACCATCAGCATGGCCTGGGTGGTGTCGACGGCCTGCGAAGTGCCCCTGATGCTCCTGTGCGCGGCCGTGCTGCGCCGGTCGGGCCTGCGTTACGTGATCGGGCTCGGGATCCTGGGGACCGTCCTCAAGCTGGCGGGGCTGGCCCTGGCGGGCGAAGTGTGGCAATATTACCTGGCCCTCTCCCTGCATGGATGTTTTTTTTCCGGGGCCCTGACCGGGTTCAGCGTCTACCTGGACCGGACCTATAAGCGGGAGGAGCGCGCCGCCCTGCAGGCCCTGGCGCCGGTTTTCTACGCGGGCATCCCTTCCTCCCTGGCGGGGCTGGCGGCGGGGTTGCTATGGCATGCCGTTTCCTTGCGCGCGGTCTACCTGGCGTCCGGCGGCATCGCCGTGGCCGCCGCCGCATGCGCCCTGGCCTGGATGCGGAGCGGCGGCCCGGAGAACGGCAAGAATGCATTCTGAAGGGATTTTTTTACCTTTTCCTCCGTCCTTTTGCATCCTTTCGCTTCCGTCCTTTTTCGCCACCAGAGGGGTCCTCCGATGAAATACCTGAATGCCGCGTTCGTGCTGGCGGCCGCGCTTTGCGCCAAACCCGTTTTCGCCCTGGACGCCGACGATGACGGCGTCCCCAACAAGTTCGACGAGTGCAAGAACGATCCCGAGGACATGGACGGCTTCCAGGACAACGACGGCTGCCCCGATCCGGACAATGACGCCGACGGCGTCTGCGATCCCTGGGTGGCGGAAAAGGGCCAGGGCGACAAGTACGCGGGCAAGTGCAAGGGTTCGGACAAGTGCGTGGAAGTGGCCGAGGACAGGGACGGCTTCGAGGACGGCGACGGCTGCCCGGATCCGGACAATGACAAGGACGGCATTCCCGATACCAAGGACAAATGCCCGAACGAACCGGAAGACATGGACGGTTTCCAGGACAACGACGGCTGCCCGGAGCCCGACAATGACGCGGACGGCGTCTGCGATCCCTGGGTCGGCGAAAAGGGGCTGTCGTCCAAGTACGCCTCCACGTGCATCGGCTCGGACAAATGCATGGAAGCCAAGGAAGACAAGGATGCCTTCGAAGACGACGACGGCTGCCCGGAAGCGGACAACGACAAGGACGGCATCAAGGACGAAGTGGACAAGTGCCCCATGGCCGCCGAGACCGTGAACGGCGTGGACGACGAGGACGGCTGCCCGGACAAGGCCATGCCCGCGTTCCAGCCGGTGCAGACCTACCCCCTGGTGCGGTTCCGCTCCTCCACCGCGGAGCTGACCGTGGAGGCCGAACCTCCCTTGGAGCAGTTGGCCAGGCAATTGAAGGAATACCCGGAACAGAAGGTGGAGGTCCGCCTCTACACCTGGTACAAGGGCAAGAAGAAGGAAGACTACCTGGCCCTGCTGCAGGCCCGCTCCAAGGCCATCGTGGATTTCCTGGTGGGCAAAGGCGTGGATCCGGCGCAACTGTCGGAAGCCCAGTATACCAAGGAGAACTTCGATGCCCTCAAGGGCGGCGAACAGGACTTCAACCAGGAAAAGCCGATGGAGATCCGCCTGGTGAACTGAGGACGGCCGGTGAATGGAAGCCGGCGGGCGCCCAGAGGTCGGCGGGCGCCCGGAGGTCGGCGGGTGCCCGGAGGCCGGCGGGCGGCGGTTACTTCAGGACGCCTTCGGCGACTTCGAAGACCTTGCCGCCCACGTTCACGATGATGTCCGGGCCCACCGTGTCCGCGTCCAGATGCAAGCGGGATCTCCGGTCCATTTCGTAACCCTGCTCGACCATGATGCGCACCTTTCCGGAGCCCAGGTAGCCGTACCGCACCAGGTAGCCCGCCAGGCAGCCGTTGGCGCTGCCGGTGGCCGGGTCTTCCGGGATGCCGAAAATGTCCGCGAACATGCGGCAATTGATGCGGGCGTCCCGGGAATAGGTCTCGCGGCTGAACAGGAACAGGGGCAGCCCCGGGGTCACTCGCGGGGTACGGCCTCCGGCCCTTCCGAAATACGCCCCATAGGCCGCCATGTCGGTGCGCGCCTTTTTCACCGCGGCCAGGTTCTTCAGGGGAATCATCAGGAACGCCATGCCGGTGGAGACTTCCTGGATCGGGTATCCCGCATCGATATCCTTGGATGCCAGCCCCAGGATCCCGGCCAGGGCCTTCCGATCATGGGTCTTGCCGAACGCGGGCGGGTTCTGGCGCATCCAGACCAGGCCGGATTTTCCGCCCTCGAACCGGACCGGGATGCGGCCGGCCTTCAGATCCAGCACGATTTCCCGGGCGCCCGCCGGGGCCAGGACCTTGCGGATGACATAGGCCGTGCCCAGAGTGGGGTGGCCCGCGAACGGGACTTCCCGCCGCGGCGTGAAAATGCGGACCGGATAGGCGCCTCCGGCCGCGCGGGTCCCCAGAATGAAGGTGGTTTCCGGAAAATTGAATTCGAAGGCTATCCGCTGCATTTCCGCGTCGGACAACCGGCCCCTGGGCAGGACCACGGCCAACTGGTTGCCGGTGTATTTTTCCTCCGCGAACACGTCGACGATGAAGAAACGATGGCCGCCGGAGGAGCGGCGGACGGCTGCGCGTCCAGGGGCGCGCGTCACAGGGACCCCGCCAATTCGATCAGCTTCGCGGTGGTCTCCAGGTTCCGGGTGGTCGCGCGCACGCCGAGTTTCTTCTCCACGAATGCATTGGAGAGCTTGCTGTTCCCGTACCCGTTGCGGGCCAGGACGTAGACCTCGGTTTTACGGACCTTGAGTTCGTCGACGGGATCGGCGAAGCCTTCCAGGGCCTTGACCGCATCCTTGGAGGGCGCGGCCCCCAGAAAGGTGATGTAGACGCGCTCGTTTTCCACCAGCTTCTTCCTGGCATAGGGGTTGCCGGCCAAGGCCGCGCTCATTTCCTCCGCCTTCCGGACGATGACGGTCACCTCGAATCCGAACCGTTCCGCGATGGCGGCCTCGAGTTTCTCCGCCAAGGCCGCGTCGCCGCCGCCGGCGCTTTTGAACGCGACGTTGCCCGATTGGATGAAGGTCTTGGCGCCCTTGAACCCCAGCTTTTCGAACAGCTTTTGCAAGTCGGCCATGGGGACGGTCTTATGTCCGCTGACGTTGATCCCCCTCAATAACGCGATATAGGTCGGCATGGATGCGCTTCCTTTTTTCCCCGTTGATCCGCGAGCTGCGAGCCTGAAAAGTAATTCGTACATTAACAGTCTTGCATGGAGGAAATCCAATGAAACGGACTCGGCAATCGGCAGGATGGGTGGGGGCGGCCGGAATCGCCGCCCTTTTGGGCGTTTCCGCTCGGAGCGAGTCCATAACGGCCGTCCGGGATACCGCCCAAGCTTCCGGGAAGGCCGGGACCGCGGCCGCCGCGCCGGCCAAGCCCAAACCCGCCGCCTGGCTGGGCGTATCCATCGTCGACGTTCCCTCCGCCGAAATGCCCGCGGCCTATGCGCATTCCACCCGGGGAGGCGCGGTGCGCATCCAGCAGGTTTTCAAAGGCACCTCCGCGGACCAGGCGGGGTTGAAGGACGGCGACGTGATCCTGTCCATCAACCGGACTCCCCTGGAGGGCCGCAGGACCCTGCTCGACACCATCCATTCCAAGACCGTGGGCGACGTGGTGGAGTTGCGCCTGGGCCGGGACGGCAAGGCCATGACCCAGAAGATGGCCCTTTCCCCGCGCCCGGAGGACATGCGTTCCATCACCCGGATGCTGGTGGGAAGCCCGGCGCCCGCCCTGGACGGCAAATACTATTCGGGGGATGCGGGATCCCTGTCCAAGAACAAGGGCAAGGTGGTGCTGCTGGATTTCTGGGCCACCTGGTGCGGTCCCTGCCGCGCCACCATCCCCGCCCTGGACGCGGTGTACAAGAAGTACCGCGACAAGGGCCTGGAAGTGATCGGGATCAGTTCTGAAAACCTGGAGGATCTGAAGGCCTTCCAGGCCGCGGGCAAGCAAGGCTATCCGCTCTTCAACGACGTCGGCCAGCTCACCACCCGCCAATACCAGGCCTACGCCTATCCCACCCTGGTGGTGATCGATCGCCAGGGGATCATCCAGCGCATCGAAGTGGGCGCGCATCCCCAGGCCGCCATCGAGAAATGGGTGCTGGAGTACCTTTAGCGGGGATCATCCGAAATAAGCCGGGAACCTATCCCGCAGGGACGTGAAGCCGTCTTCGGATACGATCATGTGATCCAGCAGGGGGATGCCCAGGGTCTTGGAAACCTCCACCAGCCGCCGCGTGGCGATCAGATCCGCTTCCGACGGTTCCAGGTTTCCCGAAGGATGGTTGTGCGCCACCAGAATGTTGACGGCGCGATCCTGGATGGCCGGATAGAAGGTCTCCCGGGGATGGATCTGGCTCTGGTTGGCCAGTCCGCGAGTGATGGGGTGGACCTTGATCACTTGGTTGTTGCCGTCCAAGGTCAGGACCACCACGCTTTCCTGCGCCGCCGTGCGCAGGCCGCCCAGCAGCGGCATGGCGTCCTTGGGCGTGCGGATCTTGATCTTCTTGCGCGCGGTGAGGAAGCGGCGGGAGAATTCGATGCTGGCCAGGATCTGGCAGCCCTTGGTGGGGCCTATCCCGCCTATGTCCAGCAAGGTGTCCAGGGTCAATTCATCCTGGAGCGCGCCGAGCTTTTCCACCACTTCGGCCGCCAGGGCCAGCACGTCCTTGCCGGGCTGCCCCCGGCCCAGGACGATGGCGAGCAATTCCGCGTTGGTGAGGCTGTCCGGACCGGCGTGGATGAGCTTCTCCCGCGGCCACTCGCCGGGCGCGAGGTCTTTCAGGGTGTTCATGGGATTCCTTTCATGTGGAAAGGAAGATAAGGCGGGGCGGGGAGCGCGGAAATGCGCGGCGTCACGTTCGCGGGGTTCCCCGTCCCGGAGAACTCTCTTTGCCCGCCCGGGTGAGGGGTACGATCTCAATAATGCGGGGAATTCAGGGACGATACGGGCGAATCGGGTTCCAGGATGAAGCGGATGCTGTCCGTCCAGGTTTTTCCGGATCCGAAGCGGAAGTCCACCTCGAAGCCGCTTCCCTTGCGGCGGAATTTTCCCGGAGGCTGATCCTCCGTCCTGTGATAATGCAAGGTGCTGGTGAAGACTCCGGCGAATGCGGTGCTGTCCTTTTCGATCCTGCCTTCCACCAGGCCGGATAGGGAAATGGTGTCGGAGCCTTTCCCATGCCACTCCAAGGAGAAGCCGAACATCCCATCCACATCGATGTAGGCGCGCAGGGATCCCGAATAGAAACGGGTGGACCCGGAGTTCCGGCCGGCATAAGCGCCATGATAGACCCCTGAGAGGGAATGGTTGATTGCGGATCCGTCCCGGGAGGCGCGGATGAGGTAAGCTTGTGCGTTGAGATCGGAAAGATTGGATTCGAGGGCCGGAGCGATGTCCCCCAAGTACAGGCTTTGGCCCCGGAAGAGCCTTCCCGTGCTTCCGTAATGGACCAGCAGGGGAGAGGCGATCACCGGATTGATGTGGGACTCCTCCCGGCCCATTCCGAGGGCGATCAGAAAGGTGGCGGAATCCAGGTCCCATGGCGCCACGTTGGTCGCCTCGAGAAATATCCTTCCCGAGCGTTGCCTGGCTTTCAGTTCCAAGATCTCCCGGTTCTCGCCCCGGACAATCGCGGAAAGGCGGTTGTTTTCCTCTCCCAGCCGGTTGTCCGGCCCCGGATTCTCAATGCAACCCCACAATAAGCCCGCCATGACGATGGCTGCAATAACCAACAGATCTTTCCTCATCCGTTTCATAACCGCACCCCCAGCACGAACCCCGGCCAAGTGTAAGCTTGAATGTCGCTGCCCCACTTCTCGCCTTCCCTGTTGGGGTTGAGATTGGGCCGCAAGGAAGCGGGCCAGGCTTCCGCATTGAACGTAGCGCCCGCGAACACGGAGAACCAGCGCATGGGAGCGAATCCCGCCAGGCCGCGCAGGCGCATATGCACGCTGTAATTGTCCCAGTCCTGATCGTTATAGATCAAGCCCGCCCCCAGGTCCGCGTCCGCGAAGAAAGGCTTGCTGGGGACGTGTACGCCCACTCCCGCGCTGCCCCCCCAGAGATGGCGGGGATAGCGCGCCTTCATGTCGAAGGAGACATAATTGTAATTGTAGGGCCCGCCCAGGAGGAACGCCGTCCTCAGCATGGATCTGTCGTCGAAGGTGGCTTCCAGATCGTGGAATCCGTTGCCGATGATATTCACGAGGCCGAGCACGGCGCCTTCGGAACGGGCGGCGTAGTTGAAGAAGCCCGCTTGCAGGCCGCGCGAGACCGAGGCGAAATTCAGGAGGCCGGCCTGCGCGCCCGTATGGGTCCCGGCCGTATTGATCAATCCCGCCTGGATCCCCCGGCCCCGGGACGCATGGTTGAGGCAAGCCACCTGCAGGCCGGAGATCGTATCCGCGGCGTTGACGATGAGCGCGGCCTGAACGCCCCGGTGCGCGCGGGCGCCGGCGTTGAAGAGTCCGGCCAATTGCAATCCGGAAGAGTTGCCCTCGCTCGCGTTGATCAATCCCAGCTGCAGGCCTTCCATGTCCCGGTAAGCCCGGTTGTAGCCCAGGGAGAATTGCACTCCGCGGATGGACCGCGCTTCGCCGGAAAGCAGGTTCAGGGAAAGGTTGTGGGAGTACGGACGCATCCCATCGCCGGGAAATCCCAGCGATGGGATCAGGGCGGCCCGCGCGGGGATCCAGGTTTCCGCCGGACCTTTCTCCATCGCCGCATCGGCGATGGCCGGCGCGGCTTGCGCCCGGGCCGTATCCGCCCCGCCCCGGCTCCGCGTCCATTCGCGGACCGCGGGCTCGAAGTCCCGGTAGGCCACGGGCCGATGCTCCAGGGAGTCCACTTTCACCAGGGCGCGGAACAGCGAATCCCCCCGATCGAGGCTCATGTCGTAGAGCCCCGGCTCCAGGCCCAGCTCCACCTTGCGCCCCGGTTGCTTCTGCAGCTCCGCCACCAACGCCCCCGAGGCCGAGCGCACGAAAATCCTGCCGCGCAGCTTGGGGTCCAGCACCAGGCCCGCCGAGGTTCCGCGCAGATCGGTGAGTACCAGGTCCCCGGTCCCGGTGAGCCGCATATCGTAACTGGGATGTTGCGCCCCGGCCTGGGTCCCCTCCGTCTGGGACAGCGTCTCCTGGAAGGCGAACTCATACGCCTCGCCCAGGGTGACCTTGCCGTCCTGGTTGCGATCGGCCCCGCCCCGCAGGCCCGTGACCAGGTAATGGGTGAAGTAGGAGGCGCGGATGCGGTCGGATTCCTGCGCGGACTCGGCGCCGGAACTGGAGGTCAGGAACGCATAGCCGCTGAGGTTGGAGGATTGGTCCACGGAAAAGGCCGGCAAGCGGCTTCCGCCCTTGAGGCGCGTCAGGGCGCCCGAGGCGCAGGCGTCCACCACCGCCAGGCGGATCTTCGCCGGCGCCGCGTCGATGCGCGCGCGGAAGTCCTCGTAGGCCAGCTTCTCCTTGCCGAACATCAGGCCCTTTTCGTCCGAGTGGCCGGAGAAATAGACCAACAGTTCCGCGCGGCCGCCCTTTGCCGCCTCCGTCGCGATGCGGCCGCGCAGGCTTTCCATCGCGGCCAGGAACGCGTCGCGGGTGGGCTCCTGCAGCAGCACGAGATCGGAACGGGAGACGCCGCCCAATTCGAACAGGACGTCGGAAAAGGCGACGGCATCCGTGGCCGCGTACCGCAGCTTGACCCGGGAGGCGCCTCCGTCATTGGCGCCCACCACCAGGGCGAAACGGCGGAAGCCGGAGATCGGATCGCCGGACGCGCCCGCGGCACAGGCCGCCGCCAAGACTCCCAGCAGGATGGCCGGCATGGTTTTCATCTCCCCTTCTCCCGCCGTGCGCCGTTCCGGCGCGGCTCGCCCTTGTTGATCGTATAGGTGTACTGGCGGAACCCTTCCTCCAGGCCGGAAAGCGTATCGGGGACTTTCCCCGCGGGGAAAGTCCCCGCGGGGAAAGTCCCCGGCGCGGATTGGGCGCGCATGCGGGCCAGCAGGCCTTCGCTGCTGAACGGCCGCGGGGAGGTGACCAGGAAGAACCGCTCGAAACGCGGGGCCTTGTCCAGGCGGAAGGCGTGGGGCAGGGGGAGCATGCCGCCGGCCTGCAAGGCCGCGGCGGGCCCGTCCGTTTCCGGATAATGCAAAGTGACCGATCCGGCGCCGTCCATGGAGAACACCACCCCGTACAGCGCCTTGCGGCTGTGGTAGAACACCTGCAAGGTGTCGCCGGGAACGGCCGAGGCCTGGGGCGGCAGCAGCTCGGATCCGGAGCGGGTCTTGCGGAAGATGGCCAGGCCGGACTCGGCCCCTTTCAAGCGTATTTCCGGAGGTACCGTACCTTGTAGGATACCTGATGCCTCGCCGCCGGGAGCTTCTCCCGCGGGAGCTTCTCCCGCGGGGGATTCCACCCCGGCCCTTTCCACGCGCGCCGTCAGGAAAACGCCCAGCAACAGGGTGACGAAGGCGGGAAGGGCATAACGCAAGCGGACGGATGGGAAGCGGGCGGAGAGCCAATCCGCCAAGGAAAACGGTTTCCGCGCGGGCCGGCTCCTTCCCGGGCGGACTCCGTTCCGGTCCTTCGCCGCAGGCCGGTGATGCGCCGCTGCGCTGCGCCGTTTCCCGATGGCCCGGGCCATGTCCGCGGGGGGATAGGCGGACAGGATGATCGGGTCCGAGGCCCGGATGGCCGCGATGCGGTCCCGGACGTCGGCATCGGATCGGCTGCGACGCAGCACCTCTTCCATCCGCCGGGCGTCCAGCTCCCCCAGCACGAATCTTTCCAGCGTGGCGTCGGAAAGCGTGGAAATGCTCCGGTTCATGGCGACTCCTTCCCGGCCGGGACGCGCGCCCGGCCTTCCCATCCGATCCCTTTCAGCTTCGCCACCGCGGCTTTCAGCTTTTCCAAACGCCTCCTCACCCCGGCCGCCGAAATCTCCGTGAACTCCCCCACTTCGGCCAGGGTCATGCCGTCCACGTAATGCATCACGGCCATCACCCGGGTGCTTTCCGCCTGGCGATGGAAGATCCGGTCCAGGAGGCGGCGCGAGTGGGTCGTTTCCTCGATGTCCTCGGCGGAAGCGATGGAATGCAGGAGATCCTCGTTGCCGCCATGGCGGACGGCCGCGCTCCGCAGCTTGTCGATGCAAATCCGGGTGGCCATGGTGTACAGAAAGCTGGAAGGGAACTCGGGCTCGGGATGGTCCTGATCGATCAGGCGCGCGAAGACGTCCTGCAAGGCATCGAGGGCATTATCCTCGTCCTTGAGCAGATGCCGGCAGCGGCGCAGCACCAGGGGTCCATATCGCCTATATAAAGCCTCGATCTCCACAGCGTCCAGGGTTTCTCCTCCGGTTTTCAGGATTTCGGGTCCGATTTCACCGAAATCCCACCATTTTCAGGTCGGAAAGCGGGGTGGGCGGCGCTCTATGGGTGAAACGAGACAGGTTTCCGTAAGCGTGACTGGAAAATTAATCACCCGGGACGAGAAGCAGGGGATGAAAGGGGTTACAGGGAAGGAACGGATCCCTCTGTTACGGGAAAGATGCAGTGTTTTAGGGTGTGCCGATCCATATAGCGGGTTAAAACTGAGGTTAAATCGGTTATTTTTTGGGAATACTGCTAGGCAATCTCTGATATTTGTCCTTAAAATCATAATTATTGCGAATGGAATGGGCTTTGGTTTGAGAACTTGGCTTTTGGAGGTGAGTTTTTGTCCAAAAAGTTCCGACTCCGTTTGTATTTTGACTTATTTTTGTTATACTTTGAACTAAATCGGATTCAGTCATTCAGAAGGGCAAAGCAAATGGCCAATAAAACCTGTACCGGAGCAGAAGCTTTAATCCACTGCATCCACCAGCACGGGGTCGAATACATATTCGGGCATCCCGGCGGAGCCGCCATCCCGATTTTCGACGCCTTGGTGGACTCGCCCATCAAGTTCATCCTCACCCGCCACGAGCAGGGCGCCACCCATATGGCCGACGGCCTGGCGCGTGCCACCGGCAAGGCCGGCGTGGTCCTGGTCACCTCGGGACCCGGCGCTACCAACACCATCACCGGCATCATGACCGCGGCCATGGATTCGGTTCCCATGGTCGTCATCACCGGCCAGACCATCCAACCCATGCTCGGCCTGGACGCGTTCCAGGAAGCGGACGTGGTGGGCATTTCCTATCCGGCCGTGAAGCATTCCTACCTGGTCCGGAACGTGAACGACATTCCGCGCATCATCAAGGAAGCCTTCTATATAGCCGAGTCGGGCCGTCCCGGTCCCGTGCTCCTCGACATTCCCAAGGACGTTTCCGGCGCCCTGTTCGAACCCAATTACAATGTGGAGATGGATTTGCCGGGCTATACCATCCCGGCCCATGGGGATTCCGCCGCCATCGCCAAATGCGCGGACCTGCTGGCCAAGGCCAGGAAGCCCATCCTGCTGATCGGCCACGGCGCCGTGATCTCGGACGCGAGCCGGGCGCTCAAGCAATTGGCCGAGAAACTGCAGATCCCGGTCACCAACACCTTGCTGGGCAAAGGCGCGTTCCCGGAAACCCATGATCTGAGCCTGGGCATGCTGGGCATGCACGGCACGGCCTACGCCAACAAGGCCGTGGCCGATTGCGACCTGATCATGTCCGTCGGCTCGCGCTGGGACGATCGCATCTGCGGCAAGTACTCGGCCTTCTGCCCCGCCGCCGTCAAGATCCACGTGGACATCGATCCCGCCGAGATCGGCAAGATGATCAAGCCGGATTGCTCCATCGTCGGGGATGCGCGCCTGGTGCTCGAAGAGCTCATCCCGCTCGCGCGCAAAGGCGAGACCGAGGGCTGGCTGGCCCAGATCAAGAAATGGAAGAAGCAGTTTCCGCTCAAGTACGGCAAGCAGGGCGGCCTCAAGGCCCAGTACGTGCTGGACGAGATCTACCGCCTGTCCAAGGGCAAGGCCATCGTCACCACCGACGTGGGCCAGCACCAGATGTGGGCGGCGCAGTTCTACAAGACCGACAGCCGCTTCCATTGGATCTCCTCCGGCGGCGCGGGGACCATGGGCTTCGGCATGCCCGCCGCCATCGGCGCGCAGTTCGCCCGTCCGGATTCCCTGGTCATCGCCGTGGTCGGCGACGGCGGCTTCCAGATGACCCTGTCGGAGCTGGCCACCGCCGTGGTCAACAAGCTGCCCATCAAGATCCTCATCATCAACAACAAGTACCTGGGCATGGTCCGCCAATGGCAGGCCCTGTTCTTCGAGAACCGGTATTCCGGCGTGGACCTGGAAGGCAATCCCAACTTCGTGAAGCTGGCCGAGGCCTACGGCATGAAGGGGTTCCGCATCAAGCGCAACGCCGACGTGAGCAAGACCCTGGCGGCGGCGCTGGCGTACAATGAAGGCCCCTGCATCATCGAGGCCGAGGTGGAGAAGGAGGACAACGTGTTCCCCATGATCCCGGCCGGTTCGTCAATCGCGGACATGGTCCTGGAAGCGCCCAAGAAGGCGATGGCCAAACCCGTGGGAAGCACCTGAGCCCCGGGCTCGGGATAAGGAAGGAATGGACATGACTAACGGCATCAATGGAATCAACGGCAACGCCACCAAGCTTTCCGCGATCGAGAGCAAGGCCGCCAAGGCCGCGCCCGCGGGCGGCAACCAGCACTCCATCAGCCTCCTGGTGAACAACCGCCCGGGCGTGCTCATCCGCATCGCCCTGGTCTTCAACCGGCGCGGCTACAACATCGAATCCCTGGTGGTCTCGCCCGCGCACAACGGCAAATTCTCGCGCATGAACATCACCGCTTCCGGGGAGCCCAAGACCCTGGAGCAGATCATCAAGCAATTGAACAAGCTGATCGACGTGATCCACGCCAAGGACCACACCGATGAAATCACGGTGGAGAAGGAACTGGCCCTGATCAAGGTCAATTGCCCGGCGGACAAGCGCACGGAGATCCTCCAGATCGCCGAGCACTTCAAGAGCCAGACGGTGGACATCAGCGATGCGACCCTGATGCTCCAGGTCACCGGCAGCACCGAGAAGCTGGACGCCATGGAGATGATGATGGACAAGTACGGCATCAAGGAAATGGTGCGTACGGGCAAGATCATCATGGCGCGGGGGGCCGCGGATACTTAGGATCGGATTCCCCGTTTAATACGGGGAATCCGAAGGGCAGTGGAGGGGCGGCATGGTGCGCATCAGCCGCCAGCGTCGGCGGTCGCAATGCGGGGCATGCCCGCGGTTTCCCTACCCCCTACTGATGCTTGTTGTGGGATCGTGCAGGCTTATTCTCGTTTTGTTGAGGGAGTGCATTTTCTTCCGGCAAATAAAGAAAAGATTGGGGAGGTTTCGCATTAAACTTTTTCTCAAGTGAAATCCAGTCTTCATATTTTTTGGTGCTCTTAATTTTGATTGCATAGCCCTTCTCTTTGCTTTCAAAATATTCCATAAAATATTCTTTCGAGATTCCAGCAAACCTTTTTGTTTTGTTCCAAAGTGTCTCTAATTCTAAATTCAGTATCGAATCAATTTCAAACTCGCCCACGACTTTTTGAACAGGAGATGATGCGTAAATAACGATCGTCCGTACGTCTGGATTCTTAAAGACGGAACGCCTGAACTCGTACTTTTTTGTTCCATCCAGAATCTTTTCCGCATACTCCGGCTTAATCGATAACAATACTTGGGTCACTCTTAGACTCCTTAAAAATGGCGTTGAATTGATCCGTTGTGATTTTTTGGAACCCCCGAGGGGCTGAGCCGATGTCTTTAATAACCTGAAGTTCAATTAGCCTATCGAGATTCAGCCTCTTAGGGAAGGAGTAGGCATAAAGGAAGTTTACTATGAACGGTCTGTTCGTTGGCCTGTAATCCCACCATTTCTTCAGTTCCTCATTTGTAAAGACGCTTCGTTTCCTGTTTTTTAGAATGAAATCATTTTCGTCTTTAATATCGGTAATTACACTTTCCACTATTCCAATGGTGGTGGTAACGCTTAGATATTTCCCCCCTGTGCGGTAGAAAACAATAAGATCGGAAGGCCTCAAATCTCTCTCAATGGATTGAGATACATAGACTTTGCTGATTGCATTTCTGTGGGGTTCGTTCTCAATGAAGTTGTAGGGTGACTCGGTAGTTAAAATAGAATCCGGTAACAAATCAGTATGGTACTGAGGATAGATGGGCGTCAAATAAATGCTTGTTTTTTTGGAAAAATAGGGATAAGTCGTCTTCGGATTTTCAGCAGAAAACTTCGGGCTGAAATTCCGGACATAAACAAGTTCATTACCATTTTTGCCCGTCTTCTGTCCATGAAGAACAAATCCCCACTCTTCCAAAAGTCCGATCAATCTTTTTTGCTCGTCTCGCTTGTTGTAGATGGTGCAGTAGATTTCTTCTGCCTTAGCGCGAATGGCGTTGTCGAAAATAATCTTTAGGAAACGCTCGCCCAATCGGACGCCATTACTTAAAACCTTAAACGTGCCGATCTTTAAACGTTTTTTTGAACTAAATGCTGGGGTTATATCGGAATAATTTTCGTCTTTTCCTTCGATTTTCAAAAATAAGAACGATAAGATCTTGCCCATATTGTGTGTGACGTAGGCAATTTCTTCCGATTTTTTATTAAACCACTTATTGAAATCGACATAGTCTTCTCTAAAGGAATCAAAAAATGGATCGTCAAGACTCAGCTCTCCAAAACGTTTCTTGGTAACACTTAATACACTGTAGTTGACAAGTTCTGGATGTTCAGATACAACTTTTTCCAAAAACGAATCAATATTGAAAACTCTGTCCGAAATGCCGAGCATCGCGGCTTTCTTGTGAATCTGTTTGTCTTCTGTAATAAAAATATCGACTCTATCGCAAACCACCTCATTAAGTAAGCGGGAGTCATTAGTATCATTCGCATTTTTATCGATCGCATCCGATAATGTCTTTACAGTAGCTGAAAGTGGCGCGGTTGTTTGGAGCGCCTCGTAGCTATCGAGCTTGACGTTGAACGTATCGACTGTGTCTTTATTACTGTTTTTTCTGATTTCTTCAAGAGTGATTTGGTGAACGCACTTGGTGTATTTTCCTTTGTCTAGCCACTTGAACAGGATGCCAATATCTCTGTTCAATACCCGGTGCGTCTCCCTATAAATAATAATATTGGTGTCAAGAAGAGCCTTCATTTCTTGATTCCAACTTTCTTTAGAACATTATTCAAAAAGACAAACCCAATAGGCCCAAAAAAGTAGAGGAATGTGGACGCGCCAATACCAATTGCCACGTAAAGTTCCATCGGTATGCTTGCTAAAAAAGCCCTGGAGAACATACTCGAACTTGAATTGGTTCTCAGGGAGGGAAGATACAGTAATATACCGGTTAATATATTTATCAGTATAGCGAAAGAAAATTGTCCGGCACCAATTCGTTCCTTATAGTAGATCGAAAAAAAAGCATAGCTCTCTGCAGCATCCTTTTTATTGAAAACAACAACAAGGTCGTTGTCCTTTACGCGCTTGTCTCCGAGGTATTTTCTGAACGAATTATACTCTAACGTCCTGACATTTTTGAGAGAAGCAGAATCTAAAAAGGTCAGTTCGTGGTTATTGGGAACGATGTTAAAGCAAAAACACGAAGAGATTTTGCACAGGTCTTTCGTCCTCAGTTCCGTTGATAAATGATCTGGGAGATTTCTTTTCTCGTTAATCTTTATATCATATATGATGGTCGATTTACTAATTCCAGTCTTGCGAGTCGAAATAGATGATAGTTCGGGTTCTAAATAAAACCGGATATAAATATTTGGTTTGCGGCCGCTCGCTTGTGCGGTAAAAGAAAATAAATCGACTTCGATTGTGAGGATCTTTTTCTCTGGGTCTTTCGAAATCCGCAAAGGTAGAAAGCACAATTTCCCTCGGCCATAAAAAGTGTGAATGACTCCAGAATTGTGGGAGGCTCCTTCCAGATATTCAGTATTCTGCACGGAGTCATTGAAAATGAATTTGCTATTTAAAGGGTCCCTTATTTTTTCATAAAGATCGACAGAGTTTCCACTTTTTTGCAACCAAGGAATAAGCATTTCGAGCTTGAGAGTTCGAGTTTCAGGACAATTTGTGGCGTCGATCTCGCAGCCGAATTCCATGAGTGCGCTATTGTCCTTGAACTCCCAAGAACAAACGTGAAACCGCTTGATTTCGATTGGCGTACTTTTTTCAGCCAATATGAAAAAGGAATTATCCATGTGGAAAATATATCATTTCCCCAATGACATTTGCTGTCCCCTCTTGTTTTTCTCTTAACCCCCTCAACAGTATTCTTTCGAGATTGTCCCCGACTGGAAAGATCCGGGGGGGGCAATCAGAAAAAGCCTGCGTGTCCTACAACTCCGCCTTTCAAGTCCGCGGCAAGATGTGCCGGTCGCGAACCGCGGCTCGTGATCGCCATTACGAATGCACACGGGATTTCGGATTATTTTAGGGGTATGAGCGTGAAAATAAAAAGATTTCCCGGAAAGGGAATGATTGCCTTGGTTACAAAAAACAACTATAATGAAACCATGGCCAATATCACCATCCGGAATATACCCGAATCCATATTCATCAAACTGAAAATGCTGGCGGATATCGAGCGGCGCAGCCTGAACAACGAACTGCTGGTGGCGATTGAAGCCGGGGTCAGGGAGTTGGAGGGGAAGGTGGCCCGCCGCGAAGTGCCTGTGCCCGCGGATGTCAGGGCGGCTTTGCTGAAGGATTTGGCGGGAAAGTGGAAGGATAAGCGCTCTACCGCCGCGATTATCAAGGATATCGTTTCCTCGAGGAGCATGGGGAGGGATATCAAACTGTGATTTTGCTGGATACGGACATCTGCGTGGAGATCTTGAGGGGGAACGCGAAAGTCATCCGGAAACAGGACGAATGCCCAGAAGAGCTGGCGGTATCATTCATGACCGCGGCGGAGCTGTTGTACGGGGCGGAAAATTCGGATCATCCCGAGCGGGGCCATATGCTGGTGCATCGGTTTCTGGTGGCCGTGCCGGTCATCCAATCCGGCGACGGGATTTTGAACCGTTTTGCGGCCGTCAAAGCGGATTTGAAGCGGGCAAGACGATTAATTCCGGACGCGGATATCTTCATTGGGGCCACCGCTCTCGAATACGCGGATGCCCTGGTCACGGGCAACTCCAGGCATTTTTCGAGGATCGACGGCTTGGTCCTGCAGGATTGGACCCGTTGACAGGGGGAGCGGTTCCAGCCAGGGCCCGGCGCCTTGTGGTGATCGAGGTGCATGTCGGCGCTTTTGCAATCGGCGCCTCCGGGCCCGCGTTCTGCGCGGAAATCACTCCGCTTCGCTGAACTCCAGGCAGTCCGGCTTCTTCTCCGAATACAGGCATAGCCCGTCCAGGGTGTAAAACGGCTCCGAGGTGGATCGGAAAATCGCCTTGCCCAGGCTATCGGACGTGAAGGTCTGCAAGGCCGCCAGATCGATCACGACCGTATCCTTGGTCATGTTCAATTGGATTCGCCACTCCCCGACGGAATCCGGAACGGGATTTCACACCTTGAATTCGGCTCCGGCGGTGGTGAAGAGGATCCAGCGCGGGGGCTTCTGTTCCGGGGAAGCCGGGAATTGCACGCTCACCGAAAGGCCCAGGCCGAAGCGGATCTCGCAGGGGGGATCGAGGGTGAAGCCGTTGGAACGGTCCATTACGCGGGCATGGTCGCCGGCGAGGCGGAGGTTGTCATAGGCCTTGATGAGGCGGGGGCCGTCGTAGATGTGCACGGCGTTGATGGGCGAGCGCGAGGTGTTGTGGAAGAAGATGAACACGCGGGTGAGCTTGGGGCGCCCACCGTCGAGGAAGTTGGGCACGGAGAGGGGGATATGGAACCAGTTGGTGGTGTCTTCCTTGCCCCAGAAGGTGGTGCCCCAGCCTTTGCGGGAAACCTCGTCGATGTGTTCGGGGTATTCCGGATTGACGATGTTCCCATGGACGCAGACCGTGGCCTTGGGCGTCATGGTTTTTGCGGCGGAGGTGGAACTCGAGAGCTTCATATGGTTTTATTTTAGCATTTTACCGCCGGTCGGAAAAGAAAAATTGGCAATAATGCCACCTTCGGTCTAACTTTGCTTTCCGGGCGGGTTCCTTCCGCCGCGCCGGGCCTTCGCCCGCGGGAAGCGACAGGTATGGACATCCTTTGGCGGTATCTGCGGCAGTACTGGAAGCTGGTGGCGTTGGCCCTGATCCTGGCGACCATCAACCAGGTCTTTTCCCTGCTGGACCCCCTGATTTTCCGGCACATCATCGACAATTACGTGACCCGGACCCATGATCTGACGTACTCCCAGTTCTTCCGCGGGGTGGGCCTGCTCTTGCTGGGCTCCATCGGGGTGGCCTTCGTATCCCGGGTGGCCAAGAATTTCCAGGACTATTACCTGAACGTCATCATCCAGAAGGTGGGCGCGCGCATCTACGCGGACGGCCTGGCCCATTCCCTGGAACTGCCGTATTCCGTGTTCGAGGATCAGCGCAGCGGCGAGACCCTGGGCAAGCTGCAGAAGGTCCGCACCGATATCGAAAAGCTGCTCACCGTGTCGGTGAACGTGGTGTTCACCACCTTGATCGGCGTCGTGTTCGTGGCGGTGTATTCCTTCCGGGTGCATTGGGCGGTGGCGCCGGCCTATTTCGCCACCATCCCCATCCTGGGGTTCCTGAGTTCCGCGCTGGGGAAGCGCATCAAGCGGATCCAATCGGTGATCGTCAAGGAAACCGCGGCCCTGGCGGGATCGACCACGGAGTCCCTGCGCAACATCGAGCTGGTGAAAAGCCTGGGGCTGGCCGGCCAGGAGATCCGGCGCCTGAACGCGACCACGAAGAAGATCCTGGACCTGGAGCTGAAGAAGGTGAAGTACATCCGCTCCCTGAGCTTCATCCAGGGCACGTGCGTGAACGCCTTGCGCACCGGCATCATGTTCCTGATGCTGTACCTGATCTTCTCCGGCAACATCACCGTGGGCCAGTTCTTCTCCCTGTGGATCTATTCCTTCTTCATCTTCGGGCCGCTGCAGGAAATGGGCAACGTCATGAACGTCTACCGGGAGTCGGAAGCCTCCCTGAAGAATTTCGCCGACATCATGGCCTCGCCCAAGGAAGCGCGGCCGGCGGACCCGGTGCGCGTGGGGGACATCCGGAAGCTGTCCTTCGAGCGGGTGGGTTTCCGCCATCAATCCGCTTCGACCAACGCCCTGAGCGACATCGCCTTCCAGACCACCGCGGGCGAAACGGTGGCTTTCGTAGGGCCGTCCGGATCCGGCAAGACCACCCTGGTGAAGCTGCTGGTGGGCCTGTACGCGCCGCAGACCGGGCGCATCCTCTACAACGGCCACGACGCGCTCGCGGTGGATCTGGAAGCCCTGCGCGAACGCATCGGGTTCGTGACCCAGGATACCCAGCTTTTCTCCGGCACCATCCGCGAGAACCTGCTGTTCGTGAATCCCGCCGCTTCCGATCCGGAATGCCTGGAAGTCCTGGAGAAGGCCGCTTGCCAGGGCCTTTTGGCCCGCGCGGACAAGGGCCTGGACACCTTGATCGGGGAAGGCGGGGTGAAGGTCTCCGGAGGCGAGCGGCAGCGCTTGTCCATCGCCCGCGCCCTGCTGCGGCGTCCCAGCCTGCTGGTGTTCGATGAGGCGACCTCCTCCCTGGATTCCCTGACGGAGGAGGAGATCACGGAGACCATCC
The DNA here is from genome assembly GCA_035275285.1 of Fibrobacteria bacterium. Taxonomy (GTDB): domain Bacteria; phylum Fibrobacterota; class Fibrobacteria; order UBA11236; family UBA11236; genus Chersky-265. The sequence continues at coordinate 9,892 of DATENA010000305.1, read as the reverse complement.
GGGACGTTTCCCGGAGCCGCGATCTCATCACCATCCTCATCGCGCACCGGCTGTCCACCGTTCTGCACGCCGATTGCATCCACGTGCTGGAGCGGGGGCGCATCGTCGAGTCGGGCCGGCACCATGAGCTCCTGGAACTGAAGGGCCTGTACTACGCGATGTGGCGCCAGCAAATCGGCGAGCGCGGCGCGGAGGCCCCGCGCCTCACGGCCGGGACGGCGGTGGCGGGATGACCCCCGACCCCTTCCGCCCGCAACGCTAAGATGCCCGCCGAAACCCTCCGCTATGCGGCCAAGGCCCTCATCGTCGAGAACGGCCGCCTGTTGTGCCTGCGCAAGCAGGGCGATATCGGCGGCTATTACGTGCTGCCGGGCGGCGGCCAGGATCCGGGGGAATTGCTGACGGGAACCCTGGAACGGGAATGCCTGGAGGAGCTGGGGGCCAAGGTGGAAGTGGGGCGCCTGCGCTTCGTGCAGGAATACGTCGGCGGCAACCATTTGTTCAAGGACGTGCACGGCAAGATGCATTTCGTGAACCTGTATTTCGAATGCCGCTTGCTGGAACCGGCGTTGTCCCGCCCCCTGTCGCCGGATGCCGGGCAGGTGGGGCTGGAATGGCTGGACATCGGCGTCTTGGGAGAGGCCGCGTTCTTCCCCCGGGTGCTGGCGGGCCGCCTGGGACCGGGCGGAGACGCGGGGCCGGCCTACCTGGGGGATTCGGTATGACGCGCCCCAACGATGTCCTGCGCTTCCCGCGCCGGTTGAAGGGATGGAAGGCCTCGGCGGTGGAGCTCCGGGAGAACGAACTGGTCCTGGAATTCGCGGGCAAGGGCGGACCGTCCCGCCTGGTCCTCAAGGGGATCATCGGCAGCCGGGACGCGGGACTGATCGGCAGGGCCCTGGTGGAATACCGGATCGAGGACAAGGGAAGCTACAAGCAAATCGCTTTCATCGGGCTCAAGGGACGGGTGCTGTTCCTGGCCCGGTTCCTGGAAGGCGAGTTCCGGTGATCCGGAAAAAGACGGGAGGGAGCATGGCTGAAGGGAATTTCAAGCATCTGACGGCCGGAGGTTTTATTTTCCTGCATGGCAGTAGGGAAACCGACTATCCCGGCATCTCCGGGACGGGCCGGGAAATCATGGACGGTCTGGGGCCGTTCATCAAGGAGCAGGGAGTGAAGATCGCGGGCGCCTGCGTATGGGCCTACGAACATCTGGGCGGCGGCAAGGTTCTGTTGCGGGCCGGGTTCCCCATAGAAGCGGGGCCGGAGCCGCGGGACGGCTTTTTCGTCACCCGGGAAGGCGAATGGAAATGCGTTTCCACGGAGTACGCGGGGGCCATGGACGGCATCGCGGCGGCATGGGATCGTTTCATCGGATCGGTCAAGGCCGCCGGCTTGAAACCCTTGAACATCAACAGGGAGATTTACCGCAAGTGGATCGCCATGGATTCTCCGGACAATCTGACGGAGCTGCAGGTGCAAATCGAGTGAGCGGCATGACGAAGGTTTTGGGAATCTTTATCGGCATCGGGCTGTTCCTGGCGCCCGCCGCCCGGGCGGATGTCGACCAGCGGGACGGCCGGACGGATCCGGCGGGCGAGCGCATGAACGCCATGGTGGCCCTCTGGTACGGCCCCTACAACGGCTATTCCTTCGAGTACGATCTCATCGCCCAGTTCTGGAAAAGCCGGGAGTGGATGGGGAACATCACCGGTCCCTACCTGTCCGACGAAATCGGCACGGAATCGAACCGCTTCGGCATCGGCTTCGCGACCGGGAAGCGGATCAACGAGAAGGGGACCTACGCCGCGGGCGTCACCCTGTTCGGTCAGAACCGCTGGGGCGAATTCTCCGATACGGACGTCGGGGCCGAGGCGCGCCTGAGCATTTTCTTGATGGGAGCCAAGCTGGGGCTGATCGAGAATTGGAAAAAGCTGTACTGGCAAGTCGGCCTGAGCTATTGAATCCGCCATGCCCGGTCCTACGGGAGCCTTTTCTGACCCAGGTGCGGCAGTTCGATGGCGAAACGGGTGCCTTCCCCGGGGCGCGAGTACACGTAGAGGTTACCCCCGCGGTCGTTCACGCAGCGGGCGGCCAGGGCCAGGCCCAGGCCGCGGCCGGAAATGGCGTCCGCTTCGGCCCGGGTGGTGAAGCGTTCCAGGAAGATCAGGCCCAGCTTGCCCACGTCGTCCAGGGAATCGGCCTCGGCCCGGGTCACCAATCCCAAGGCCACGCCCCGGTCGGCGATGGCGCGGGGGTCCATCCCCCGGCCGTCGTCGCGGATGCGCAGGAAGATCCGATCCTCTTCGGCCACGTATTCGAACCCGATTTCGGCTTCGCCCTTGCCCGCGGCCTCGCGTTCGGCCGGGGACTCGATCCCGTGGTCGACCATGTTGCGCAGGATGTGCACCAGGGCCTCGTCCACCCGGGAGAAGGATTCGGGATGCACGTCGCCGGTATTGCTGGTCACGCGGAAGCTCACCTGTTTGCCCAGGTTGTGGGCGATGCGCTCCACCAGGTTCCGGTATTTGCGCATCAGGTAGGCGGGGCTGAGGAAGGGCAGCTTGCGGGTGGCTTCGAGGATGGCGCGCAGGGCCGGATCCAGCCTGCCCGCATCCACGCCCGCGGCGGCGGCCACCAGGCGGTCCAGCTTCCATTTCAAGAGGCGGGTCATGGCGTCCTGGCCTTCGCCGGCGATCAGCTTCATGGCCCGGATGAGCTCTTCCAATTGGGTCCGCAATCCGGCCAGCGAGGCGGCCAGTTTGGCCGTGGTCCTTTCGGCGCCGGAATCGGCGCGGTCCAGCGCCTCCAGCAAATCCTCCGACTCCTGCGCGCCCGCCGAGAGGCTTTCGAATCCGAAGGCCCCGGCATTGCCCTTGATCATGTGCAATTCGCGGAACAGGCGCCGGCCGGGCGCGTTTTCCCCCGCCTGCTTGCGCCCGGCAAGGAAGCTTTCCCATTCGCGCCGCGCCGCGTCCAGGCGCATGCGGGCATCTTCCAGGAAAGCGCCCACCGTTTCCGGCGGATTGGCGGCCAGGGCCAGCACGTCCCCCAGTTCCAGTTTATGGCGTTGGCGCTCCTCTTCCAATTGCCGGACCATGGCGCGGCTGGGCGCGGCATCCATGGCGAACACGGCGATGGCCGCCAGGTTGCCTTGGCCGTCTTCCAATTTCCGGTACGCCAGGCGGATGCGGGTCTCGTCCTCGGCCGCGCCGGGGATTTCCTGCACCGGAGCCAGGGCGGCCAGTTTTTCCCAGCGCATGCTGCGGTAGCGCTTGCGTACCAGGTCCAGCCATACGGCGAATTGGGCTTCCTGGTCCGGAGGCAGGCCCATGGCCGTCCCCAAGGGAATGCGTTCGGGACCGGCCGCGCGCGCGGCGTCCGCGTCCGAAGCCGCCGATAAAACGTCGGCCAAAGACTTGGAAGGCGTGACGGTTCCGTCCGGATTGATGAGGAAGAAGCCTGCGTTGCCGGCGTCCATGCGATGCCGCCCTCCGCGCGTCAGGGGGCCTGGAGGATTTCCGCTACCGTGGCCTTGAAGTCCCGGACGAAATCCTCCTTGTCGAAGCGGAGGGGTTTTTCGATGTAGCTCTTGGCCCCGATGGCGAGGCATTCCAGGAGGAGGGGGCCTTTCACGGCGGAAATGACCAGCACGCGCGCTTCCGGGAATTCCTCCAGGATCCGGGACAAGGCGCCGCGCCCGTCCAATTTGGGCATGGTGAGATCCATGGTAATCAGGTCCGGCTTATGGGTTCGGTACAGCTCCACCGCTTCCTCGCCGTTCTCGCCGGAGGCGGCCACGGTGAATCCCATGACGTCGGCGAAGAACCGTCCCAATTGCATGGTCTGGAACTTCGAATCGTCGACGATGACCACGCTCTTATCCATGCCTTCCCCTTTCGGTCATTATAGCATCGGCTTTTCCCTTCATGCGACGGCCTGGATGCAGGAGGCGAACCGGAAGGCCAGCTTCTGGGGGGCGCAGGCGAATTCCAGGAACACGCCTTCGTCGGCGCGGATGCGGTACGCCTGGGGGCCGGAAAAATTGCCCACCTTGGGGGGTGAAATCTCGGAATCGGGGGCGTTTTCCAGCTTGGACAGCAGCCAGGCCAGGCGCGAAGAGACGAAATTCAGGATTTCCGCATTGGCGGAAACCACCAGTTTCAAGGCCTCGTCCCGGGGGCGGTCGGGCAGCATGCGCTTGCCCAGGCGCACCATGGAATCGGTTTCCATCACCAGAAAAGACAGGACCTGCGAGGCCGGGGACAGGGCGAGCTGGGTGAGCACCACGGGGGACTGCACCGTGTAAATCCCTTCCGGGCGGACGGCCTTTCCCGCATAGGAATCCGGGTACACCCCTTGCAGGCCGCCGTTGATGAGCCGGACGAGATTGTTCCCGATGAGATCGCGGACCACGGATTCTTTCATGGACCCTGCGATTATACCATATCATTGACATGGGCGCCGCGGCTGTGATTTAATTTGCACAGTGCAGACGACCGCCCCGCCCGGTAAGGATATCCCCAGGGTTCTCCATATCGATTTCCCTGCGGCCATCCTGAAGTTATTGGAGACCGCGTTCCAGAATCGCGGCCTGGTTTGGGAGACGTGCGATTCCGGCGTGCAGGGTTTCCACCTGGCCCTGGTCCAGGACTACAACCTGATCTTCCTCGCCTTGCGGGAGAACCCCATCGATGGATTGCGCATCGTCAAGGGATTGAACCGCGCGGGGGTGAAGACTCCCATCGTCCTTTTGATGCCCTCCCGGGATCTGGAACTGCGCCGGGCGGAGCTTTCCCGTTACCCCAACGTGCTGGCCTGCCTGGCCAAGCCCCTGGACCTGAGGCAGGTGGACAAGGCCATGGAGTTCCTGCGCCACCCGCCTTCCCTGAAGCCCGCGGACAAGGCCAGGCTGCTCGAGGTGCTGGCGCGCGTCGAAAGGGCCGTGGGTGCCGAAGCTTAGCGTTTCCATATCCGGCGACGGCATGGGAGCCAAGCTGCGCATCGCGGATTTCACCGCGTCGGGATGGAAATCGGAATGGGCCGGCCCCGACGGACTGGAGGGCGGCGCCAGGCTGCGCGCCTTCCTGGAGACGGAAGGGATCGCCCCCGCCTGCGTCCGGGGCGACGTGCTCGACTGGATCGGCCGCACCCTGGCCCAGGCCCCGGAGGGCGACCCGGCCGGGGAGCTGGGATCCGTGCAGGACGTGGACGTGGCCCAAGGCGTGGCGCCCGTGCATGACGAGCCTTTGGGGCTGGCGTTCCACCATTCCTACCTGTCCAACGCCGAGGCCATCGCCGATTTGCGCCGCAAGGCCGACGCCTGGGGCTTCGAAAGCATCCGCGAATCCATCGATCCGGCCTACTGGGTGAATTCGGGGGAAACCGTATTGAGCTTCCAGGGAGTGGCCCGGGGCCGATCGGGGACGGACGTGCTGGGCGTCCCCATCCCGTACCAGCTTATCGGGGATCGCCTGCCCCCCTTCGGGAAATCCCTCTTCCTGAACGGGACCAAGCTCATCGCCGTATGCGAGGGTGCGCTCATCATCGAGAACGGCCGCCTCAAGGTGCTGGGCTCGGACAGCCTGCCCACCTGCCAGGTGGTGGTGGCGGAGGATGGAATGTCCGCCAACCTGGTGCTGGGCGGCAACTCCCTGAACGATTGGAGCGTGACCCTGGAGATGGTGCAGGCGGCCCTGCGCGACCAGGGCGTCGTCCGCATGCTGCCGGAGGCGGAGGTCCAGGCCGCCTTGTCCCGCTTCAACCAGGATCATCTGCCGCTCACCCTCTTGATAGCCCGCGGGCGGCCGCCGGTCCCGGGCCGGGACGGGCGCCTGTCCCTGCTCGTCGATCCCGAGCCGGACGTGCCGCTGCCCGGCGCCGGCGGCAGCATCGATTTCAAGGACTTCTCCTTTTTCAAGACCGTGGCGCAGGGGGCTCGCCTGGCCCAGGTGCTCGCGCCCGAGGCGGGCGAAGCGGGCATGAACGTGCGCGGCGAGCCCATCCCGCCGCCGGAAGGCCGGCCGTTCTCCTCCGATCCGGGCCCGAATACGATCCTGGAGGGATTCGATCCCTTGTACCTGGCCGCCCGGGTGTCCGGCCGCCTGGCGTTGCGGAACGGCATCCCGGAGGTGGTGGAAGTCCTGGACGTGTCCGGGGACGTATCCCTCAAGACCGGCAACATCGATTTCCCCGGCGCGGTCAAGGTGGCCGGCGACGTCCACAACCGCATGGAGATCCGCTCCGTGGGCGACGTGGAAGTGGTGGGGACGGTGGAGGACAGCGTCATCCGGTCCGACGGGGCCATCGTCATCAAGGGAGGCGTGAACGGGCACGGCGGAGGCCTCATCAAGTCCCGCCTCAGCTCCGTCACCATCGGCTACCTGCACAACCAGCGCATCGAGTCGCACTCGCACATCGTGGTCTTCAACGAAATCATCAACAGCACCTTGCGGGCGCGCAAGACCATCACCATGCGGTTCGGCAAGTTCTCCGTGCTGGGCGGCCACCTGCTGGCGGGCGAAAGCATGGACCTTTTCAACGTCGGCTCCGAGGCGGGCAGCCGGACCGTCCTGGAAGTGGGCAAGGACTTCGAGGTGGAGGCCGAGATCGCGGAGAAGAACGCCAGGCTCCTGGAGCACGCGCAGGACGCGGAGTTCCTGCGGGACATGGAAGAGCAACTGGCGGGTATGATCCGGCTGCGGCGCGGCGCGTCCGACGAGGACGTGCTCCTGCAGAAGCGCGCCCAGGGCGCCCTCGAGCTCCTGGAACGCTGGATCGGCTCCCTGCGCAAGGACCTGGCGGAACTTTCCAAGCGGCTGTACCACCCCGGGCCCTGCGGGATCCTGATCCGCGGCGTCGCCCATCCCGGCACGGTGCTCAAATACCATGACGACGTGGTGGTGATCGCCAACCCCATCGCGAACCGCAAGTGGACGTTCCGGGAAAAGGGCCTTCCGCCTTCGGCCGAAGGCCAGGCTATTCAGTAGCGGCCGGTTTCCCGGACCGCGAAGGAGAAGTGGATCCAGGCTCCCGCCAGGCGGAAGGCCCCGCGCACCGTCCGGGAACCCGCGGCCACGCTGCCGGCGCCCGAGCAAGGCACGCAGGGGATCAGGTACCCGAACTCGCCCAGGAAACGTTCGTCGGCCAGGATCGCCCCGCAAATGCAATTGGCCAGTTCGCAATAGGCGTCCATCCGGATGGGGTCGGGGACCCCGGCGGGGAAGAGCTTGGCGTATTCGGCCGTATCCGTGGTGAGGTTGCACAGCAATTCGAATTTCTCGCCGATGTTCATCTGCGAACAGCAAAGGCGGGAGGTCTCCGGGATGCCGGGAGCCTCCCAGGCGGTACCCAGGGCTGCCTGGGTGCAGAAGAAGGCCCCGGCGGTTTCCGTGGCGGCGCGGGCCAGGGAGGGGGCCACCCGCCGCATGCCGCTTTCGATGGGGCAGGCGCGGGCCGCCGGGTTCGGGCGGGTTTTCGGGGTTCCTTGCAGGGTCGGCATAACGTCCTCCGGATCCGGGCTTCCCAAGCCCGCGGTGGGGGCGGCGGGAGGCCGGTCCTGCTAAGGATGTCGGACCTGCCGGAAAATTCCTTTAGTCTTTACCCGGATTTATCTTGCTTCTCCCCCGCGCGGATCTCTAGGTTCAACAAAATGCCTAGTTTTATGGTTTTCCCAAACGCCCCCAGAGGAGGTCGCCATGCAGATCGACATCGGAATCGGAGACAAGGAACGGAAGGATATCGCGGACGGCTTGTCCAAGATGCTCGCGGATACCTACACCCTTTATCTCAAGACCCATAACTACCATTGGAACGTCACGGGACCCATGTTCCAGACCCTGCACCTCATGTTCGAGACGCATTACAACGAACTGTGGATAGCGGTGGATCTGATCGCCGAGCGCATCCGCGCCCTGGGGTTCCCCGCGCCCGGCACCTATGCGGAATTCACCCGCTTGTCTTCCATCCAGGAAGAAGCCGGCGTTCCCGCTGCGCCCGACATGATCAAGAAACTCCTGCAAGGCCACGAGGCCGTGGTGCGGACCTCCCGCGCGGCATTCGCCGTGGCCGAGAAAGCCTCGGATCAGCCCACCCTGGACCTGCTGACCCAGCGCATGCAAGTGCATGAGAAGACGGCTTGGATGCTGCGCAGCCTGCTGGCCTGAACCGGCCGCCCGGCTCGGGTTCCGCCGGAACCTGAGCCAGGCCCATGGCCTACGCCTGGGGCATGGCCGCCATGCGCTCTTTCATCTGCTCGGGAGTCAGGTCTTCCACGTGCGTGGAGAGGGTCCAGATATGCCCGAAGGGATCTTCCAGGGTGCCGCTGCGATCCCCGTAGAATTGATCCTGGACCGCCCGCTTCACCTTCCCGCCCGCGTCGATGGCGCGCTGGAAACGCGCGTCCACGTCGGGCACGTAGACGTTGAACCCCATGGTGGTGCCTCCCAGGGTCCGCGGGCTTTTGGCGACGGCGTCGGGCATGTCGGGGAATTCATCGGCCAGCATCAGGCGGCTGTCGCCGATCTGCAGCTCCGCATGGCCGAGCTTGCCGTCGGGCATGTCCATGCGATAAAGCTCCTCCGCGCCGAAGGCCTTCTTGTAGAAGGCGATGGCGTCGGAGGCGCCGCGGATGCTGATGTAAGGGGTCAAGGTGTGATATCCGTCGGGAACGGGCTTGACTTTGCCGGCCATGATTTCCTCCTGGGTTGGGGTGACTGCAACAAGGAAGATAAATTGATCCGACCCGGATAGCCATCCGGGGCCTGTTTCGGAAAGGATTCAGGCGTTACTCCGGTGCGCATTGACAAGATCACGGCCCGCCTCCGTCATTGCCCTCGTCGCAGTACTCGCCGAACCGCAGGCGGTTCGGACGTACAGCTCCTCGGGCTGCTTAGGAGGCGGGGCCGCTTCTCTGTGACACTCCCTGCCCGTGCTCTTGTCAATGCGCACCGGAGTAACCGCCCGGGGCGGTTAATGGCAAGGCTGGGATTTCTGCAATACGGCCGCGAACAGGCTATCCTCCTGGAAATAGAAGTTCACTCCTTCGAAAACATCGAAAGCGCTGTAGTCGGCGGCCGTGCTCAGGGTATCCCCTTCCGCGCGGACGGGAGGCTCGGAAGGATGATGCGACAGGTAGCGGAGCACGCCTTCCTGCCGGAACCGGGGAGTCCCCAAGGCGGCGATGATTTCCGCCTGCTTCAGGCCGGTGCGGAGCCATTTGGCCGGGTGCAGGAATTGGCCCGAGAGGACATAGGTGGCCGCGCAGGGGTGGTCCTGGGTGAAGAGCCCGTTGCCGTAGGCATTGCGGTACAAGGTGTCGTCGCGGAAGGAATCATCGTACCCGTACGGCATGGTCGCTTCCGGGTTCTGGGGGAAAACGAAGGCCGTGTCCAGCAATTGGGAGAGGCGCAAGGTATCGAGCGCATCCGCCTCCGGCTTCCAGTCCTTGGGGTCCCCGCCCAGGCTGTCCAGCCGCGCAATCCCTTGGAACACCGCGAAGGCGCTTTCCGGGCCGGGAAAGGCGTATCCCTCCAGGCGTTTGGGCGTGAACTTGGCGGGGTCCCAGGGCGGCATCAGGCCGCCGCTGCTCAAGGGCTTGTCGGATTTGTCCTTCACCAGGCAACCGCACAGCAGCAAGGCGGCCGCGCAGGCGATCAGGCGCGGTCCGGGACGGAAGGCAATCGACATGGGGATAAAGATACCAGTGTCGGCCGGAGTTTCAACCCTTAAGGCCGGGAAAGACGGGGATCGGTGGAAAAGAGGACGGTGGGGGCTGAGGGTCAGGGGCCGATACCGCGCGGTCTACGGTCGGGGGTCGAGGGTCAAGGGCCGGTACCGCGCGGTATACGGTCGGGAGTCGGGAGTCGGGAGTCGGGGGTCGGGAGTTGAATAC
>DATENA010000304.1:0-7760 GCA_035275285.1 Fibrobacteria bacterium | reverse complement strand
TTAAGCGGCCGCGCGATTCCGGAAGGTTGGGCTTTTTCCCTTTATTTCCGGTATTTTGTCGTATAGCCTGGGAGATTCCGGCTGGGTCAAGGATGGGTAAAATCGAAAATGGAAAAACCATGAACCCGCCCATTCGCAAAGGAAAAAGCTTGGATACCCGAACGATTCGGTACCTGGCAGCCGCGGGAAACCCTTGAGGGGATTCACGAAATAAAAATCTCCGGAAGGAAAATCCTCCCGGAGAATCCGGTTCAATCCGTCCGGCGCACCGGACTGTTTGCGCCTATGCCTAGGCCATTGCCATTTCGCGCCGGGCTTTTGCGGGTTTAGGCTTGACAACCGCCGCTTTGGCTACGGGAGCCTTCTTGGCGGGAGCAGCGGGCTTGGTGGGGAGCTTAGCCTTGGCTTTGGGAACCGAAGCTTTTACGGCCTTGGCGGCCTTCGCCGGAGCCTTTGCGCCTGCCTTGGAAGCCGAAGCCGACTTCTTCGCATCCTTCGCTTCCTGCACCGCGGCCTGGGCGGCGGCGAGGCGGGCGATGGGCACGCGATAGGGCGAGCAGCTCACGTAGTTGAGGCCGATCTTATGGCAGAACTTCACCGAATCCGGATCGCCGCCGTGTTCGCCGCAAATGCCCAGCTTGATGCCGGGACGGGTCTTGCGGCCCTTCTCGATGGCGATCTGCATGAGCTGTCCCACGCCGGTCTGATCGATGCTGGCGAAGGGGTTCTTCTTGACGACTTCGGCTTCGATGTAGGGTTGCAGGAAGGATCCGGAATCGTCGCGGCTCATGCCCAAGGTGGTCTGGGTGAGGTCGTTGGTGCCGAAGCTGAAGAACTCGGCGGTCTCGGCGATCTCGTCCGCGGTCAGGGCGCCGCGGGGGATTTCGATCATGGTGCCTACGCTGTAGTCGACCTTGATCTTCCGTTCCGACTGCACGGCCTTGGCCACTTCGTGCACCACGGCGATCTGCAGGTCCAACTCCTTCTTGAACCCGACGAGCGGGATCATGATCTCGGGCTTGGCCTTGATGCCGGCCTTCTTGGCCTCCACGGCGGCCTCGATGACGGCGCGGGCCTGCATCTCGGTGATCTCGGGATACTTGATGCCGAGGCGGCAGCCGCGGAAGCCGAGCATGGGGTTGAACTCGTGCAACTCGTGCACGCGGCTCATGATCTTCTCCACCGGGATGTTGAGCTTGCGGGCCAGGTCCATCTGCTGTTCCTTGCTGTTGGGCAGGAACTCGTGCAGGGGGGGATCCAGGAAGCGGATGGTGGCCGGATAGCCGGCCAGCGCCTTGAAGATGCCCAGGAAGTCCTCGCGCTGGTAGGGCAGGAGCTTGGCCAGGGCGGCTTTGCGGGCGTCCACGTTGTCGGCCAGGATCATCTCGCGCATCGCGTCGATGCGGTCGCCTTCGAAGAACATGTGCTCCGTGCGGGTGAGGCCGATGCCCACCGCGCCGAAGGCCACGGCCTGGCGGGTCTGCTCGGGATTGTCCGCGTTGGTGCGCACGTCCATGCGGGCGGCCTGGCCGCACCACTTCATGAGCTGGGCGTAGTTCTTGTAGGTGCGGCTCTTGAGGGCCTCCTCGTCGCCCTGGACCAGGGCCTGCACCACCTCGGAAGGGGCGGTCTTGACCTGGCCGGCGTACACGTTGCCGGAGGTCCCGTCGATGGACAGGAAGTCGCCCTGGTTGTAGGTCTTTCCGCCCACCTTGAGGGTGCGGGAATCATAGTCGATGTGCAGGGCGGCGGCGCCGCACACGCAGACCTTGCCCATCTGGCGCGCCACGAGGGCCGCGTGGGACGAGACGCCGCCGCGGGCGGTCAGGATGCCTTCGGCCGCGATCATGCCCCGCAGATCCTCCGGGGAAGTCTCGACGCGGACGAGCAGCACTTTCTCGCCCTTGTCGGCGGCTTCCACCGCCTTGTCGGCGTTGAAGTAGATCTTGCCGGAGGCGGCGCCGGGGCCGGCCGGAAGGCCGGTGGCGATGACGGGCGCTGAAGACAGCGCCTGGCGGTCGAAGATCGGGGCCAGCACCTGGTCCAGCTGGTCGGCGGGAACGCGCATGACGGCGGTTTCCCAGTCGATGAATTTCTCGGCGACCATTTCGCAGGCGATGCGGACGGCGGCCACGCCGGTGCGCTTGCCGTTGCGGGTCTGGAGCATGTAGACCACGCCGTCCTCGATGGTGAACTCGAAGTCCTGCATGTCCTTGAAGTGCTTCTCCAGGGTGGTGCGGATCCGGTCCAGTTCCTTGTAGGCTTTGGGCATGGCGGTGTTCAGTTCCAGGACGGGCTGCGGGGTGCGCACGCCGGCCACCACGTCCTCGCCCTGGGCGTTGATGAGGAACTCGCCGTAGAAGACCTTTTCGCCGGTGGCGGGGTCGCGGGTGAAGGCCACGCCGGAACCGGAGTTGTCGCCCGTGTTGCCGTACACCATGGCCTGGATGTTGACCGCCGTGCCCCATTCGCTGGGGATGTTGTACTTGCGGCGGTATACGATGGCGCGGTCGTTCATCCAGGAGCCGAACACGGCGCCCATGGCGCCTTCGAGCTGGGCCCAGGGATCCTTGGGGAAGCTCTTGCCGGTGCGTTCCTTGATCAGCTTCTGGAAGCGGGCGACGAGTTCCTTGAGGTCCTCGACGGTGAGCTTGGTGTCGTCCAGGTCATGATCGCCGTGGCGTTCCTTCTTGAGGTGCTCGATCACGGTTTCGAACGGCTCATGGTCTTCGCCCGGAGCCTTCTGCACGCCGAGCACCACGTCCCCGTACATCTGCACGAAACGGCGGTAGCAATCCCAGGCGAAGCGCTCGTTCTTGGTCTTGTCGGCCAGGGCCACGACGGTCTCGTCGTTCAATCCCAAGTTGAGGATGGTGTCCATCATGCCGGGCATGGAATCGCGGGCGCCGGAGCGCACGGAGACGAGCAGCGGGTTCCTGAGGTCGCCGAGCTTGGCCTTGACCTCGTTCTCGATGATTTTGATGCCTTCCTGGATCTGGGCTTTGAGGACGGCGGGGTAGGTGCGCTTGTTGTCGTAGTAGTAGGTGCAGACTTCCGTGGAGACCGTGAAGCCGGGAGGCACCGGGAGTCCGATGCGGCACATCTCGGCCAGGTTGGCGCCTTTTCCGCCCAGCAAATTGCGCATGGAGGAATCGCCGTCGGTTTTAGCCTTGCCGAAGTGATAGACGTATTTAGGCGCCTTCGCCATATGGAACTCCCTTGAAATGGATCTTTTGGACTTGGATCTCTGGAAAACAACCTGATTTTTGAGATGAGTCAATGTAGTTCGCCGGGGGGGAAAGCTCAAGGCTGGGAAGGCTTAGACCCTTTGACGACAGGGGTGGGAGGAAGATTGGCGGGACGGATTGGGGTGGGGATTTGACGCTGCGGAACCAAGAATCGCGTCCCGTCGGGAGTCGGGGGTCGGGAGTCGGGAGTTGAAGAAAAACCTAGGATCGGTCTGGAACCAGGTTTTGCGTTTTTTCTTCAACTCCCGACTCCGAAGGGCGTAGCCGCGGTAGCAGGGTATTTGCCTGTACTCCCGACCCTGGCGCTGCCCGATGCAGTCCTTGTCAAGTTTCGCTGCGGCTTCCCCGCGGAATCTTCGCGGTCTAACCCCCCTCGTCCAACCTCATAATCCCCGAATCCATCGGTCCCCGGCGGTGGACGGCTACGGCGGGGTCCCCGTCGATGGACTTGTTGTAGAGGTTGCATTCCAGGTCCCGGGCGGCCGTGTACAGGGCCCTGGATTCCAGGTCGTAGTGGGCGTTCAGCTTGTCCCGGAGGCGTTCGGTCAGTTCCGCCAGTTCCCGGGCCGCGGTGGATTCGGGATGGGTCAGCCCGTGGGCGCGCATGCGCTGGGCGATAAGGCCGGCGTTCGCGTAGAATTGGCGGCCTTCCTTGGCCTCCTGGTTGGCCATATAGGTCTGGATGGAACCCCGGTGGAATTCCGGATGCACGTTCCGGTCCCGCAGGCAGGCCTCATAGCGCAGCACCTTGGGGAAAAGGTAGCTCTCCTCTTGCTCGATATGGGCTTGGAAATCCCGCACCCAAGCCTTGAAGTCCGCGTGCAGGATCCGCAGGTCCTCCGCTTCCCGGGAATCGGCAAGGGTATGGATGTCGAGCAGGTGGGTGATGTCGGCCACCTCCTGCACCAGCAGGCTGCGATGCTCATGGGTCAGGAAATCCACCAGCACATATAGAGGCATGGCGCTCCAATCCGTGTCGGAGGCGGGAACGCGCGCATGGGAGACTTCGTCCAGGAATTCGTCCATGCCCCCTGAAGGACGGCCGGCGTCGCGGTGGAAAAGGTCGCCCAGGGGCCTGTCCAGCGCGTCCCAATACCGGAGCTTGCGCTTGTCCAGCAAGGCGATGGCCATGGGCCGCATCTTGAGCAGGGAGCGCACCGGAGTCTGTTGGGAAAGCATGCTTTTCATGGCAGTCCTTTCAATGGGCTGTCTTCGGAATCCCCGACAATCTCCGATTTTTCCCGGTTCGGGCCCTCTCGGCGGCCCCGGAATTAAGGTAATGGCCCGCCCTTAAAAACTCCACCTATAAAAGCGCAATCGTAGACGGAAGCGGCTTGGGTTTTTTCAATCCGGCCGGGCAGCGCCGCCGCGGACCCGCCGGGCGGGAACGGTTTTCGGGCCGGATTCGCCGCCCGGGCCCATGGCGACGCGATCAGGCCACCCGGAAGCCCAGATCCCGCAGGCGGGACCGTAGTTCCCGTTTTTCCTCCGGGATGCGCGTAACGCAAAACGACGGGAATTCGTGACGGACGGGATAATCGCGCCGTTGGCGATCGAAGGCCTTGCCGGGCTCGCTTTCTTGGAACGATTCCCGCAAACGCGCGTCGTCCGCAAGGATGTCATAGGCCGAAGCCGCGCAATGCCGGACGAACGCGGCGTCCGATCCCAGATCGGCATAGGCGATTTCCGGGCGGGACGGCTCCGGGTAGCGCGGGGACCACCGGGTCTCGAACCGGAAAAAGCGGCGGAAGGCCTGGGCCACCTGGGTGGTGCCGTTCAATTTCCCCTGCAGGGAATAGCCCGCGATATGCGGCGTAACCAGGTTGGCGCGGGCGCACAAGCCCTGGTCGATGCGGGGTTCCCCGGCGAATACGTCCAGGACCAGGTGGCGGATCTTCCCGGCGTCCAGGGCGGAAGCCAGGGCGGCCTCATCGATCACCTCGCCGCGGCAGGTATTCATGAGCACGATGGGGCGCGTGAGCCGGGCGAAGAAATCCGGCCCGGCGAGCTTCAGGGTGGGGCAGGGGCCGTCGAGGGTGAGCGGCACGTGCAGGGTGACGGCATCGCTCCGCTCCAGGATGGCGGACAGATCCGCGAAGGCGGAAACGTCCGCGCCCGCGGCGAGGGCCGCGTCCCGCAAAGGGGGATCCGATTTGAGGACGCGCATGCCCAGGGCCTCGGCCTTGCGTTCCACTTGCTTGCCCACGTGGCCGTACCCGATGATCCCGAGGGTCTTGCCCGGCAAGGCGAAGCCGTTGCGGACTTCCAGGTGCGTCAGGGCGGCGGTGACGTATTCGCCCACCGAGTTGGCGTTGCACCCCGGGGCGGAAGAAAACCCGATCCTCCGGTCCCGGAGATAGGCTTGATCCACGTGATCGGTGCCGATGGTGGCCGTCCCGACGAAGCGCACCGGCGTCCCCTCCAGGAGCGCCGCGTCCACTTTGGTGATGGAGCGGACGATGAGCGCGTCGGCTTCGGCGATGTCCTTGCGGGCCAATCCGCGGCCGGGAAAGGTTACCACTTCTCCATGCGCCGAGAAGGCCTCTCTGCCCATGGGGATGTTCTCGTCGACCCAGATTTTCATGACGCCTCCAGGCGGGTTTCATTCTCGTAACCACCGCGCCGGCCTCAAAATAGCATTTCCGCGTCCGCGCTCCGCGAAGGCGGCTCTTGCGCGGACGCGGCCCGGGTTGCAGGCTTTGCGCTGCCGGGCTTTGCTAGTATATTTCGGCCATTACCATGGGCATACGCGACGCGGACGGAAACAGGGTCGGATTGGAAGGGCTTGCCGCGAAGCTGGGCGAGGCCATTACCGGGGATCATCTCGCGAACATCCGGGAGGGCTGCCGCCTCCCGGGACGGGAGGCCGTGGCCCAGGTGCTGGACCAATTGCTGGCCGTGCTCTTTCCCGGCGTGTTCGGGAACCAGATCCTGCGCGAAGACGAGCTGGAGGATTTCCTGCTGGAAAGCCTCGCTTCCGTGCGGCATTCCCTGTCCCATCAAATCGCCATGGCCCTGGACTTCCTGGCCTCCTTGGAACCCTCCATCGCGGAACCGGGCGTCAATGCGCGCAAGGGCGGCGAGGCCGCTTCCCGGTTGCTGGACGCTTTGCCGCGCATCCGCCAGATGCTGGGCGAAGACCTCAAGGCCGCCTACGAGGGCGATCCCGCCGCGAGTTCCGTGGTGGAGGTCCTCATGAGCTATCCCTTCGTCCAGGCCATCGCCACCCACCGCATCGCCCATGAGCTTTACCTGGCGGGCGTGCCCCTGCTCCCGCGCATGATGAGCGAAGTGGCCCATTCCCGGACGGGTTCTGACATCCATCCCGGCGCCACCATCGGCGCGGGCTTCTTCATCGACCATGGGACCGGCGTGGTCATCGGCGAGACCGCCGTCATCGGCAGGGGCGTGAAGCTGTACCAGGGCGTGACCCTGGGGGCCCTCAGTTTCCCCAAGGATCAGGACGGCAATCCCATCAAGGGCATCAAGCGCCATCCCAACATCGAGGACAACGTCACCATCTACGCCGGGGCCACCGTGCTCGGCGGCAAGACCACCATCGGCAAGGGAAGCGTCATCGGCGGTAACTGCTGGATTACGTCCTCCGTCCCGTCCGACACCGTGGTCATGTCGGAGCAGGCGCGGCGGAAGCATAAGTAAGACGAAGAGTCTCGGGGCGGTAAGGCGAAGAGTCTCGGGGCGACAGGGTGGATCTTGATGCATTCAGCCTGGGGAACCGTTTAGTCGGGCGTGCAGGCGGATAGTCGGGAGTACAGGCAGATACTCTGCTGCCGCGGCTATGCCCTTCGGAGTCGGGGGTCGGGAGTTGAAGAAAAATCGGGAGGCCATGCCTCCGACCAGATCTCAGGTTTTTTCTTCAACTCCCGACTCCCGACTCCCGACGGGACGCGGTTCACGGCTCCGCGGCATCAAATCCCCACTCGAATCCACCCCGCCGATCTTCCTCCTCCCTCCTCTTCCAATACGCTATAATACCCACATGCTCTCCTCTTCCCTCCGCATCGGCCTCATCGGTCCCGATCGCACCCAGCCTTGCGGCATCGCGGACTATACCGCGCGCCTGGCCGTGGCCCTGGCCGGGAAATGCGACCTGGTGTCCGTCCCTTTCCGCGAAGCCCTAGCCGATCCCCGCCTGGCGGCATGCCGGGGCATATTGGTGCAATACGAGCGCTCCCTGGTGGCCGCGGACGGGGGCGGCGGGGGATTCCTCGCGCGGCTCGCCGCCCGCCATCCCGGGCGCGTGTTCGTGGTGCCCCACGAAGTCTACGACCGGGATCCCTTCGCTTTTTCCTATGCCGATCTCCGCTCGGCGTTCCCGCTTCTGCTGTGGCTGAAGCGCCTGCGCTACCTGTGGCTCCATCGCGGCTATGCCGCGGAGAAGCGCCTGCAGGCCCGCGGGTATCGGGCCCACCGCGTCATCCCGCTTTCGGGACCCGGCGCGGAAATCCTCCGCCGGGCGGCCGGACCCGCGGGCGGCGGAAAGGTGCTGGA
>DATENA010000303.1:0-14259 GCA_035275285.1 Fibrobacteria bacterium | reverse complement strand
GACCTGATGCACACTACTGCATCCAAAGCGTCTCTCTTCCGCTACCCTCCGCCCCGCAGCTCTTATTCACAAGTACTTCTTCAACTTCGCATTCTTCTGCGCCAGCTTCACCATCTCCTTCAACCTCGGGGCCTGGTCTTTCGGCAGCACCAGGGTCACGCCTCCGGTTTGCACGATGAGGAGGTCCGAAACGCCGAAGGCGGCCACCAGGCCGTTTTCCGAGAAGAGGGTGTTGTTGGAGGCTTCCAGGGAGAGGCATTGCCCTACCAGGCGGTTGCCGGCCGCATCGGGTTTGTGCAAGCGGTCCAGGGCTGACCAGGATCCGATGTCGTCCCAGCTGAACTGCGGGATCACCACGCGGATGCGATCGGCCTTTTCCATGATCCCGTTGTCGATGGAGATCTCCGGAACCGTCTTGTAGATCTTGCGCAGCTTGCCGGCGAAGGCGGGGCTCTTGGAATTCAGCTCCCCCGCGGCCTCGAAGATGCGGGCGATTTCCGGCTGGTGCTTGCGGAATTGTTCCCAGAGATAGTCCACCCGCCATGCGAACATGCCGCTGTTCCAGAAGAAGCGCCCCGAGTCCACGTATTCCTGGGCGGTGGCGCGATCGGGCTTCTCCACGAAGCGTTTCACGGCGAAGCTGTCCAAGCCTTCCGCCTTGCGGCCACCGCCGTCCGTCTCGATATAGCCGAAGCCGACTTCCGGCCGGTCCGGCCGGATCCCGAAGGTAACCAGGGAGGTACCCTCGCCGGCCAAGGCGGAGGCGGCCTGCATGGCCCGGGCGAATTTCTCCGGGGGCGCGATGGCATGGTCCGCGGTGAGCACGAGCATGACTCCCTGGGGATCCTCGCGCTGGATGAGCCGGCAGGCCAGGGCCACGGCCGCGGCGGTATTGCGTCCCATGGGCTCGGCCACCACTTCCACCCCGGGCTTTTTGCCCAGCAGCTTCTTGACGGGTTGCTCCAGGTTCTTGCCGATGACCAGGCGCACCTTGGCGTTCCGCTTGAACTTCCGGAGATTGTCCAGGGTGTCTTCCAGCATGGTTTTCCGGGTGACCAGGGGCAGCAACTGTTTGGGGTGCTCCGAATTGCTGTAGGGCCAGAAGCGCTCGCCGCGTCCTCCGGCCATTACGATGGGGTGTATCATGGGGTGTTCTATCCGAAAAGGGGTGAAAAGCCTGAAATTTACTGCCCCGGAGGGGGAAATCCAACTCGGAAGCGGGCTTGCCCCGTCCCGAAAGGACGCGTAGTATTGCAGGGGCTAATGTATTATAATAAAGAATGTCCGAAGGTCGTTTTTCGGATGGATTCAGGCAAAAAGGGATGAAATCCAGCAAATTCGCCAGTGAGGTGAAGGACGCGGCCGCCGCCAGGGAGTTCGTGGATTTGCACATGCACTCCACCTTTTCGGACGGAGCCCTGCAAGTCAAGGACCTCATCGACCTTTGCCGCGTACAGGGCCTCACGGCCATCTCGATCACGGACCACGACAACATCGATTCCTATGAAGAGGGCCGGGAGTACGCCAAGGCCCAGGGCATCGAATACGTCCCCGGGGTGGAGATCAGCTCGTCCGTGGACGGCAGCGACATCCATATCCTGGGCTACCTTTTCGACCCCACCCATCTCAAGCTGAACAAGACCCTGGTGGAATTGCGGGAACGCCGCGTGGATCGCGCCCGGCAAATCGTCGCGCGCCTGGAAGAGCGGGGCGTGAGCCTGAATTATGACCGCGTGGTGGCCAGGGCCCATGGCGGCAGCGTGGGCCGGGCCCATATCGCCGCCCAATTGATGGAAGAGGAATTCGTCGTCACTTTCCAGGACGCGTTCACCAAATACCTCGGCAACGATTCGGAGCTCATGGCGGACCTGGACACGGTCAAACTGTCCCCCGCCCAGGCCATCGGCCTGATCCTGGAAGCCGGCGGCATCCCCGTCATGGCCCATCCTTCCAAGACCAACCGGGACGATCTATTGGACATGTTGGTGGAATCCGGTCTCAAGGGGATCGAAACCTATTGCCATGGCCAGACCAATGCCTCCTGCCAGAAGTACAAAACCTTCGCCCAGAAGCATAATCTCATCTGCACCGGCGGCGCCGACTTCCACGTAAAACGCTTCGACGGGCGCAACGCCCCCGGCAGCCTCCGGATCCCTTACAAGGTCTTGAGTGCCATGAAGGAAGCCAAGCAGTCCATGGCGCATTAGCGCCGGCCCCCTAAGTCCTTATTTCAGGCCGTCTTGACCGGGGTTCGACCAAGCCTTGCGGAAGCGGCCGGTCGCGTCCAGGACCAGGCCCTCGTCCCCGCGGTTCTCATTGCCGAAATAATCGACACTGTCGTTCTCAACGGCCCGCAGGTGCAGTTCCCCGCCATGGAAGTCCAGGGACAGTTCCACCTGGCCCTGCCGTTCCAGCACGCAGGGCTCCCCCGCCACGTCTATTTGCAGCTCCCCTTGGTTGTAGAACCGGTACGAGGCCTTGCGCATGCACGTTTCCATGCAGGCCTTGAGATTATCGATGCGAAACACGTTCCGCACCTCATGCCAGCGTTCGAAACTGATGGCGAAGGCCACCGCCAAGGAGACGAGGGTCAAGGCCGTGAAAGGGGTTTTGGAAACGGCCGCCTCCACCACCCGGGGTTCGGCGTCCTGGTTCCGCATGCGGCTGCGCGCATCATCGAGCCCCTCCTTGAGGCGCTCCCGGGTGCCCTTGGTCTTGAGCCAGAAGGTGCGGCCCAGCCAACGCAGGATAAGCGCCCAGATGATGAAATCCAGCCAGACCGAGGTTTTGAAAACCGGCTCGTTCCATTGGAAAACCAGGGTGAAATCAATGGAGGCCAGGACTACTAAGACAAGGTTCAGAAAGGGGTTGACCCAGGAGTCCTTACGTACTGTCTCAGCCTCGAAGACGGTCTTGGCCACGCGGTTGTACGACTCCACCATGTTCTCGAAAGCTTTTTGGGACCGGAAGGAACGGTAACGGGCCAGGAGCACACAAGCGAAGGCCAGATAGCAAGTTTTAATCATGTGGATGCCCATCCGGCCCCACTCCAGGTGATGGAACCGGTCCAGGATCAGAGCGGAGATCTGCAGGCAGGTGAACAGGAGGAGCCACCAGCCCAGGACCAGGATATTCCTCGTTCGCATAACCAAGCCCCATGGTACCAAAGATCCTCAAGCCGGGGCAAGCTTTGGGCCGGAATGGGCCTTTTTTCTAAAGCCAGGGCTGTTCGCAACTTACGCCGGAGATTTTTCCTTGACTATACCTCCACCGGTCATTAAACTTTTGAGGCTTTGTCATTGGACTGAATGATCAAGAAACCCGGCATCGGCGAAACCATTTTCGCCAGACTCTTCAACATCGTGGCAGGTAAGGATTACCTCGTCTCGGTTGAATGGGACGCCCGCCGCGGTTCGCGCTTCTTTCCCCTCAACGCGGCCCTCAAGAAATCGATCCTGTTGGGAGTCGCCGTGGTCTGCTTGGGGGTAGCCTGTCTTATCGGGGAATGCGCCACCTGGATGTACCGGGAATTCTCCCTGCAATACTGCTATAAGGAGAACACCTCCCTGAAGACGGAGTTGAACTCCGTTCTGGAAGAGCAGGGTTCGGTGGAAAACAGCTTGGACAGCCTGAGCAGGCTGGAAGAGAAGATCCGGGCCCTGTACGGGATGAATGGCCATGATAAGGCCTTCCTGGCTTTCGGCGTGGGCGGGCGCCGCCCGGACGTTTCCGGCCAGCCCTTCGGGTACGCGGTCTCCGAGCAGATCCTGAACTCGAGCCTTAAGAACCGCCAGTTGCAAAGCAAGATTTCCTTCACAAGCTCCAGCTTCAAGCAAATCGAGGAGTTCGTCCGCTATCGGCATAATCTCTGGGAACATACGCCCTTCGTCCTGCCGGCCAAGGGGCAGATCACCAGCGGGTTCGGCATCCGCCTCCATCCCATCACGGGATCGAACGCCATGCATGAAGGGTTGGACATCGCCAACAGCCGCTGGACCCCCATTTACGCGACCGCGGACGGCATCGTGGTCACCTGCAACCAGAGCGGAAACTTCGGCAACCTGGTGGTCCTGGACCATGGCAACGGCTATACCACCAAGTTCGGGCACATGACCAAAATCATGGTGGAAAAGGGGCAGTTGGTGAAGCGTTACGGCCTCATCGGCTACATGGGCGATTCCGGCCGGGCGACGGGCATCCATCTCCACTACGAAGTCCACCGCGACGGAACCCCGCAAAACCCCGAAAAATACATTTTGCCTTCGGGCATCCTCGTAGATTAAAATCGATCCTGGGCGCATTCCGCATTCCCAGGAGCCTAGGTGCCGTTACTGATCGCGATCGTCCTTTTCGCTTTGCTGGACGCTGCGGGCGAGGATTTCTCCGGCGAGCCTTATGTCCTGGGTTCCAGCGTGGCCGATAACGGCACCTCTGGGGCCCTCCCTTCCCGCCTGTACACCGCCACCCAATTCCTGGACTTCCCCGGGGACTTCGGCGAGGCCAACACCTTCCGCCTGGAACTGGCCAGCCTGCCCATGTTCGGGGACCTGAGCCAGACCTGGGACGGGGCCCTGGGATATGCCCTGGACGATAAAACGCATATGAGCGTATTCGGCCAACTGGTCAGCACTCCGGACATCCCCGTCCTGCCCCTGTTGCGGGGCTCGCGGGAGGACCGCCTGAACGATCCCGGCTTCCGTCCTGAAGCTTGCGACGGCTGCAACCAGATGCGGGACATGGTCTATCTGGTCAGCCTGAACTTCATGCGCAAGTACGATACGGAGTTCCCCCGCTTCGACGCCTTCAGCCGCCCCATCCCCATCCAACTAAGCGCCGGGGTCACGGCGAAATACTTCTACGAGGAACTGGAAGGCGGGGACTACATCGCCCAGAACATGAACCTGGACGCGGGCGTGTGCATGAAATTCATGTGGGGATTCAACCCCATCGACAAATCCTCGGACCGGAACATCAAGGTCCAGTTCTCAAGCTTCGAAATCCTCCCGACCAGCCAGCAAAGCGAGTTCTCCGGAGTGCAGGTATACGAGAAGATGGACTCCCGCTGGCGCATGTCGGTAAGCTGGGAAGAGGGCCTCCCGGACCTGGCCAGCACCGTATCCGCCGGCTTCTCCCAGAAGTCCGAAGGCGGGCCCTATCCCGGCGTAGGCCTGGAATGGGACCTGAAGGAAATGCTGCTCCTGCGCGCGGGCGTGGATCGGGACTTCATCAGCGCCGGGGCCTCCGTGGCCTGGCGCTGGGTATCCGTGCACTACGCCTTCCGTTACCATGAATTGGGGACGTCCCTGTACCAGGTTTCCGGCCAGGTGCAGTGGCCTTGAGACCGCGGAGTCGATCCATTGAAACCGGAAGAGAGTTCAAAGCGCGAAAGTCAAAGCGGGGTCCATGGATCGGTTTTCGTAACATGCATGTTTCCGGAACGGAACCACCCACCGGTTGACATTTCGGGACGGTTTCCGGCTGCGGAAAATCGCTCCGGGCGGGTGGGGCCGGATTTTCAGCTCGCGGAAAAAATCCGATTGGATTAGTTTAATCCAGGACAGCACCACCCGGAGGTTCCGCATGGGTTCCAATACCGACAAGTCCAGGCAACAGCGTCCCCTCTGGGAGATGCTCATCCTGCTCGCCTTCTTCCTGGGCCTGGCATTGCTCGCCCGGGTGCCCGCGGAACTGGGCAAGCTCCGGCAAGCGGACATGGCCGGGAGCGAGGCTACCCGGGCCCAGAACGCACCGACCGAGTAGGCCCGCGGTTTTTCCGCCGGCGCGGGACCGTTCCGGATCGGAACGCCAAGGGACGCGGCCAAAGGCTCATGGAGATGACAAGGCGGATTCCGGGCTGTAAGGGCCGCGGGGAATAATCTACACTTTCCCCATGGCCCTGAAAATCATCGTCACCGGCGCCACCGGCCTGGCGGGTTCGGAGGTGGTCCGACAGGCATTGCTGGACGATTCCATCGCGCAGATCACCGCCATCGTCCGCCGCCCTCTCCCCATCCAGCATCCCAAACTCAAGATCGTCCTGCACGATAATTACCGGGACTATTCCCCCCTCACGGGCATTTTCGCCTCCCATGACGCCTGCCTGTGGTGCCTGGGCATCTCCCAGACCCAGGTGAGCAAAGAGGAGTACATCAAGATCACCTACGACTACGTGGTGATCGCGGCCCAGGCCATGCTGAGCGCCAACCCGGGCATCACCCTGGTGTTCCTGAGCGGCGCCGGGGCGGACTCCCAGGAAAAGAGCCGCACCCTGTTCGCGCACATCAAGGGCAAGGCGGAGAACAACCTCAAACGGCTCCCGTTCAAGAAGCTGTACATCGCCCGGCCGGGCGGCATCATCCCGGTGCATAAAAAGGAGAACGCCGCCTTCTTCGAAAAGCTGCTCATCCCCCTGTATCCCCTCGTCCAGATCTTCGCGCCGGGGCTCATGATCTCGTCGGTGGTATTGGCCAAGGCCATGCTCCACCTGGCCGTCCGGGGCGCCGACAAAATCATCCTGGAGAACATGCCTTTGAAAAAGCTGGCCGGGGCGGCCTGATTCCACGTGGATTCTTGGTAGAGAAGAACCGGTTTCCGCTCATTTGCCCTGCAAATGGGCATTTCCTACTAACTTTCCAGGTCGATGCTGTCTAAAAAAGGAAAATACGCGATCCAGGCCTGCCTTGACCTGGCCAAGCAGGAGGCGGGAAAACCCAACCTGATCGCCGACATCGCCGAACGGGCGGCCATCCCCAAGAAATTCCTCGAGATCATCCTGCTCGATTTGCGCAACGTGGGGATCCTGTCCTCCAAAAAAGGCAAAGGCGGCGGATACCATCTCTCCCGCGATCCAGCGAAGGTCATGCTCGGTCAGATCATCCGGTTGATGGACGGCCCCCTGGCTCCCGTGGCCTGCGTCAGCCAGACGGCGTTCCGGCCCTGCGAGGATTGCCCCGACCCGGCCTCCTGCGGCATCAAGATGGTCATGAAGGACGTGCGCGATTCCATCGCCACCATCCTGGACAACACCTCCCTGGCGGACGTCCTGGAGCGCTCGCGGCGCGGCGCGGAAAACGCCCCCGTCTTCTACGATATCTAGGGGCGGGGCCATGGATGCAATCGGCACCGGACGCGCCGCCTGCGAAGCGGAAGCATGAATATTATCGTTTCTGAGCGGAACTTTTCCGGGTTCACGCCTTTCTGGCCAATGAATCGGACAGGCCTGGAAAAATCCGCTTCAATTTGATCAAGGTCTCCAGCTCGGGGTTCAGGTTCTTCCCAGGCCTCTGGAGTGCCATTCTGGCACTCCGGGAACACCGCGCCCCTCCATGAAATCCCCGTTTCCTCCATTTGACCCATTTTGCAGGGACTCGGTTTCCGGCGTAAAGTTTGCTTGAAACCTCCATCCATAGGGCCAGAAAGCGGGAAGGTTCCGCGGAAACTAATTTCAAGGCCCCAACCTTCGGAGTTTCGTGATGCAGGACAGAGCGGCAAAGGAGATCGTGGAAAAAGACCCGGTATGCGGCATGCCCGTGAAACCCGGCCAAGCGGCGGCCCAAGCGCGCTTCGCTGGAAAGAGTTGGTCTTTTTGCAGCACGCATTGCCACGCCGAATTCCTGGCTGCCCCTGAGAAGTACGTCCCTGCCGTGGCCTCCCTCCCCCACGGGGAACGCGGGGCGAGCGGGAACTACCGCTGCCCTATGCACCCCGAAGTCCGCCAGGCGGGACCCGGAACCTGCCCGAAATGCGGGATGACGTTGGAACGGGAGTCCACCGGGGCCGGCGGAGAGGAGGCCGGTCCCGAGTTCGCCGATATGCAACGCCGCTTTTGGATCAGCGCGATCTTGACGGGTCCCTTGGTGGTCCTTGCCATGGCGCATGGACTTCCCGGAATCCACCTGGAGGAGTATCTGCATCCCCACCGGCAACGCATCCTGGAGCTGGTTTTCGCCGTGCCGGTCGTCCTATGGGGCGGGCTCCCGTTTTTTCAGCGCTTCTGGGCTTCCCTCGTCCATCGCAGCATGAACATGTTCACCTTGATCGGGCTCGGCGTGGGAGGGGCATTCGGCTACAGCGTGGTGGCCGCTTTGGCTCCCGGCCTCTTCCCGGCCTCCTTCCGCGATACCCACGGTCAGGTCGGCGTCTATTTCGAGGCCGCCGCCGTCATCGTGACCTTGGTCTTGCTGGGTCAGGTGCTGGAGCTCAAGGCCCGCAGCCGGACCGGCGCGGCCATCAAGGCGCTATTGGGCTTGGCGCCCAAGACCGCGCGCCGCGTGCGCGGGAACGGAGCCGATGAGGAGGTCCCTTTGGATCAGGTGCAGGTCGGCGATCATCTGCGCGTGCGCCCGGGGGAGAAGGCGCCCGTCGATGGCACGATCGTGGAAGGGACCAGCGCCGTGGACGAGTCCATGCTGACCGGAGAGCCCATCCCGGTGGAGAAGAAACCGGGCGATGCCGTGATCGGCGCGTCCGTGAACGGCCGCGGCTCGATGATCATCCGCGCGGAGAAAATCGGAACGGAGACGCTCCTATCGCAAATCGTCCACATGGTTTCGGAAGCGCAACGCAGCCGCGCGCCCATCCAGAAGCTGGCGGATACCGTATCGGGCTATTTCGTCCCCGCGGTGATCGCCGTGGCGTTTTTGACTTTCGGCGTCTGGGCATTCTCCGGCCCGGATCCCGCCGGCGCGTTCGCGCTCATCAATGCCATCTCCGTTCTCATCATCGCCTGTCCTTGCGCTTTGGGCTTGGCGACGCCCATGTCCATCATGGTCGCGACCGGCAAGGGCGCGACGGCGGGCGTACTCTTCCGGGATGCCGAAGCCATCGAGTTGTTGCGCAAGGTCGAGATTCTGATAGTGGACAAGACCGGAACCTTGACCGAAGGCAAACCGCGCCTTACCCGAATCGGAGCGGCCCCGGGCCGCTCCGACGCCGATATCATCCGCTTCGCGGCGGCCCTGGAGCAGGGAAGCGAACATCCTCTTGCCGAAGCCGTGATCGCCTATGCGAGGGAAAAGGGGATCTCCATCCCCAAGGCCGAGGGTTTTCAGTCGATCACGGGGAAGGGCATTCGCGGGATCGTGGAAGGCCATCCGGCGGCATTGGGCAATGCGACCCTGATCCGCGAAGCCGGCAAGGATTCGGGCGCGCTTGCCTCCAAGGCGGACGAGCGGCGCGCGCATGACGAGACCGTGCTCTACCTGATGGTGGATGGGCAGGTGGCCGCTTTCCTGGCCGTCGCCGATCCGATCAAGGCATCCGCGCCGGAGGCGATCGCCGCATTGAAGCGAGCCGGGCTCCGCATCGTGATGCTGACCGGTGACAACCGCCGGACGGCGGAGGCCGTAGCCGAGAAACTCGGGCTGGATGAGGTCATCGCCGACGTTCTGCCGGAAGGCAAGGCCGAGGCGGTGCGCAAGGCCCAGGCCGGGGGCCGGAAGGTGGCCATGGCCGGCGACGGCATCAATGACGCGCCTGCCTTGGCGCAGGCCGACGTGGGCATCGCGATGGGCACCGGCACCGACGTGGCCATGCAAAGCGCGGGCGTGACCCTCGTGAAAGGAGACTTGAACGGGATCATCCGCGCCCGTCGCATCAGCGAGGCGACCGTCCGGAATATCCGGCAAAATCTGTTGTTCGCGTTCGGATACAATACTCTGGGCATTCCCGTGGCGGCCGGAGTGCTCTATCCCCTTACGGGAACGCTGCTTAGCCCGATGCTCGCCGCGGCGGCCATGAGCCTCAGTTCGGTTTCCGTGATCGCGAATTCGCTGCGCCTGCGCCGGATGGGATGACGGGATGCTTGTCCGGACTCAAGGAGGGATGTACATTTGTGGCGATTGGAAGGGACTGTGAGAGTTTCGCTTCATGCTCTTAAGCGCGGTCGCCTGCTCCCGGGCGTGGCCCTCATCGTCGCCTTTTTCTTCCTGACGGGCCGGTTCTTCGCGTGCTGCCGCTTCAACCAGAACGTAGGCGCCGCCGTATCCCGGGTCCTGCATGGTCCGGTCTCCTTTGGGCAACATGGCCATTCGGACCCGGATCACGATCCGGGTTCCCATCATTGCCATGTTCATACGGCCGATGCCCAGGCCGCACCCAGCGTCTCTTCGCATGGTCCGGCGGATGCCTGTACCCTTGCGGAAAAGGACGAATGCCTGTCCGAGCATGCCTGGTCGGGCAAACCCATGGTCCAGAGCGAGTTCGTTTCGGACCAGGGCCTCTTGCCCCCGGCCCCGATCCTCGCCGAAGATTCCCAACCGCTTCCACGGCTTTTCGAACGGCCCCGGCCTCGGAACAAGAGCAGCCCTCCGCTCTACCTGACCACTCTCCGAATCCTCGTTTAAGCCACTCTCGCGGAGGCTCCCTCACGCCTCCATCGGCCTCTGCCCGCGCGATCAGCATGAGGGCAAGTTCAAGGCCGATCCCTCCCTTATCCCCATTGCGATTACGAACGCTCGGCCGCGCCCATGCGCGGAGGAAAGGAATCGAAGATGCAAGCACACTGTATGTCCCCGGCCCTGCCCTCTGCGCCGGCGACGCTGCTTCCCGGCTGCGACGACAAAGCGGAAGGCCCCACGGGATCGGTCTCCGGCTTCGGAACGGCATATAAGCCGGTGAAGGGCGTTCCCATGCGCAACCCTGACGCGAATCCTGCGATACCGGGCTTCCTGATGCGGCCGGCTACGGCTCTCGTTCTCGCAATGATGACGGCTTGGCCGCAAGATAGGGAGCCGAGGAATCCGGGAACGGCCCGGACCTCGTTGACCCTGGAAGCGGCCTTGCAGTCGGCCGCGCGCCAGGACCCTGAAGTCAAGGCCTTGTCCGCGGATGAAGGGGCTGCAGCTGCGGAACGCCGGCAGGCGCGGCTCCCGTTAACGCCATCGGTGGAAGCATCCTACCGTTTCGGGGACAAGGAGGATAAGGTCGGCGTCGCGGTGACGGAAGACCTG
Source organism: Fibrobacteria bacterium (assembly GCA_035275285.1). Lineage (GTDB taxonomy): Bacteria > Fibrobacterota > Fibrobacteria > UBA11236 > UBA11236 > Chersky-265. Next base: position 3,310 of record DATENA010000303.1, on the reverse strand, counting down.
TCCCATCTACTGCTTTACCCTTTGAAATGGGGCTTGGCGGGCGCCCGCTACGACGAGGCGCGCATGCGCACGGCCATCGGCCTGGCCGATCGGGAGTTGGAAGTGAAAAAGGCGTTCTATGCGCTTCAGGCTGCGCAGCAGGCGGAAGCCGTGCTCCTCGCGAATCGCGAAAGCGCGGATGCCGCCGCGGAACTGGCGGCATTGCAGCGCAAGGCCGGAAATACCAACGCGCTTCAAGAAGACATGCAGATCGCGCAGCAGCAGGACGCCTTCGCCGGGCTCGCGCGCGCGCGGAACGAGGCGGCCCTCGCCCGACAGGAACTCGCCCTATTGATCGGAATGCCTTCGGCAATTGAATCCCTTCAGGTCGCGGACAGCCTTCCGGCCATCCCGCCCTCCGACCCGCGCCTTCAAGAACTCCTCAAGGTGGCCTTCGAACGGGGACCTGATTTGGAGGCGGCGAAGGCCGCGGAAATTGTCGCCGGCAAATCCCTTTGGCTGGCCCGGTTCAACCGGCTTCCTTTGCGCGCGGGAGTGGATTGGGAACGGGAGGGCAAGGCGGATTACATCGGTCCCAAATTGGAGGTTCAGGTTCCCCTGGACCTGGGATGGAGCTCCGCGTCGCGGGCCGAATGGGAACGCGAGGCCGCGCGGCGGCGGGCCGCTGCCTCGGAAGCCGGGATTCATTCGCGCATCGCCTCCTTGCGGGTCCGCATGGCCTCGGCGCGGAATGCCGCCGAATATCTGGAACGCACCATCCTGCCTCATCGGAAAGCCATTCTTGAAGAGACCCAAAAGCACTACAACTTCATGCTGGAAGGGGTCTATGAATTGATCCAGGCCCGGCAGCGCGTTTATGCGGCGGAGCTGGAAGCGCTTGCCGCCCGCAAGGACTATTGGACCGCGCGTGCCGAATTGGAACGGACCTTGGGTGCTCCGCTTCCGAAGGCCATCAAGCCGGCGGATGCCCCGCCCGCCCGAACCGAAACCGTCCCGGAGCCCGCGCCCGGCGCTCCCGATCCGTCCGGACGCAATCATGGAGGCCACTGATGCGAAATCTATTCCTGTCCCGATTCACTTTGGTCTTCGGTCTTCTCGGAGCCATGGCCTTTGACACCCGGGCGTTTACCCCGGTCGTCACCCCGAACGGAAGCACCCTGGGGTACACGATGGAACAAGGAGTGAAGATCTTCCGCCTGTCGGTCGACGTCATCAAGCATGAGATGGCCCCGGGCATGGTCATCAACGCCTGGGGGTACAACGGGCAGACCCCCGGCCCCACGATCGAGGCGGTAGAAGGCGATCGCGTCCGCATCTGGGTGAAGAACGACCTGCCCGAGCCGACGGCGGTGCATTGGCATGGCATCCTCCTGCCGAACGGGATGGACGGCGTCCAAGGCCTGACCCAGCGCGGCATCCAGCCGGGGGAAACCTTCCGCTACGAATTCACCCTGAAACAGCATGGGACCTTCATGTACCACTCCCACGGCGACGAGATGGTGCAGATGGGCCTCGGGACCATGGGATTCCTCATTGTCCATCCCAAGGCGGAAGCGCGGAAGATCGACCGGGACTACGCCATTTTCGTGAACGAATGGTTCGTGCCGCCGGGCGCCTCCACCCCTAACCCCGGTATCATGACGGATTTCAACCTGTTCACCTTCAATAGCCGCGTCTTCCCGGGCACCGCCCCGCTCCTGGCCCGTCCGGGCGAAAGGGTGCGCATCCGTCTCGGGAACGTGGGCCAGGAGGAGCACCCCATCCACATCCATGGCCACCGGTTCAAGGTCGTAGCCACCGATGGGGGGGACATTCCCCCGTCGGCCCAGTGGAGCGAGACGACCGTCCTGGTGGCGCCCGGGCAGACACGCACGTTCGAATTCACCGCGACGGAGGGCGATTGGCCTCTGCATTGCCATAAGCGGCATCATCCCATGAACGCGATGGGACATCAGTTCCCCAACTTGCTCGGCGTGGATCAAGGCAAGGTGGAGGACAAGATCCGCGACAAGGTGCCGGGCTACATGGCCATGGGCCGGACCGGCATGGACGAAATGGCGGGCATGGGCATGGAAGGTCCCGCAAACACCCTTCCCATGATGGCAGGGGACGGCCCCTTCGGCCCCATCGGCATGGGGGGCATGTTTACCGTAGTGAAGGTCCATGCGGACGCACCGCGTTTCGCCACCGCGGCGGAATACAATGCGAAGGTCAAGGGCCCCGCCGATTTCGGTTGGTACAAACACCCTGCCGGAACCGTGGCCGATACCGCGGGTGCCGCGGCCGCCAGGCCGGATTCAGCCCCTTCCCGGATAAAGCCGGAGGGTTCGCATGATCGTTCCCGGACGCAAGCCCTCGGGTACGCGTGCCCCATGCATCCAGAAGCACGCTCGGATAAGCCGGGAAACTGCCCCAAGTGCGGGATGAAACTCGTTCCCGTAACGGAGGAGAAAAAATGAAGCCGAAGCCGTCTGCCATTCCCCTAAATATCCGCCTGACCTCATCATCACGTTGCCGCACCATCTCCCCGTTGGGGAAGATGCCTGGAGGTTACGGGCTCTTCTTCAAGATTAACTGGCGGAGTTGAACACCCTTAAAAGAACGCCAGGGTCGATCTGGCACATTGTTTTTTCGATACTTCCTGCGACTAACCTCCGGATTTGGAGATCGGGCCGGTAATTTTTTCATTTTACCTGTAGCCCATTCCGTCCCCTGTCCGGACCTATCGGCAACTCCGGGAATTTCTCCCATGACCCAACCCAATCAGCAGAAAATCGACGCCTTCTTCGCGGCCTATGCCAAACACGATTTGGCCGGCATCCGGCAAGTGATGGCCGAGGACGTGACCTGGTATTTCATCGGCCGCCATCCCTATGCGGGAGTGAAAAGAGGTATCGACGGAGTGATCGCTTTTTTCGATTCCATGGGAGCCATCATGGGCAAATCCAAACCCGAGGTGGAAAAACCCATCGTGGCCGAGAACGCCGATCACGTCATCGAATGCGTGCATACCCGGACCCATCGGGAAGACGGCAAGAACATCGACCACTTCGCATGCGTGCTGTGGACTTTCCGGGACGGGAAAATCGCGGAGGGCCGCCACTTTTTCGCGGACCCCCCGGCGGTGGACGCCTATTTCACCGCAGTAGCCGGCTGACCAGACCACCGCAATAGCCGACCGGCCGGGCGGCGCGCGGGCCGAATTCTCCCGAAAATGCTTGTATACCGATCGGGTCCATTCCGGCCCCTGAAAAGGCTACGGAGCTCCAGCATCGCGCCTTAACCGGATCCTTCCGAAGTCCTGATATTG
>DATENA010000302.1:0-24100 GCA_035275285.1 Fibrobacteria bacterium | reverse complement strand
CAATTGGGCTATCCCGGCTATATTCTGATCCTCCTGGGAGCCTGGAAAATCCTGGGGGCCGCGGCCGTGCTTATTCCTAAATTTCCCTTGATCAAGGAGTGGGCCTATGCCGGCATCTTCTTCACCATGACGGGAGCGATCTATTCCCACATCGCAAAGGGAAATGGCATGAAGGAATTGTTCCCCGCCTTGCTGCTTCTGGCCCTGGCGGCGATATCGTGGTATTCCAGGCCCCCGGAAAGGAAAATCGCTTCAGCATGAAAAATAGCAGCGGCAACAAGAAGAAGTTGTCCCCGGAAGAACGGGAAACGCTTTTCGGGGAATTGAAGTCCCGGTTCGGGAAAAACATGGACCGCCATAAAGGCCTTGAATGGGCCAAAGTGCAGGCAAGGCTGGAAGCCAATCCCGAAAAACTATGGCCCCTCCGGGAAATGGAAAGGACCGGCGGCGAACCGGACGTCGTCGGCCAGGATAAGAAGACGGGCGAATGCATCTTTTACGATTGCTCGGCGGAAAGCCCCAAGGGCCGCAGAAGCGTTTGCTACGATCACGAAGCGCTGGAGGCGAGGAAAGAACATAAGCCCAAGGACAGCGCCATGGGCATGGCGGCCGACATGGGCATCGGCATCCTGACGGAGGCCCAATACCGGGAGCTGCAGAAACTCGGAGAGTTCGATGCGAAAACGTCGAGCTGGGTGGAAACGCCTTCCGGTATCAGAGGGCTGGGCGGCGCCATCTTCTGCGATTACCGTTATGGCACGATGTTCACGTACCATAACGGCGCGGACTCTTACTATGCCGCCAGAGGGTTCCGGGGCTCGCTAAGGGTCTGAAGGGCGGCAAAGGGCGTACCTGCTCCGTTTTTCCTCCGCCAAGCAATCCAAGACCCGGGAGGCGAGGATCGAAAAGCATGTCCCGCGAATCCTCGATGGATTCGGATTGAAGGATTGAATCCGGTTTGGATGCGGACCGGTCAACCCGATCCCCGCAAGGGATAGGTCATAGACGCCCTCGCTGGGGCGGCAGCTATTTTCCGGGATGCGTGAAAGTCATGGCTTACGGATTCGCCATGGCGATTTCCTTGGCCCGGCAAAATTCGATGGGCCGGATTTCGATGCCCCAACCCATTTTTTCGCCCATATTCGCGGCCGGATGCATGGAGGCGACCTGGATGGCCTCCTGCATATCCTTGGCCTCGATCAGGAAAAACGATCCCAATTGCTCCTTGGTCTCGACATAGGGACCGTCGGTGACCGAGGGCTTGCCGCTCCGGGGCCGCACGGATACGGTTTCCTTGGTGGCGGCCAGGGAAGCCACTATTTCCACCTTCCCGGTGGCATTCAAAGCCTTGTCCAGGGGTTCACACTGGGCGACAATGGCCTTCATCTCCTCCGGAGAGGTCTTTTCGAAGGTTTTCTCATGGTAATAGGCGAGGACGAGGAATTTCATCGGGACTCCTAAAAGGTGTAAAGGTATTTCATGAAGGCCTCTTTTTGGGGCAAAAATCCGCTTTCCACCCTATAGTCGAAGAGAAGCCGGGAAATCGACAACGTTGTTGCGGAAAAACGAAAGGGGCTCACGGGCCGCGATGCGCGCGGATCCGATAGCTTCTTCAGGCCTCAATAACGGCAATGGCATCGACCTCTACCAATACGCCGGCACCGGGCGTACCCAGGCCTTCGACAATCAGGACGCTGATGGCCGTCGGATTTTTGCCCCATACCTTTTGCGCGGCGACGAAGCCCTCTTGGATGCTTTGTCCCTTGGCGATGTAAATGTTCTGTTTCACGACGTTTTTCTGGGAGGCCCCGACGGACTTCAGGATCTCGATCATGTTCTTATAGGCCTGTTCGGTTTGCGAGGCCAAATCCTTGCCCGCCAACGAACCGTCGGGGAGGATCCCGTTTTGGCCGCCGATATAAAGCGTTTTGCCCCCTTCGACCAAAACGCCCTGTGAAAATGCCGGGTTCTTGTGAAGCGAATCGGGATTAACGGGCGTGATTTTCATTTTAATGCTCCTCTGGTTCCTTCCCAGAAAATACGTCCTTACCCCGGCCCGACAAGCCCATTATCATAATCTTAACCTGGCTTTTATAGGATTTCCACGTACCCTTCCGTTCCATGCACGCGGATTCGCTGCCCGTCCTTGATCAGCTTGGTGGCGTTTTCCACTCCGACAACCGCCGGCAAGGCGTACTCCCGGGCGATAACCGCTCCATGGGTCATCAGTCCGCCCACCTCGGTCACCAGGCCTTTTATGGAAGCGAACAAGGGTGTCCAGCCAGGGTCGGTAAAGGAGGTGACCAATATATCCCCCTCTTCCAGATCCGCATCTTCCATATTCAAGAGGACGCGCGCCCGTCCCTCTATGACTCCGGAAGAAACCGGCAGGCCTGCGATGGCTTCTGCCGGGAGATTTTCCCGTTTGTACTCACCCGCAACGGCTTCACCCTCGGACGTGATAACCCGGGGAGGAACCCGTTTTTCGAAAGACTTGTACTCATCCTTCCGTTTGTCGATGATCCGGTACTCAAGCTCCTGTGTGCGTACGACCTCGCGGAGCTCTTCGAAAGCGAGGTAGTATATGTCTTCTTTCTCATGGATGACTTCGGCTTGTACCAGCTTTTCGGCTTCCTTCAGCAAAGCCTGCTTATAAGCGAAATAGCGATTCACGATGGCGTATTTCGGATACTCACGGTAACCGGCGAAATTCCGGATGATGTCGATCATGCGCTTTGTTTCAACGGCTTTTTGTTCGCCCTCCGGCAACCGCCGCAATCGATGCAATAACTCCCGTTCTTTTTCCGAAGCTTCCTGCCGCCCTTGCTCGAATTTCCGATGACCGGCATTCGGCTCCAGGTTTTTGATGTTACCGAGGATCACGGGGACAAGCGCAGCCGGTTTTTCGCTCCAACGCGTTCTCGTAATATCGATTTCCCCGGCGCAGCGCATTCCGTATTTGCCGAGAAAAGCGGAGATGGCGTCCCGGGCTTCCCGTCCACCCTCGAATTCAAGCAGATCCTCCAAAATGCCGTCGCTTTTCGCATGCCGTAAATATTCGATTACCTCCGGATAAGGACGGATCACATCCGCGACATCCGATAGCGCCAGACCCATTTCCGAAGTGACGTTGCCGGGAACGGATTGGGAAAGCGCGTCCGCCGCGTTTTTTTCCCCCAACCACTCCTTCATTTTTCCATTGATCCATGATGCGGCACCCATGGCATCCTTGATCACGCCGAAACTTTTCGGATCGAACAGGAACGCCTTCAGTTGCCGGATATCCTCCTGGATGAAATCGAATAGGCCCGGACCCGATTCCGTCCGGATGTTTCGTTCCAACGCCTCAATCGACGTTTGGCTACCCTTGATCAACTCGGCGACGGTTGCGGGATCGGCATCGAATTGCGCCTGGAAACGCGAAGACAGCGTCTCTTTATCGCCTTTTCCGGAACCCGGTCCGCTTGGATCATCCGGCATCGATTTTATGAAATCCCCGCGCTCCACGATGGTCAGGAGCGCGTCCTTGATGAGCGGATCGGATTGCCCCAGGGTGTCTATCATCGTTTTCCGGTCGGCAGGTGAAGCCAGTATGGGCGTAACATCGACGAACAGCCTTCCGCCCGCCGTGCGCATGGGCGCCTTGGTCGTCAGCAGGAAAAAAGACAACCCCAACGGTTTCATGGGATCGGTCATCATTTGTTGGTGGCCGACGGATATATAGACGCGATTTTCCCGATCATCCGCTTCGGGGATGGGATATAAAGTGGTGATTGGCCGGCTCTGTACGACGTGGAATGCATCCCCGGCCAAACACCATTCGATGTCCTGGGGGCGGCCGAAATGTCCTTCGATCTTTCTGCCTATGCGCTCGAGCCGTAAAATCCGCTCATCCGTCAGCGTCTGACTGTTCTGCCTCCCAGGCTCGACTTCCCGTTCTTCCGTACCGCCGTCTTTCAAGGCATAAATGGCCCGTTCCTTGGCGGCTATCTTCTTATCGATAATCTTGCCGTCGCGCACTTTGTAGAGATCGGCATTCACCAGGCCGGAGACCATGGCCTCGCCAAGTCCGAAGCCGGCATCGATGGACAACACTTTCCTGTTGGAGCTGACGGGATCGGCGGTAAACAAAACCCCCGCCGCCTGCGGGAAGACCATCCTCTGAACGACCACGGCCAGGTGGACTTTGCGATGATCGAAGCCGTTTTGGAGGCGGTAAATGACCGCTCTCTCGGTGAACAGCGATGCCCAGCACTTGCCGATATGCTTCAGGATCGCCCTTTTTCCGATAATGTTCAAATACGTATCCTGCTGGCCCGCGAAGGAGGCCGTCGGCAAATCCTCCGCGGTCGCGCTGGACCGTACCGCATAGGCGTTTCTTTCGCCAAGCTCGGAGAGGAAACGGGTGATCTCTTCGCGGATGTCCCGGGGAATGGCCGTTCCTTCGATGACCTTGCGGATCTCACCGCTCAATTCACCGATTTTATCCCGGTCTTCCGCCTTCAGAAGTGATAATCGGTCCAGCAATCCGCCGATCGATGGCGCTTCTCCAAGGATTCTTTTAAACGCTTCGGTGGAAACGCAAAAGCCGTCCGGTACGTGGATTCCTTCAATCTTGGCGAGTTCCCCCAGGTTCGCGCCTTTGCCCCCGACAGCCTGGAGTTTTGTGTTGTCGATATCCTGGAAACCGAATACGAATGGACTCACCATATTCCTTTTACTCCGATGCGCATTGACAAGATCACGGCCCGCCTCCGTCATTGCCCTCGTCGCAGTACCCCGGTACAGCTCCTCGGGCTGCTTAGGAGGCGGGGGCGCTTCTCTGTGACACTCCCTGCCCGTGCTCTTGTCAATGCGCACCGGAGTAATCGATGCTCAAGCCCGGTCGTGCGCCGGGGAAATCGACAGGCGTCCCCGTTCCCGTAAGATGCCGCGGTATCGATCAGGCGATAGCCGGCGGATATCGCGTCGCACGCGCTTCTTTCGCATCCCTCCGCATCCGGCACTTGGAAAACACCGAATCCCGGCAAGGGCATCTCACCCCCGATATTCCTTACTTCTTCTTTTTCCCGGCCGCCGCTTTCTTCTTGGTCGCGGATTTGGCCTTCGCCGGTTTCTCCATCGGGGCGGGTTGCAGCACGCTCACCCGATTGCCTTCCGGGTCCGTGAAGGAGACGTACCGCCCTATGCCGGGAATATCCATGGGTTCGCCCAATACCGTGCCGCCCGCCTTCGCGATCTTCTGCATGGCCTTCTTGATGTCACCGACCCCGATGACAACGGAAGGATATTGGGCCGGCCAATCGGGCTTCTTGGGGAAGAAACCGCCGTTGATGGCGCCGGGAGTCTTTGGACGGCCCTGGGGCCCCGTTTCCGTCGTGGACGCGAGGACGTAATGCCCCATCTCCTCGCCCGTGCCCTGCATTTTCCAGCCGAACGCGGACTTGTAAAACGCGGACAGGCGCTTTTGATCTTCGAAAGGCATTTCAAAGTGTACTACGGGATCCATCGCTATCCTCCTGAAGGTGGGAACGGATGGCCAGGAAAGGTAATCATATTCAGCGCCAATACGAATTGAACCCCCGTTTTCAACCGGGTGATGAACGGGATTCCCGAACCGTCAGCTTTATTTTGGGGCCGTTTATTTTCGCTTTCCCTTTTTCAAAGTCATAACATGTCCTTCAGGATCGGAAATGATCGCCATCTCCGTTTTACCGTCCGGTTTGAAAGGAGGGCGAATAAGCGCACCGCCTGATTTCCGGATCTTGGCGATTGATTTTTCCAAGTCATCGACTTCAATATAAAGCGGAACATAATCAGGGACGTATCCGCTCATTGGCCTTGAGGCGGCTGCCATAGCTCGACCTTGTTTCCCTCCGGATCGATGACCCAGCCGAACTTCCCGTACTCTGATTCGTCGATCTTCTCCAGCACGTCGCAGCCTTCTTCTTTCAAGGCCTTGATCAAGGCGTGGAGGTCTTCCACCCGGTAGTTGACCATGAAGGGAGCGGAACTCGGAGCGAAGTGATTGCTTTTTTCAGGATTGATCAACCAGGCCGTCGTGCCCGCAACCGGCTTGCCGCCGGCGTCGACCCAAGGGAAGGCGGCTCCGCCCCAGGCTTGGACATCGATTCCCAAGTGCCGTTTGTACCAAGCCTGCAGCGATGGCGCGTCTTTGGCCTTGAAGAAGATGCCGCCTATGCCAGTGACCCGTTTCATGTGACCTCCGATGCGCGGTGGTGTTGAGAGGAAGATTTCTTCTGCGGCCTAATAAGGTATTAAATCGCGCGCCTTGTTCTTGCCCAAAAAGAACCACATCCTCCCGCCATCATGGATTTTGAGTCCGGCGACGGATTGAAGCTCGCGCATTATTCCTTCCCCGCATGCGCTTTTTTTATTTTGGCGATATCCAATTTCTTCATCCTTGATACCGCCTGCATTGTGCGATCCACCTTTTTCGGGTCGGCGTCCGCCAATAAGTCGAAGATGATGGACGGAACAATCTGCCAGGACAGCCCGAATTTGTCCTTGACCCAACCGCAGGGCTGTTCTTTTCCCCCGGAAGCCAGGTTTTCCCAATGGCAATCGATCTCTTTCTGGGTTTTGCATGTCACGTAAAAGGAAACGGCCCAGGTGAATTCCGATTTCGGTCCGTTCAAGGCGGTGAACTCCTGTCCTTCCAGCAGGAACCGGGTCAAGAACGGGTTCACGCTCAGGATTTTCGATTTCTTGAAAATCGAGACATAGTACCGGGCAGCCTTTTCGGCTGCGCCATCGAACAGCAAACAAGGGGTGATTTTCCGAAGCATGGCTTTTCTCCCGTTCTTTTTGGAAAATGACTTGGTTCGAATCCATTTTACTATTATCATGATAGTCTATTTACTCCTATCATGCAAGTAAAAAAGGAGGGCCATCTTGCTCGGCCATACCTACGAGGGGCAGATTTGTTCAGCGGCCCGCGCGCTCGAAATCGTCGGGGAAAGATGGAGCTTGCTCATTTTGCGCAATGCGATATTCGGAGGGGCCACCCGGTTCGGCGATTTCCAACGAAACCTCGACATTTCCCCCAATGTCCTCGCCAAAAGGCTGGAGACCTTCGTTCAAAAAGGAATCATGACAAACTTGAAGGGCCCTCATTCATCCGGGCACTTGGAATACCGCCTCACCGACAAAGGCCTTGGCCTCATGCCCGTCATCATCGCGTTGAGGGAATGGGGCGATCAGTGGGAAGCCCCCGAAGGGCCGCCCGTCTTGCTGGAGCACAAAGGTTGCGGAGGGCGCATCGTGCAACGGCTGCATTGCAAAGCCTGCGAAAGGATTCCGAAAGCGATGGATGTCGTTGCCAAGCCGACGAAGGCGATGGCCATATATCAGGAAAAACGGCACAACAAATAAGTGCGAATGGAGATGGCGGCCGCGGCCGGTCGGTCGACGGAACCGGGCCCATCACTTCCTTTCACTTGAATTTTCCCCTTCCTTCCATTGCCGTTCCAATCTTGGAGCATTGGAAGGGTCTTTGAGCCTTCTCTTGAAAGGATCGAGGGCATAGAGGACGCATAGCCATCCTCCTCGAAGGCTTGCCAAATACGCTCCAGCCGGAGACAAGAACGCCAGCGACTTGAGGGCCTATGTCGTGGAGCAATTTGACTTGAATTCACCTTACGGTGATAGGCGACACAATCCCCGTTAGGCGGCTACAGACATTTCTACATTCTGTATCAATGAAAACCAACATCTTCAAATTCCTGGCTTTGCGGGCGCCGGACACCACGGCAAGGGATGCACGCGCGGTAGAGGCGATCCGGGACGAGCGACCCTTCGAAGGGACGGTCGTCGGAGTTCTCCTGGAGCCGAAGACCCCGCCCAAGACGGAAGGCATGGTTTTGAAGGAAGTGCGCGAGCTCGTCGCCGGGGCGAAGTTCGCCTTGGACGGTACGGAGCCCCTCCTGCAAAAGCTCGAGGGTCTGTTCGCCCGCCACCGGACGGCTTTCGATGCATCCGGCTTCCAGGAAGGGCTGCGGAGCGTGCTGGGCGCCACGCCCGCTGACTTCACGGCCGGCAAGGAGTTTCTCCGCCTGTTCGCCCAATGCTGGGACAAGCTGCACGCGTTCTACGTATTGAAACGGGTGGAACCTTTGAACCTGGAAGGGCTCATGAGGGACTTGCGCGTGCTCAACCTGCTCAAAGCCCTGGCGTCCGGACGGGCCGCGCCCTCCGCCGAAGTCCTGAATGCCTACGCCGCCTACCCGGTGGTGATCCCCCGGCGCCTGGCGGCTTTCGCCCCGGTCAAAGGAGGGAAGCCAGCGGCCCCGAAGCCCGCGGACAACGTCCTGCAGGGCTACCGCGCCCTTTGGCGGGAGTTCGGGGACCTGTACAAGGCCCGAAAGGAGCTGGCGACGGTCAGGTGGGAGCAGAAGACGGTCACCGCGCCTGCCAAGACCGCCGCCGTCAAGGCCGGCAAAGGCGCGGGCGCCGGAAAGACCTCCATCCTGGCGCAGACCTTCCATCTCGCCGCTTCCGCCAAGGAGCTCGCGCGGCTGAGCCCGGGCACCCGCGCCTGGCTCGCCAAGACCCGGGTCTCCGAGGGAGCCGTCTCCCTGGCCGTGGCCTCGGACAAGCTGAACGCCGAGCTGACCTCGCTCCAATCCCGCATCCTGTCCATCCGGGACCCGTTCTTCTCCGGGCTCCTGCCCCGCACCGAGGACTGGTCCGTCTTTTTCGCCTCCCATGCCGACACGGTGCTGAATCCGGGTCTCCTTTACCTGGACATGGCGCCGCTACGACCGCCCGACGTCTTCTCGCCTCCCCTGGCGGCCGTCAAGCCTCTGGGCGTGGGGGATCTGAAGGTGGTCAAGCAGACCTTCGAGAAATACACCGCAGGCGAGATCGCCCATATCGAAAATGTGCTGAAGGGCGAGTACAAGGAACGCAAGCACCGCCAGCTCAACCGTAGCGAGGACGTCACCGCCGAAGAGCAGGAGACGATAGAGGAGTCCGAGCGCGACACCCAGAAGACGGATCGTTTCGAACTCAAGAAGGAGAGCGAGAGCGCCATCGAGACCGACATGAATGTCCAGGCGGGTCTTACCGTCAGCGTCTCCTACGGACCCGTCTCCATAGGCGCCCGGGCCGAGTTCGGCTATTCCACCTCCAGCCGGGAGACCAACCGCACCTCCTCCAACTTCGCCCAGGAGGTGATCAGCCGGGCCGTCGACAAGATCCAGAAGAAGGCGCGGGAGGAACGCGTCAGGAAGATGCTGCAGGAGACCGAGGAGACCAACCTCCACGGCATCGACAACAAGCTGGGAACCGGCAATGTCAGCGGCATCTACCGCTTCGTCGACAAGCACTACAAGGCCCAGATCTTCAATTACGGCCGGCGCATGATGTTCGAGTTCATCGTGCCCGAGCCGGCGGCTTTCCTGCGCTACAGCCGCGGCGCGGCCGCCGCCGCGCCCAACGCGGACTTCCCGCCGCTGGTCCCCCTGGGGGCGGTCACGCACCGGGACATCCAGGAATGGAATTACCACGAATACATCCAGCGCTACGCCGTACAGGGGGTGACGCCTCCGCCGCCCCAATACACCACGGTGGCCGTCGCGCTCGCCGCCGGGGACATCCCTATCGGCGTCGCCAGGGCCGACTCCAACAAGGAGGTCAACGTCCCCGCGGGTTATACCGCCAAATACTGGACGGGCGGCAGGGCCGCGTGCGCCTGGATCAGCGACCAGACGGACCTGATCTTGATCGTGGGCAACGGCAACGGCGATGGCTCCTTGAGCGACGAGGACGCGGGCGTTCCCATCGGAATCCACCTGGTCAACATAGCCGCATACGCGATTACCGTGGAAGTCCACTGCGAGCGGACCGCGCGCCACTTCGAGGAATGGCAGATCAAGACCTACGAGAAAATCCTCGCGGCCTACCGCGGCAAGGTCGCCGAAAAGGAGAACCGCGCCGCCGCCGCCAAGCCCATGGGCGTCGTGATCTCCGGCCAGAACCCGCGGGCGAACCGCGAGGTGGAGAAGGCCGAGCTCAAGAAGAACTGCGTCACCATCATGACCAACCAGTACTTCGGCACCTTCAACGCCATGTCCGGCGTTCCGCCGGAGATCAACGTCCCGGAGTCCTTCGAGGAAGGCAAGTACATCCAGTTCTTCGAGCAGGCTTTCGAGTGGGAGCAGCTCACCTATCTGTTCTATCCCTACTTCTGGGGACGCAAGACCCAGTGGCCGGCCATGATGAACGGCGCCGATCCCGATCCGCTCTTCGACCAATTCCTGAAAGCCGGCGCGGCGCGGGTGCTGGTGCCGGTCCACCCGCTTTACAGCGAGGCCGTCCTCTATTACCTGGAGACCGGCCGGGTATGGAACGGCGGCGAGTCGCCCCGCATCGGGGACCCGCTTTACCTGGCTCTCTACGAGGAAGTCCGGGACCAGCAGGACGACCTGGAGGGCGCAGTGCCCGAGGGCGAGCCCTGGAACGTGGTCGTGCCGACCTCGCTCGTCTACCTGCAGTCCGATTTCAGCCTGCGGACCACCAACGATGACCTGAACCCGCCCGAAACCTAGGGGCCATGTCCAACTACCCCCCGAGGCTCGCCCGAGACGACATCAAGTACATCGCGTTGGAGGGCGGCGGCGGCAAGGGAAATGCCTTCGTCGGCGCCCTCGAATCCCTGGCCCATCCCGACATCAACGTCATCAGAAACTCCGGCTACCGCCTCACCAATATCGAAGGGGTGGCCGGCGCCTCGGCCGGGGCCATCACTGCGCTCTTTCTCGCCGCCGGCTTCACGCCTTTCGAACTCAAGACCATCACGGAACTCGAGGACTTCAACGCCTTCTTCGACGGCCCCGCCCCGGGCCGGGTCTTCCGCATCGGGGGCTTCCGGAACCTGCCGCCCCGGGCGGATCCCGTGTCCGTCGAGCTCTCCGGATTCGTTCGGGAAGCCATGGCCCTCGTCAGGGACGCCGATCCGCGCCGGATGGCGGCCTATGTCGCGACCCACGTCCGGATTAGGGAATTCACCCGCGCCCTGCAGGAGCTCCACGACCGCCTGACTTCCATTCCCGATTCCCCGGCGGACGCCTTGGAGTCCGCCCTCCGCATCCGGGAGCTGATCGAAAGCCTCACCCGCCTGGAAGTGGACGACACCTTGGCCGCCGTGGCCGCGGTGCGGGAAATCCTCACGGCCGTCCCGCCCGCATTGTGGAACCACGTGGCCCGGATGGGCTCGCATTTTTACAACCTGGTCCGGTGGCGCATCCATGAGGCCGTGGTCTCGCTCCTGTTCATGCACGTCAGCAACTTCATGTCGATCGCCCGCTCGCAATTGCCGGACGAGACATACCGGCAACTGCTCAACCGGGATGCGCAGGCCACCGCCGACGCCATCGTCCACGATTTCGGCGTGCTCACGGGCGAGGCCATCTACGATTTCTTCCGCCGTTGGCTGGCGGTGGCCCGCCTGCGGGTAACCAATCCCAGCCATTACGAGGGATACGTGCCCGCCGGCACCTCGCAGGAGGAACTCCCCGGGCGCTTCCAGGCCCTCAAGGATCTGGTGGTGGCGGGCACGGACCCGGTGCTGAGGGGTTTCCGCGACGACAATATGACCTTCGAGGTTTTCGAGCGGGAGTTCCGGATGAAGATGGCCTTCACCGGGACCAATCTGGAATCGCTCACCAGCCACGTTTTCTCCGGCGCCACGACCCCCCGTTTTTACATCGTGGATGCCGTGCGCCTCTCCATGGCCCTGCCCTACTGCATCTTCAAGCCCCTCATCATCCGCGAGGACGATCCGCTGCTGGACCAGGTGCTCGGACCCGGAGAAAGCCCCCGGGAGCGGGACCCGGTCTCGCTCAACACCGAACGGCACCCGCTCATCGGCGTCTGGGTGGACGGCGGCCTGTTCAACAACATGCCTTCCCATGTGTTCGACCGGGAACCGGGCGGGGGGGAAACCTTGTCCTTGCGCTTGGATTCGAGCTTCCAGATGATGCCGGAATCCGTGACGAACATAGCCGAATACTTCCAGCGATTCCCGGGTGGGGTCTTCTTCGGCACCGGCGAGGCCCTGGCTGCCCGGAGTTACGAGAACAAATACCGGGCCATCGCCCTGGACACGGGCGACCTCACCCTGCTTTCCTTCTCACCCTCGCCCGCGCAAGCCGGTAGGGTACGGCGTAGCGCCATAGAGTACGTGTTCCGCTACTTCGATTTTTCCGTCCCTTCGGACCTATAGGAAGATTCTGCAATCCTTCCCCCCCAACGTGGAATAAGGTAGGTTCTGAAGCAAGCGGATATAGGCTTTTTGCGAAGTTCGCGCCGCTCCAAATCCATTCCGTGGACCTTGAAAATGATGAGGCGGACCCGGACACTCCCTGACGTCGAAACGGAAATATCGCGGGGACTCCCCCTCAAAGCCCTTCCATCCGGTAGATGGTTTCCGAGTTGACGCCCATCACGTAAACGTTCCCCTTGGCGTCCGTGTTGAAGGACGAGATGCCGATGGGGGGCGGTTTCGGCAGCGGGGTGGCCTTGCCGGACGCGGCCAGGGACCAGACGTTGCCGGTTCCGTAATCGCCGAAGAGGAAGGTTCCGAAATAGGGCGAGGAGGCGTTGCCCCGGTAGACCACCCCGCCGGTGACGCTGATGCCTCCCGCGGCGTCCCGGCCATAGGTGAACACGGGCGGCTTATGCCCCGGCAGGTCGCAAGCGGTGCCGCCTTGGGGATAGCATCGATCGCCTTCCCACCGGTTCCAGCCGTAGTTGCCGCCTTTCTCGATGCGATCGATCTCTTCCCACCGGTTCTGCCCCACGTCCCCGGCCCACAGATCCCCGGTGGCGGCATCGAAACTCCATTTCCACGGATTGCGCAAGCCGTAGGCCCAGATCTCCGGGGCCCCGCTTCCGTCCACGAAGGGATTGTCCGGCGGGATCGCATAGGCTTTGCCTCCTGCCTGGGAATCCACGTCGATGCGGAGGAGTTTGCCCAGCAAGGCGTCCTTGTTCTGCCCGTTGCCGTACGGATCTCCCCCCGATCCGCCGTCGCCGAGGCCCAGGTACAGGAAGCCGTCCCCGGGTCCGAAGGCGAGCGTCCCGCCGTTATGGTTCGGGAACGGATCGGGGACGCTGAGCAGCACGCGTAAGGGCGTCCCGGAGTCCTTGAGCAAAGTGGAGTCGGCGATGCCTTCCGCAAGCACGTCGGCGGACTCCTTCACGTAGTAGAGGTAATATTTCCGGTTGATGGCGTAGCGGGGATGGAAGGCGAATCCCAGCAGGCCCCGCTCGTCCCCGCCCGATTGGCCTCCGGTCACGGAGACCTCGGCAAACGCGCTTTCGGCCCAACCCGCGCCCCGGGGGACCACGATCCGGACGGTCCCCGGCTGCTCCACCACCAGGAAGGCGCTGTCCTTGCCGGGCACCTGGCCCAGGAACACCGGTCGCGTGAAGGTTACCCCCGGGAACGCGTCCCGGTAGGTGATCCCCCCGCCGCCGGCCGGCGTCTTCTCTTCCGCCGATCCGCTGCAACCCAGGAGCAGGGCCGCCCCCAGGAAGAGTCCGATCCGCTCGCGCATGGGTCCTCCGTGCTCATCGGATTCGCGGGCGCGCTCACCCTGGGAATCCGGTACCTCTTTTGAACCCGGGCCCGGCTCAGGCGTGGACTTCGTGTTTCCGCGCCGTCCGGGACTCCCGGGCCCCGGCGCCTCCGGGAATCTTCCGGTCCAGGCTCCAGATCCCTCCGCCCCTGCAGGCCACGTACAGGAACAGGAACGCATAGACGAGCGAAAGCTCTCCCTGGTTGACCATGGGAAGGAATTGCGCGCCGAAGCTGAATTTCCAATGGAATTGGATGTAGGCCACCGCCATGGTGCCGCTGGCCAGGAAGGCCGCCCAGGTGGCGAGGAATCCGGCCGCCATGGCCAGTCCCGTGACGAGCTCGATGATGGAACCGTACCAACCCTGGGTCCATGGATGCGGAACGTATTCCGGAGGGATGAAAAGGCCGGTCAGGCCTTGCCATCCGTGGAATGCGAACAGGAGCCCGACCACTATCCGGAGGAGGGCGTAGGCGGGTTCGGTCACGGGTTCCAGGAAACGAGCGAGCATAACATGCCTCCGGAGGGTTGAAAAGGGTGCAGGGATTCCATGACTGGGGAAGATAACTATCCCGGGTCCCGGGCCATAGCCTTATGTTCCGGGAGTATTGGGCGGAAAAACCGCGCATGGGATGATGGGATTCGCGAATTTTCGCAGATTTTGTGGGGCGGGATTTTTTCCGGATCCGTTGTCGATTTCCGGAAGGCGGTTCGACCAGGGAAGGAACGCGGAGCCGGAAGGGAATTCCCCGGGGCTCATAGGGAAGGGAACGCATGAAATACCTTTGCCTGGTCTACCTGGACGAGAAGATGCGCGATGCCTTGCCCAAAGCGGAATCGGAAGCCTGGATCCGAGAGTCCCTGGCCTATGACGAGGAACTGCGGCGCAGCGGGCATTTTCTGGCCGCCCAGGCCTTGCATTCCGTGTCGACCGCGTCCACGGTGAAGGTGCGGGGCGGCAAGCTGTCCCTGTCCGACGGCCCGTTCGCGGAGACCCAGGAGCAATTGGCCGGATTCATCCTCATCGAAGCGCGGGACCTGAACGAAGCCATCCTGGCCGCGGCGAAGATCCCCGGCGCGCGGTACGGCAAGGTGGAAGTGCGGCCTTGCCGGGACCTGACCGGCCGGGAAGCGTGGGACATTCCGAATTGAACCTGGAACCGACACAGCAAGGAGCGCATATGAGAAAGATCATCCTGTCGAACATGACCACCCTGGACGGGTATTTCGAAGGGCCGGGCCAATCCATCGATTGGCACCACGTGGACGCGGATTTCTTCGCGACCGCCAACGCGCTGCTGGATTCGGTGGACACCCACCTGTTCGGGCGGGTGACCTACCAGGGGATGGAAAGCTATTGGACCAGCGGGCAGGCGATGAAGGACGATCCCGTCATCACCGCCAAGATGAACGGTACGCCGAAGATCGTGTTCTCCCGGACCCTGGCCAAGGCGGACTGGAAGAATACGCGCTTGATCAAGGAGCACGTGGCCGAAGAAGTGGGCAAGCTGAAGAACCTGCCGGGCAAGGACATGGTGATGTTCGGCAGCTCGAACCTGGCGGCCTCCTTCCTGGACATGGGCCTCCTGGACGAGGTCCGCATCTACCTGAATCCGGTGGCGCTGGGAGCCGGGACGCCTCTGTTCAAAGGCCTCAAGAACCGGGTGGAGTTCAAGCTGCTGAGCACGCAGGCCTTCAAGAACGGGAACGTCCTGATCATCTACCAGCCGCTGAAAAAAACGGCTTGATGCAAGAGGGGGCGGGGCAGGCGGCGGAAACGGGAGCGGCGATCGAGGCGATCTACCGCGCCGAGTCGCGCCGCGTGCTCGCCACCCTGATCCGCCTGCTGGGGGATTTCGACGCCGCCGAAGAGGCGCTGCACGAAGCCTTCCGGGCGGCCCTGGAGCAATGGCCCCGGGACGGCATGCCCGCCAATCCCCGCGCCTGGCTGGTTTCGACCGGGCGCTTCAAGGCCATCGACGCCATCCGCCGCCGCTCCCGTTTCCAGGCCCTGGATGGGGACGCGGAGGATGCCGGAGCCGCCCCGGAACCGGCCGCGGCGCCGGAGGACCCTTCCGCGGGGCCGGAGGCCGATGGCGTGGAGGACGATCGCCTGAGACTGATGTTCACCTGCTGCCATCCCGCCTTGGCGCCGGAGGCCCAGGTGGCGCTGACCCTGCGCGAAGTATGCGGCCTCGCCACGGAAGAGATCGCCCGGGCCTTCCTTACCGGGGCCCCCACCCTGGCCCAACGCATCGTGCGCGCCAAGGCCAAGATCCGCGAGGCGCGCATCCCCTACCGCGTGCCTTCCCGGGCGGAACTGCCGGAGCGCCTGGACGCGGTGCTCCACGTGATCTACCTGGTCTTCAACGAGGGGTATTCCGCGTCTTCGGGCGCGTCCGTCACGCGGCACGACCTGTCCGGGGAGGCCATCCGCCTGGGAAGGCTGCTGGTGGACCTGCTCCCCGAACCGGAAGCGATGGGGCTGCTGGCCTTGATGCTGCTGCACGAATCGCGGCGGACCGCGCGCACCACCCCGGAGGGGGAGATCATCCTGCTGCCCGATCAGGACCGTTCCCGATGGGATCGCGGGCTCATCGCCGAAGGCCGCGTGCTGGTGGAAACGGCGCTGACCTCGCGGCGGTTCGGGCCGTACACCCTGCAAGCGGCCATCTCGGCCGTGCACGCCGAAGCCGCCACGGCCGCGGCCACCGACTGGCCCCAGATCGTGGGGCTGTACGACGTGCTGTTGCGGGCGGATCCCTCCCCGGTGGTGGAACTGAACCGCGCCGCGGCCGTGGCCATGCGCGACGGGCCGGAGGCCGCCTTGCGTCTGATCGACGCGCTGCTGGCGCGGGGGGATCTGGCGGACTACCACTTGGCGCATTCGGCGCGGGCGGACCTGTGCCGGAGAATGGGCAGGACGGCGGAGGCGCGGGCCGCCTACGGGCGGGCCCTGGAACTGGCGCGGCAGGAGCCGGAGCGCCGCTTCCTGGAACGGCGCCTGGCGGAGCTGCCTCCGGCCTGATTCGGCCTGGACGCGAAACCGGCCCGGACGCGGGATTTCCCCGGGACCGGGGCGGCCCGGCGGGGCATCGGCCTCCCGGACCCCGAAAATCCGCGCGGGTACGGATCCGCGCCGGCGCGGAATTTTGCACATTTGCTTCCAATCTTCCGATCCGGGACTCTCATGACCGAAACGTTCGCCTCCTCCGCATCCTCCGCGTTTCCGGCTTCCCGTCGCCTCCTTACGCTCCTGGCCGCGGCCGGCGCAGGATTGTTGCTCGCCTGCGCCGTGTCCAAGGATGAAGACAAGGCGGCCGCCACCGTCCTCAACCTGGACTCCCTCAACCTGGTGGTCGAGCGCCGGGATTCGGTGGAATCCAACCATTTCTTCTACGAGCAGGCCTTCGAGGAGTACCGCGCGAAGTACCCCGGCGTGGACAAGGCGGCCTATCTGCGCATCGCCAAGGGGAAGGACCGGGATTTCTGCCTGTTCAAGGACAATCCCGCCCTGACATGCCTGGACAACGGCGATAAATTCAACGATTTGAACCTGAAGGAGCCGGCCCGGGACGCCTATCATGCGGGCCTGCTTTCGGAAGGCTACAACGAGTCGCGCCACAACGTCAGGCTGTGGGCCAGCATGGGCCGGCTTTCCCTGGAATCCAAGGATTATGCGGAAGGGAGAGCCTACCTGCAGAAGGTCCTGGAAGTGGAGCCCAGGAACAAATGGGCCAAAAAGCTGCTGGCCTCCATCCCCAAAGACGGAAACTGAGCATGCATACCAAGTCCCTGGAAGTCGCCGCCCTCAACGCCCGGTCCGGGGAATGGGCCGAAGCCGTGGGGGGATTCTTCCGCATCTCCCTGGAGGAAATCAACGGGCGCCGGGAAGAAGCCGCCGCCTTGGCCGCCAGGCTCCTGGACTCCCTGAACAAGCTGGAATTCGCCCCTGTCGGCTGAGCTTCCCATGCCCGGTCCGGTGCCCGCGGGCCGCGGTCCCGCGATGGATAAGGCGTCCTACCTGGAACTGAAGCGCAAGCGCCTGGAAGAGGCCGTGACCTATAAGAAGGAAACGACCTGCTACACGTGCCACTGGATCCGGGAAAACTGCCTGTGCCCGCTCATCGAACCGTTCGACACGGAAACCCGCTTCGTCATCCTCATGCATTGCAAGGAAGCCAGGAAAGAGAAGGCCGGGACGGGGCGGATTTGCCGCGCGACCCTGCGGAACTCCCGGATCATCGTCGGCATCGATTTCACGCGCAACGAGGAAGTCAACGCCCTAATCCGCGATCCACGTAACGATTGCCGGGTCATGTATCCGGGCAGGAAATCCCTGAACGTGTCCACGGACGATGTCTCGCCCCTGCTGGAAAGCAAACGGTCCGGGCGCCGCCTGGTGATCTTCCTGGTGGACGGGACCTGGCAATGCGCCAAGAAGATGATGAGGCTGTCCCTGAACATCCGCGCCCTTCCCAGGATAGGCTTCACCGCCGCCCATGAATCCATCTTCTACATCAAGGAACAGCCGGCCGCCTATTGCCTGTCCACCCTGGAATCCATCCACTTCTTCCTGAGCGAGGCCGATCGCAGGGGCGTGGAAAGCCTTCCGGGAAGGCCCCAGGACAATCTCATCGTGGTGTTCAAATCCATGATCGATTTCATGGTGCGATGCGCCCTGGATCCTTCGCGATCGAGCTACCGCAAGGGAAAGTCCGGCTACAGCGCCCGGGAGACCCGGAAAAAGCGCAAGCCTTCGTCGATGCGCAGCATCGTCCTGCCCGACTAGGCGGCGCCCCGCGCGCGGTCAGAACCCGATGATGAATCCGCCCATGGGGAAAAAAGGCAGTTGCTTGACGGTGACGCGCTTTCCCGTGTGGTCGTTGTAGACGTAGGTGAACACGTTGTCCCGGCCCAGCACGTTCTGGAAGTCGAAATAGAACATCATGCGCAGCCAACCGTAGCCCAGGCGCTTTTCCAGCCGCAGGTCCAGCGAATAGTAGTCCGGGAAGCGTTCCGAGTTGACGGCGTCCGCGGCCAGGGTCCAGCGCCGGAAACCGGGGTCGTAGGCAAGGGGCGTATAGGGCCTGCCGGTGGAATAGCGGAACCGGAAGGACGCTTCCATCCTGTCGCCCAGGGGCACGAGCCAGCACAGGGATTTGAACCATAGGGTCTCCCGCAGGTTACGGTACCATTCCCGGCCCAGCAGATCGCACACCCCGCCTCCCGTGAGGTTGGCCACGTGGGTGTAGTCGAAATCCGAAGGGAACCATTCGTCCCCGTTCACGCCCCGGAAACGGGTGTCCGCTTCCGAGTAGGAATAGGCCAGGCTGGCGAACCAGTTGCCGGCGAGTTTCCGCTCCAGGAACAGTTCCGCGCCCCGGCTCAACGCCTCCCCGTCGTCCAGGCGCCGGGGCGAGCCCTGGAATCGGAAAAGCGGCCGGGCGTCCGCATAGACGGCGTCCAGGACCAGGTTATCGTAGCGCTTCACGTAGACGTTCAGGCCCAGGTTGGTGAGATGCTTCCGGGGATACCAATCCATTTCCAGCGAGGCCGTCGCCGCCCGCTTGGAGGGCAGGCCGCGGTTTCCGCCCGCGGCCGATCCGCCCGATACCGCATAATCGGCGAGGTTCTGGGACTGCGCCTGCAATCCCGCCGCCGCCGTGAGATCGAGGTTCTCGCGCCAGGACCAGCGGGCGCTGGCCCGCGGCATCAGGTCCCAATCGTCCGGGTAGTCGAAGCGCTCCCCCCGCACGCCCAGCGCCAGGAACAGCCGCCGCGAGGCGGCGAAGTCCACCGAGGCGAACAGGGCTTCCTTGTGCGTATCCAGCCGGGAGGAGGGGGCGATGAATTTCTCCACCGCCTTCCCGGAGGCGTCCGTGACCGGCGTGCCGAGGGTGTCGGAGGCGCCGGCATAGGTCCTCAGGGTATCCGGCAGGCCCCGGTCATGGTCCCGGAACGCGATCCATTTGAACTCGCCCCCCACGCTCCACTTCGCGCGGTTCTCCGCGAAGTAGTCCGCTTCGCCTTTGACGGTGCTTTCGTATTCCCCGGTCTCCCTGCGCGACGGGACGGTGTCCGCGTCCCGGAAATACTGCTCGCGGCGGATGACGTTGCCGGTTCCGGACACGGTGGACGAGAATTCCCACCGCTCCCCGGAATACCCCTTCCAGGTGCTCCCCGCCGCGAACACGTCCCCGCCCGCTTCGATGACGTCCCCTTCGGTGCCGAAGGACTCTTCCGCGTCCTCGATGCGGATGGCGCTCTTGCCGATCAGGCCGTCGGCGATGAGGGATCCGTTGCCGAGCTTCTGGCTGACCTTGGCCTGGCCGCCCCAGAACCGGGGGATGGCGGTGGAGGGTTCGAATTCGGCCACCACGTCCAGATAGCTCTTCTTGAAGGCGGTCAGGAAGGAGGCTCCCGGCCATAAGGGGCCTTCGGCCAGGAGGCCCGCACCCGAGAAACCCAGATCGATCCCTCCGAAGAGCAGCTCCGGATTCCCGTCCCGCAAATCGACGTCCAGCACGGAAGAGGCCTTGCCGCCGTAGCGGGCGGGCGGCGCCCCGGAATTGAAGGTGAGCTTTTTCACCATCAGGGGATTGACCACGGAGATCACGCCCCCGCCCGTTCCCTGATTGCCGAAATAGTTGGGGTTGGGAATCTCGATGCCGTCCAGGATGAACAGGTTCTCCCCGGGGAAACCGCCCCGGGCGATGACCTCGTTGACATTGTCCCCGCGCGCCTGCACGCCGGGGAACTTCTGCACCACCCGCTGCACGTCCATCAGGGCCCCGGGAGTCCGCCGGATCTCCTCGGCGTCGATCACGTGGGTGGAGTTGGGCATGTCGTAGATTTTCTGGACCGGCACCGCCGCGACCCGGCTCTCTTCCAGCGCGAGCGAGGGCGGCATCAGCTCCACTTCCCGCTCCTCCGCGGCGTTCCCCAGCAGGATGACGTTGTGGATGAGGGCCGCCTCGTATTCCGGATGGCGGACCAGCAGGTCATAGGCTCCGGGCTGCAGGCTGTCCAGGCGGAAGCGGCCCGCCGAATCCGAAACGGCCCGCCTGTCCGCCTTGACGATGGAAACCTCGGCTCCCGGAACGGGCTTTCCGGACGCGGCACTCAGGATCCTGCCCTGGAGGGTCCCGGCGGCCGGAAGCCGGACCTGGACCAGGACGGCCAGCCCGAGGATCCAAGCCGTGCCGGGGAATTCCATGGCTTCCATTGTAGCAAAACCGCTCCGGGCGCCGCTATGCGGCGGAGCGGAGTGCCGAGGGACACGAAAGGAAACGGAACGCCGCGCGCGGCGGAATAAGGGTATATTCACCCTATGATCCGGAAAATCCCCTTCGCGGCCGCGTGCCTGGGCGGCTCCATCCTGCTGGCCTCCTGTTCCGTGGACGATTTCCTGGCCACCGCCACGGCGGACGGCGCCGACACCACCCTTTCGGGAAAGGTGGTGCGGGGCCTCAAGACCGCCCTGGCCTTGGGCATCGATTCCAGCTCCAACGCCGCGGCCAAGGTCAACGGATACCTGGCCAACAAGGCCATCAAGATCCTCCTGCCGGAGGAGGCCGCCCGGGCCCTGGAGGCCGCGCAGGCGGTGGGCGCCTACGTCGCCCCGTTCAAATCGGAATTGCAATTGATGCAAACCGCCGTGAACCTCACCCCCGGCATCGACAAGGGATCCTTCCAAAGCAACCTCTCCGCGTCGGGCACCCTCCTCACCGACATCGCCGGGCTGCAAACCCTCGGCGATTCCCTGGTCTTCTACATGAACCGGGCGGCGGAGTACGCGGCGCCGCGCTCCGTCCCCATCTTTAAAAAGGCCATCACCGGCATGACCATCGTGGACGGCCTGGAGCTCCTGAACAGCTCGGACAGCACCGCCGCCACCGGTTACCTGAACGGGAAAACCTTCTCCCCCCTGGTCTCCGCCTATTCGCCCATCGTGGATTCCACCCTGGCCAAGGTGCCCCTGGCGAAATACTGGGGACGGTTCCGGACCACCTACAATGCGGTGCTTGCCCGCTACGATGAAATGCTGGGCTTCCAGGATTCCTGGAACGGCAACGCCGTCGTCGCGAGCTTTCCGGACTTGCAGGTGGACGCCCTCGAGCCCGTCTCCTACCAGCCCATCGCGACCGAGAACCTGGGCGAGTGGACCACCGCCAAGGCCCTGGGCGGCCTCTTCTACCTGGTGGGGCAGGAAGAAAAGGACATCCGCCGCGATCCGTTCGCCTATGCCAAGGGATTGGCGTCGGACGTCTCCGCTCTGCTGGGCGAGGTGTTCGGCGAGATCATGGAGATGAAGCGCTGACGGTCCAGGCTCCGTCCCGGAACACCTTTTCGCCGTCCAGGAACACCGCCTCCGTCACCGCGAACACGTCCACGTGATGCCGGCCGTCCCGGCGCCGGAAATCCGGCTTCCGGTAGACGGCATGCTTGGCCCCCAGGGAGAGGTGGATGCCGCACATGCGCTCCAGGGTCCCCACGTCGCTGACCATCCGTTCCGGGGTGAACGCGCGGTTCATGCCGAACCCCAGCTCCCGCACCCAGACCTCGCCCTCGTCGGCCCGGATGGCCGCCAGGACCTTCTCGAAATCCGGAGTGCCGTCGATCGCCTCCGCGACCCGGCCCCGGCGGACCGCCAGGGTGATGGGCTTTTCCGGCCTGTTCACCCGGAAGTCCGTGTCCGCGAAGGCGAAGATGCGGATGCGCCCTTCCACGGACTCCAGGTCCCTCGCTTCCGTGAACACCTCGCCGATGGGGAACTGGCCGCCGGCATTCTTCATGCCGCGGTAATCGCCCACGTTCAGCTTGGCGGATTCGAACGGCGAGGGGAAGACCAGGCGTTCGCCGCCGCTGTCCACCGCCCCGGAACCGGCGCGATCGATACGGGCTTTGAGGGCGCCCCCCACGCCGCGGTAATAGGCCGCATCATAGGCCAAGGCATCCACGTACCAGGCCGCCTCCCGGCCTTGCATGCGGGAGAGATGGGGATGCTCGATCACCTTGAGCATGCGCTTGAACAGCTCCACCCGGATGCGGAACGCTTCCAGGCGGAAACTCATGGATTGGACGAGCACGACCAGATCCCCCGGCCGCAGGGGATCGAAGGCGGCGAGGACGGCCTCGGCGGAAACCGCGCCGAAGTCCAGGAACCGCGCCCCGGGCAGGCAACGCCGATAGGCCCCGGTGAGGACCGCGGCCAGTTCGCATCCGGTATCGAAGACGACCACGGCGTCCCGGCCGGGCCCGTGCTCGAAGGCGAGGGCGAGGATATCGCGCAGATGCTTTTCGGCGGCGGCGATCAGGGAAGTCGCCTCATTTGCGGGCCATCGCATCGCCTTGAACCGTCCCCTCTGATCCGGACAGATTATGCTGCCCACGTTGTGTAGCTTTTTACAGGATTTGAAATGTCATCCACACCGAATTCGGCACGGGCCTGGCCGAGCGATCCTCGAACTGGCCGCGATGGGCCTCCTCTGAATCAGCGCGCGCGCCGGTAGTGCATCGCCACCGCGCCACAGCTGAGCGGCTTGGCCGAAACGAGCTCGAGGTGCCGTGTGCGCGGCAGCCCGCCCTGGTACAACGCCGGGCCGTGGCCGGCGATCCTGGGGTGGACGAGGATCTTGTACTCGTCGATCAGATCGAGCCGGTCGAGCTCGGTCGCGAGCTTGCCGCTGCCGAGCAGAACACCGGCCGGGGTCGCGTCCTTGAGCTTTTGAACGCCGGTGCGCAGATCGCCGGCGATGTGGTGGCTGTTGGCCCACGGGAAGTCCTTGCGCGTCGATGACACCACGTACTTCGGCTTGACCTCCAGCTTGACCGCCCACTCGCGCATCGCCGGCGGCGCATTCTCGTCGCCGCGGGCGACGGCCGGCCAGTAGCTCTCCATCATCTCGTATGTGGTTCGGCCCCACAGCATGGCCCCGCTTTCGTCCATGAGGCGGGTGAAGAAGGCGTGCGTCTCGTCGTCGGCGATCCCTTCCTGGTGGTCGACGCAACCGTCCAGGGTGATGTTGATGCTAAAGGTCAGAAGTCCCATGGACGGAATTTAGCTAATCGCCGAGATGCCTGCACGGCTGGAATGTGGCCCGGTCATGCGTTGCGGCGGTTGCCGCGCCCTGAAGTCGTCCAAGACCACTTGTGGAAACCTTGGGGATATGCACTGCCGGAATACCGGCCGCCGAACATGCCTATGCCCGATGTGAACCTGAAAAACAGCGCTTTACCGGGTATTCCAGCAGCTTTTGCTTTCTTTCGAGAGTCTGCGGACGGATTCCGATTCCGGCAATCGCCTGCCGAAGTTCGTCACTCAGGAGCTGCAACTTTTGTCAGTAGCGGGCGGTGTCCCGTTCCACGCTGTAGCAGCGTAGAGTGGGGCGAAAATCCCACGCTCCAATTCCATCGGCAGCTATAGACAGGGGCGGGGATGCGAGAACTGACGGGGAGCGTAGGGTGGGAATGCTGACGGGATGAAAAGTTGG
>DATENA010000301.1:0-5155 GCA_035275285.1 Fibrobacteria bacterium | reverse complement strand
CTCTTCCTTTTCGCGCAGGGCCAGGCAGACGTCCTCGATCATGCTGTCGTAGGTGATGAGGCCGTTGGCCTGCAAATGCGCCTGGGCCTTGGCCCGGAGGCCGGCGATTACCTGGCGTTGATCGGAGAAGGCCAGCGCCGCGTTCTCCCTGGCGATGCGCGCGGCCGCCTGCCGCATCCGGTCCAGCAGGCCCAGCAGGGTTTCCAATTGCGGCCAGGGGAGATCGGGGCATTCCGCGGCGGTGGGCATGAGGAAGGAGAAACCCTGGTTCTTCAAGCCGGTGAGATTGATCTCGTCCAGCAGGGGGAAGAAAGCCAGGGCGGCGGCCAGGCGGGCCCGGGGATCCACGGCGGCGCGGCAGGCCGCGGCCGTTTGCAGCGCGAGCGCCAGGGCTTGCGCGGCCTTGATCCTGGTGGCCCGGCTGGCGAATTTCACGGCCCGGAAACGGACCAGGAAGGGATGTCCGGATTCCAGGCCCGGCTGGAGATCGGGGAACAGCGCGGCCACGGCGTCCATGCCCGCCAGGATCTCCCCCTGCAGGGACGCGATGCGGGCGGGATCGTATTCCGGCAGCAGGCGATCGCCGCGCAGGGGGTTGTATCCCAGGGCGACGTCGATGAGCCGTTTGGCCCATTTGGTGGCCGGGTTCACGCCCAGCGCGCCCGCTTTGCCGCGGAAGCTTTCCAGGCCTTCCGGCCCCGGGCCGGCCTCGGTGAGCCAGGTGGAGCGCATTTCCTCGTTGAGCGCCTGCTCCAGCACTTCGCGCACGTTCTTGACCAGTTCCTGGTTGAACAAGGCGTTGTTCTCGAAGGCGTACTTGCGCAGGATGCGCTGGCAGAAGCCGTGGATGGTATGGATGGAGGCCCGGTCGAAGTTCACGTGCGCGAACTTGAGGCGCGCCAGCGTGGCCGGGGGCAGGCCGCCCTTGGCGATGCGCCAGGCCAGGCGGCCGCGGATCTTGTCCTTCAATTCCCCCGTGGCCTTTTCCGTGAAGGTCAGCACCAGGATGTTCTGCAGGTCCAGGTTCTCCGCTTCCATCAGCAGGCGCAGGACCAGATGCTCGATGGCATAGGTCTTGCCCGTGCCCGCGGAGGCTTCCAGCAGGCCCGGCTTGGACAGGTCCAGGCCCGCTATCGATTCCGGGCGGTCTTCCGGCTGTG
Organism: Fibrobacteria bacterium; assembly: GCA_035275285.1. Taxonomy (GTDB): domain Bacteria; phylum Fibrobacterota; class Fibrobacteria; order UBA11236; family UBA11236; genus Chersky-265. Next base: position 3,995 of record DATENA010000301.1, on the reverse strand, counting down.
CCGGGAGGCCGCGCGCCGCCGCGGAGGCCGCCCGGCCCGGGGAAACCGATGCGTTACCCCGCATGGCCCGGGTCCGGCTTGAAGTTGAAGAACGGGCCCAGGCGGGCGCGGATTTTGGCCTCGGCATCGTCCGGGACGCGCGGGTCCAGCAGGATCTGGCTTTCCGGGATCTCCGGGGCGGAATAATCCGGAGCGTCCTCGGCGGCCTCCAGTTCCTCGCGGAGGATGCGGGCGAAGTCGAGGCTCCCGCCGTCCGGCGCGCCGCCGCTCCCCCGTTCCGGCAACCTGCCCTGGGGCGCGAGCCGCTTGGCGATGAGCTCGAACGGCAGCAGATCGAAAGCGGTATCCGTCAGCATGGACGCGAGCAGGCGTTCCAGGTAGGCGCGGGCCTCCTCCCGGGAAAGGCGGAACGGCGCCCAGTTCCCGGTCTCGAATTTCCGGTACTTCTTGTGGACGTAATGGATGGTGAAAGGCGCGGCGCGCAGCCGCTCTCCCAAGGCCGAGTCGCCGGACGCCGCGGCGGCATAGAACAGGAAGGCCGGCAGCAGGCGCGCGGGCTTGAAGGCGCCGGCCATGAACACCACGGTGGCGCCGCGTTGATCCGCCTTCGAGAAGAAGAGGCACGGCAGTTCCCCGTGCAGTTCCAGGTCCCGGCCCGCCGCGCGGAGCGCCACCGCGGGCAGGCGCCGGACGGGGACGTCCCGCAGGCGATGCAGCTTGCTCCGGCCCGATCCGTCCCCCAGCACCACTCCGGGCACGCTCACGTGGCCGCCGTCCCCGTCGAAGCCCGCGAAGAATTTGTCGAGCCCGTCCAGCATGGCCTGGGCGCGTTCCCACAGCTGGTCCTGATCCAGGCTGCGGAAGTGGCCCTCCGGCATCAGGCCGCGCAAGGCCAGGTTCTCGTAGAGGCCGTCGAAATGCCGCCGGCAGTTCTCCCGCGTCCCTTCGTTCCCGTCCGCGATGCGCCGGTGGACGATCTTCTCCAGCAATTCCAGATCCTTGGGCTGGGGGCAATAGAACGGTTCGTCCTCCAGCTCCATGGGATCCTCTTCCCGGTTGTCCCTTATGCCCAAGCGCTTGCGCAAGGCGTATTGCGCCGGGTTTTCCAGGTACAGGCGGAGGTCGTCGAGCTGCAAGGCTTGCGAGGCGGGGACGGCCGGCTCCCGCGCCGAATCGAGGCGCATGGGGAAGATCTCCCGGACCGGATGCCGATCCCGTTGCGCGCGCAACCGCTCCGGGAATCCCGCCGCGCGGGCCTTCCCGGCTTCCAGCCAGGCGAGCAGCCTCTCCTCCCGGAAGGGATTGGGCGGCGGATCCCAGGGCGCGCCCGGCTCCTCGGGGAAGAGGGACGGGGAGCGCGAGAGCAGCGGGACCTGGGCGACCCGGTAACCTTGGGGTTTCCTCGCGGCGCCCGGGCGGGGTTCCCCGGCCTCGGCGCGCAGGACGCAGTCCTCCAGGTAATCCTTCAATTCGTTGAGCACGGAGCACATCTGGAAGGTCTTTCCCTGCTGCACGTCCCGGGACACGTAGCTCAGGCGCACCTTGCCCGAGGCGCACACCAGGGTTTCCAGGAACAGATAGCGGTTGCGCGCGGCGGGATCGACGTCGCCGATGACGCGGCGGTATTGGCGCAGGTCCAGGGTGGAGGCGGAGTCTTCCTCGGGGAATTCCCCCTCCCCCAGGCCCAGGACGTAGACGAGGCGGAAGGGGAGCGAACGCAGGGCCCCCAGGCCGGCCACGTTGACGCCGCCGGAGAGATGGGGCTCGCGCCCGGCCTTGAGGCCTTCCAGGCGGGCGAGGATCAGGTCCAAGGGTATCGCGCAGGATACTCCGGGGGGGCGCGGGGCGCCTTGCGCGGGTCCGTCCGGGGCGCTCCCCGCGGCGGCGGGCGAAGCCAGGGTCTCCAGGGGATCCATGGCCCGCAATTCCGTCACGTAACGGCGGAGTTCCGTCTCCACGTAGCCTTCCAGGGGCTGGTCCTCCGGCGCGGCCAGGTAGCGATCGAACACCGCCGAAAGCAGGTCCAGCCATTCCGCCCATGGCCTTTCGCGCTCTTCCCGCAGCGGGGCCAGATCGCGGTTCAGGCCCTCCACCACGGCCAGGAAGGCCTGCAGGGATTCCCGGTCCGGGCTGTTGCCGTCGGCGAAGGGGACCACCCGGTCGAAATGGCGGGGGTCGTCCTCGGCGGGGGCCTCCATCACCGTGCCCAGCACCAGCCGGTCCAGGCCGTGGGTCCAGGTATGCAGGGCATCCGCCGCGTAGCCGCGCTTGCGCTTGTCCTCCCCGTCGAAGCCGTGGAAGATGTTGAGCTTGGACGTCCAGCCGCTCCAGGCCCGCAGGTCGGCCGCGCCCGGGCCCGGTCCGCCGCGGAAGCAGGGGTTGGCGGCCAGGGTGAACAGTTCCTTGCGGCTGAAGCGGCCGCGCGCGAGGCCGAAGAGCTGCGCCACCGCGCGGGCATAGTCGCTTTCCGAAGAGGCGGAGGCGTCGGACAGGTTGAAGGGGACGTGCCCGGGATCGCCTTCCTCCGTGCGGCCGAACACGGCGGCGAGCACGTGGCGGTATTTGCCCATGTCCGGGACCAGCACGGCGATATCGTCCGGGCGCAGGGAGGGATCGCGCAGGAGGGCGTCCACTATCCCTTGCTGGACGGTTTCCACCTCGCGATGGATCTCCGGGCAGGCCAGGATCTGCAGGCTGTCGTCCTGGGGCACCCGCTCCTCTTCGGGCAGGCGGCCGCGGCGGTGGAGGATGGAATCCTGCACGGTGGCCAAAAGGGTGCGCGCCTCCGCCTCGCGGAAGTACTCGTAGAAATCGTAATGGGTGACCTGGCACCAGAGCTGGATGTTCTCCCGGCCGGGCTTGCCCCATTGGCTGAGGAGGGGGTTCTCGTTCTCCTCCAGGTGCAGTTCTTCGGCCTGGATTTTCTCCGTGGCCAGGCACAGGCGGCTTTTCTCGTCCTCGCCCAGCCGGCGCCAGGCATGGTATTTCTTCTGCCGGAACAGGTCCTCCTGCTGCCGCTGGCGTTCCCCGGGGGTCAGCACGTCCTCCCAGTATTCCGCGCAGGGGTTCAGGGAATAGATGAAGAACCGGGCATGCCTGCCCTGCAGCCCGTCCCTGTCCGCGAGCCGCTGGATGAGGGAACGGTGGAAGGGGGAGATCTGCGAGAGGCCGAACAGATGGTAACCGGGAGGTTCCCTCCCCGGCCCGGCCGGCTCCCGCTTCTGCCCCAGCACCATTTCCGCGTATTGCGGCAGGGTGTACCGGTATTGTCCCAGGCTCTCGCCCAGGGCGTCCCGCAGGCCCCCGGGCCGGAACAGCTCGTGGTAGATCTCCTTCTGCCAGCGCTCCAGGCTTTCCACCTGGCTGCGCAGGGACTTGGCGGCCCCCCGGCCCAGGTAGTCCCGGAAGCAGTCCTCGCCGTGCTTCCATCGATGGGCCAGGCCCTTGTACCCGTGCTCCTTGACGCGGCTGTATTCGTATTCCCGGAAGAATCCCGCCAGCTTGCGCGACAATTGGCACAGGCGCCGCGCGTAGAGGGCCTCCCGCCCCGCGCCCAGGCCGGCGGACTCGAGGTATTCCCGGGCCACCGCCGGCGGATTGCGCCGCAGCAGCCCCAGGATCAGCAATTGCAACCCTTGCTCGTCCAGCAGCCGCGCCGGTTTGCGGAAGGCCACCACGTGCTCCGGATCCAGGGCCTCCAGGCGCTGCCACAGGGTGCGTTCCAACTGGAGGAAATCCACGTTGGCCACGATGCCGCGCTTCTCCGCCAGGCGCATCTGCACCCAGCGCTTCATGGCCGGGGTGGGGGTGGCGATGTGCGGGGAGAGGAAGGGGTCGGACCATTCCAGGTTCTGGGACAGTTTGTCCAACAGGACAGCGGGCGAATTGCTGAAATACAGTTGGGCCGACATGCCGTTCCAGGAGGCTCCCTGACCGGGGCGCCGAACCCAATAATAGCTCCGGTCCGGACCCGCGCAGGGACAATTTTCGGCCTC
>DATENA010000300.1:0-14965 GCA_035275285.1 Fibrobacteria bacterium | reverse complement strand
GCAGTTACCCATGAAGTGCCGGCGAAGCCGGCGGCAGGGTAAAACATTGATTTGGATCAAGTTGTAGCAAAAAGAAATATTCGGGACGACCGTACCGGAGCTAAATCAGAAAATCGAGCCGGGGGTCCCTGGTAATGTCGGGAAAAAGGTCAAGAAAGAACGCGCATTCCTGTATTTCTTGGATGAAATGGGCCTTCGTTCCACGGAATCCCAAGGCAGGACCTACGGACTGAAGGGTCGGCGTCCCTTGGTGAGGACTTCAGGGAGAAATTTCGGAGTGAATGTCATTTCAGCAATCAGTCTTTCCGGCGACCTACGTTTTATGATTATGGAGAAGAACTTCAATTCCGAGGTCTTCCTGACCTTTTTGGAACGGCTCATGGGCGCGATGACAAGAAAGCTCTATGTGGTGACCGATCCCCATTCCGCCCATCAATCCAAGGTGGTTCAAGCCTTCCTCAAGACGCATGAGACAACAATGGAGCTTGTATTTTTGCCGACCTACGCACCCGAAACCAATCCGGATGAATGGGTCTGGCAAGCACCTCGTGGATAAGTCGGATTTGAGGAAGAAAGTCAGGAATGTCATGCATTCCATCGCGAGAGCCAAAGACGGGCTTCGAAAAATCTTCGAAGCCCCGGATCTCGATTATATCTTCTCAACCGCGTAATCTTCTCATCGCGCAGCGGAGTAAAAGCGTTCTGATGCCCAAAGTAGGAATGGAAAATCGATCGTCCAACCCGTGATGTAGAAGCGGGGCTAATGGACGTGGGCGGGTTTTGGCTTGGAATCGGGGACCTTGCGGAACAGCACCCACTTCGTTTTAGATGACTTTTCCGTTGGCTGCTGAATCCTAGAATCCCCAAGCCCGGCGGGGCGGCGGCGCGGTTCCGATGCGGAGGCCTTGCGGGCCGGGCCGCCAAACGGCCGGCACGGGGGTTCCCGGGCCCGGCTTCGGAAAGTATAATCCGCATCTTGGGCATCCGGGGAGGCGCCCCGCGACCTTGACATGGGAACCATTCGCCAGCCTCGGCCGCCGGGCGCCGGATATCCCGCTGTATTTCCTCAAGCGCCCTTTCGAGAATCCCGCGATGTCTCCCAGTCCGTCCAAATTGAAATCCTCCCAGATGACGGGGCCGTCGAAATAGACGCCCTTATCAGGCAGCGTCAGTCGAATCGCCTTTCCGAGTACCGGCGCGGTTGCGCTGCCCGTGTTCCGATACGCGAATAATCCCCGCTTGCCCTCATTCAAGAGCAGGTCCTTGATTCCGTCTCCGTCCAAATCCGCCACCACGGGATAGACGGCCGCGTTCGGGCCTTGCAGAACGGGGGAGAAGCGGCTGAAGCCTCCGCAGTCGGAAAAATAGGAAACCGCCACGAGGCCGTTCTTATACCCTGCGATCAAGTCATTGTCTCCGTCGTCATCCACGTCGACCAAGGTCATGCCCGCCACCTCCGGCACGAACAGGCGCTTGAGAATGCTTTCCAGATAGCCCTTGAGCGGGCCATTGCCCCCGAGAACCTCCCGGATGAACGGGATATAGTCCCTTCCGATCAGCGCCACGTCCACGCCCCTTTTTCCGATCCCGTTTCCAAAGGCGATCATGCCCTCGGATCCGGTCGGCAGCGCGGCGACAAGGCGGTCCAGGGACGTGTCGGCTTGGGAACACGTGGGCCCGCCGGGTTCCGGAACCGTGGGAACAGGAGGAAGGATGATGGCCGTTTCCACCACCCGGGTGGCTTGCAGCCCCACTGCATCGGTCACCGTCAACTGGATCAAGTACCGGTATTCCCCTTCGCCGTGGTCTTTCGCCACGACGTAGCCGCGGGGGCCCGACACCGTGGCATAAGGATGCACGTGGCGGTCATGTTGCAGGAGGATTTGCCAGGAGAACGCGCCGGCAGGCAGGTTTTGATCCGAATCCGATGCGCTGCCTTCGAAAAAGAGCGTGTCTCCGTGGTGGAAGAGGGCTCCCGGAGCGGGTCTTGTGATGGCCGCGGTGGGCGGCGAACTGCCGAGGGTGATCTCGATTTGCGCCTGCGCGGTTCTTCCCCGGGCATTGGTCACTTTCAGGACGGCGAGGAAAGTACCGGCATTGGCCGGGGTATAGACGTGGTCCGGATTCGCATCGGTCGACTCCGAGCCGTCGCCGAAATCCCATTGGTAGGTCAGCGCATCGCCGCCGGGATCCGAGGAGCCGGCGCTGGAAAAGGCGACGTTGAGAGGCGTTCGTCCCCACTGAGGCGAGGCGGAAACCTTGGCGATGGGAGGGGAATGCGCATATCCGATCCGCCGGACTTCGGCCGACCCGGGCAACGAAAATGCGATATAGTACAGATATCCATCGGGCCCCCGTTCCAAGGACACCGGGCCCATGGCGTCCACGGCGAAAACCTGCACGGATGCGATGCGGCCTTGCCCGTCCGGTTTCATGCGCAGGATCTGATCCGTGGCATAGTCGGCGAAGAAGAAATCGCCGGCCAGGGAGTCGGGATACCGGTTGCCGGTATTGAAACTTCCCCCGATCACGCTGTGGCCCAGGTCGCGGCCGTAGGCGTAAACCGGCTTGGTGAACCGGTTCGTATCCAGGGTGCGGCATCTTTCGAAGCCGGGATAGTCGACCCGGAACCAATTGGGCCCATCCCCTTCCATGCAGGGCCAACCGAAATTCGCTCCCCGGCCCCGGTTCACTTCCTCGAACCGGTTGGTCCCCACGTCGCCGATGTAAGGCTCTCCCAAGGAGTCCAGCCCGAATCGATAGGGGTTCCTGAGCCCGTAGGCATAGACCTTGGAGCGGATGGATTGGGCGCCATCGTCGAACGGGTTGTCGCCGGGAGCGCTGCCATCGGGGTTGATGCGGAGGATTTTGCCTTCGTAACGGTCCAAGTCCTGGGCCCGGAACGACAAGGGATCCGGATAGCGATAGGATGCGCCGTCGCCGATGCTTACGAAAAGCTTGCCGTCGGGGGCGAACCGGAGCGTTCCCCCGCCATGGGAATCCTCATCGGTTCCGATGCAATCCGAACCGGCCGGGTATTGGGAACAGGGAGCCGCGCCCAGGCTGCCCAAAAGGATGGTTTCCGATCCGGCCAGGACCCGGTCGGGATGGGCGAAGTCGGCCTGCATCCGGGTGAGCCGGGTGGTTTTGGGGCCTCCATCCCCGGGCTGCGAATTCGGCTCAAAGGCATAAAGCAGGTATATGAAGCCATTGCGGTCGAAGCCCGGATCCAGGGCCAGGCCCAACAATCCCCGATCGTTGGCGGTATTGACGTGATCGCCTATGTCGAGGAAAGGGGTGGGCAGCAAGGCACCGTCTTTGAGAACCCGCACCATCCCGTTCTCTTGCCAAATGAACATCCTTCCATCGGGAGCCCAGGTCATGCCGACGGGTTGGAACCTGGGCAAGGCCGCCAGGGTTTCCACGAAAAAACCGGTGTCGGAAAACGCTTGGGAGAAGGCGGGAGCGGGGGACAAAATCCATCCCAATACCGGAAGGGTTGCATTGAGGAATCTCAACAACCACGTCCCAATCATCAGGGGATCTCCCATTCAGCAAGGTCGGGTGGCCGAACGCATAGAAAAGTGTACGTACTCCGAAGAGTGATTCCGATTGAACCGGCATTTCAAAACCGTTTCACCTTCGCTTTCCGTTTCGGAACGGTTCTAATCCCGTGACAGTATCATAAGGGATTGAAACAGCATTCACATCCGTTTCTGCACCGCAGTGCCTAGTTTTTCCGCCTTGATTTTCCTTTGGCTTCCGGTTTTTCCTTTCCATCTTGAATGAGGACCTCCCTATGCAGCATTCCCTTTCGAAGCGTTTCCTGGCCGTCCTTCTGGTAGCGGCCGGTGCGGCCCAGGCCGCCCCCAGCCTGATCGCTATCGGGACCTTGGATCGCCCCGCCGATCTGTCCGGATTGACCGCTCCCGTAGAAAGCGGGCTTCCCGGCGACAATTTCGGCGGCATCGGTTCCGGCTTGGCCTGGGCGGGGGGAAACCGGTTCCTGGCCATCCCGGACCGCGGCCCCAACGCCACCCCCTATCCCAATGGCCCCTTGATCGACAATACCACCAGCTATATCAGCCGCTGGCACACCGTGGAACTGGATCTGGCCGCCGTTCCTTCCGGCTCCCTGCCTTTTACCCTTTCCGCCTCCCTGACCGGAACCACCCCGCTGTATAGCGACGCTCCCCTCATCTACGGCGCCACTTCCGGGCTGCCGAGCGCGGTGCCTTCCGTGAACACGGCGGGCAAGTACTATTTCACCGGCCGTTCCGACAACTTCCTGCCGGGCCTTTCCACCCATTCCGATTTCGCCCGCTTCGATCCGGAGGGCGTGCGCCTTTCCCGCGACGGCAAAAGCGTCTTCATTTCGGATGAGTACGGCCCCTATGTGTACCAATTCGACCGGTTGACGGGCAAGCGTATCCGCAGCTTCAACCTGCCCGATCATTTCGCCATCCCCAACCTCTCCAGCCTGGGCGCCGCGGAAATCAGCGGCAATTCCATCGGCCGCGTCACCAATAAGGGAATGGAAGGCCTGGCCATCACCCCCGACGGCAGGACCCTGGTCGGCTTCATGCAAAGCCCGCTCATCCAGGACGGCGGCGATGGAGGCCGGGCCAACCGCATCGTCACCCTCGATATCGCCTCCGGCGCGGTCCATGAATACGCCTATGACAATATCATCGCCGGCAAGGCCTACAACAGCAGCGAAATCCTGGCGCTCAACAGCCATCAATTCCTGATCCTGGAGCGGGACGGCAAGGGGCTCGGCGACGGTTCCAAGGCCTTGATCAAACAGCTTTGGGCCGTGGATATCGCCGGCGCCGCCGACGTTTCGGCGCTTTCCGGCGCCGCTGCGCTGCTGGCCGTCGCTCCCGCCAAAACCCTTTTCCTGGACATCTTCGCCGTGCTCCGGGCCAACGGCATTGCCGACACCCAGATTCCCGCCAAGCTCGAAGGAATCGCCTTCGGGGACGACGTCAGCATCGGCGGCGTGATGAGCCATACCCTGTACCTTTCCAATGACAACGATTTCGTCCCCGCCATCGCCGGTTCCAACAAGTTCTTCGTATTCGCCTTCACGGATGCGGATCTCGCGGCCGGCTCCCTTTCCTTCGCCAACCAGGTATTCAATGTCGCGCCCGTGGCCAACGCCGGTGCCAACCTGGCCATCCTCACCACGCAAATCAACGCCACGTTCCTGACCGGGACCGTTTCCGATGAGGACGGCGACGCGCTGGCCTGTCGCTGGTCCGAAGGGACCTCCGTTTTGAAGGATTGGTATCCCGCCGTCAGCGGCGCCTGCGCCTTGCCGCTTTCCGGCGCGTGGTTCGCCGCCGGGGTGCACACCCTCACCCTGGAAGCGACGGATCTCAAAGACACCGCTTCCTCCAGCATGGTGCTCACCATCGGCGCTCCGCCGCCGGGTCCCGTGGCCCATTGGAGCTTCGACAAAGGCTTCGGGGGTTTCATCGCCAACGACGAGTCCGGACATGGGTTCGACCTGGTCGCGCTGCACAAGCCCTCCGCCCTGAACGTGATCCCCGGCGTGGTCGGAAAAGCCTTGAAATTCGCCCAGCCGGGTTTTGAACTGGAAGCGCGCGGATCGCGCGGGGCGTTCAATTTCGACCATGCCACCTTCGAAACCATGGTATTGAATCCCGGGACCACCGGCGCGGTTTTGGCCAACCATCTTTCCGGGCCCGGCTTGGCCCAGGGGTACTGGCTCGGGATCTGGCCGGGGAACACGCTTAATTTCGTGACCGGCAACAGCCAGGACGCGGTCAAGTGGAACGAAACGCGGTCCTCGTACCCCTTGGTTCCCGGCAAAGTCTATCATGTCACCGCAGTCCTCAACGACAACGGCTGGAACCGCGTGTATATCAACGGTGAAGAGGCCGGATCCCAACCCTTCAGGCCTTATGAGCCCCATGATGGCCGGACCGTCGTAGGCTATAAATTCGGGGACGGCATCTTCAATACCTATTTGACGAACGGTGCCGTGGATGAACTCAAGGTGTACGATCGCGCCTTGTCGGGCGATGAGATCCGCGCCCATTACCTGGAAGTCAAAGCCGGCATCGACGCCGTAAACCCGTAGCGGCCGGTTGCGGCATTGCTCCGGCTCCCGGTCGGGAAACCGATCGAAAGCCGGCAATCGATCCGAATCGCCTCGCTCCTGGACGCCTGAAATGGTTCAAAAAGGGACTCGAGAGGCTCACAAGCGATCAAAGCGGGACGCTGAGATAGGCGTACAGCTCATCTTTCAGCCGGACCCGGTCGAGCTTCAGCGCTTCCATTTCCGGATCCGAAATCAGCAATCCCCCTTCCTCAAGGTTCCGGACCTTATGGTCCAGGAGATCGTACTCGGTGAAAAGCTTCCCGAAATGCGCATCGGTGAGCTTCAGATGATGGATGCGCTCTTTGTGTTCGGGGAATTCGTGGTGTAAGTCATGGTGTTCCAATTGCATGGGATCTCCGGGTCGGGGTTGAATGAAATGGTTTCGGATTGGATTCAGAATACGCGCGTGGCGATGGTGAAGTAGATGAGGATGGAGAGCACGTCCTGGATCACCGTAGCCAAGGGTCCGCTGCCGTAAGCGGGGTCGAGCCCCATCCGGCCCAGGGCCCAGGGAATGATCATGGCCGTGGCCGAGGCCGTGGAGCATGCGGCGAAGATGGAAAGGCTGATGCCGAAGGCAACGTCCATCTGGCCCCAGCGCCAGAGCAGCAAGGGAAACGCCGTCGCGGAAATGGCGATGCCGATGATCAAGCCGGTCAGCAATTCCGGCAGGACGACTTGCTTGAGCCCCACTCCGACCGACATGCCTCGAACGATCACGGTTTCGGTTTGCGTCCCCACCGCATCGGCCAGGTAGACGATGGCCGAACCGTTTGAGAACCGTTTCGAGGGCGCTGGATCGGGCTTGCTTGGAAGTGTGGAGATAGCCTCCCAGGCGCACCAGGTCCTCTTCGTGCTCCTGGAACAGGATTTGCATCAATCCCAAGGGCGGGATGGAGCCCAGGAACGCGCCGGTCGCATCCACTACGGCCACGGTCGTTTTCCGTTCCCGGACCGCCGACCAGGCCGCCACTTCCCGGTCCATGTCATTCACGGCTTTCGGTGGACCCGGGCCCATGAGTTCCGATGCGAGCGATTCCGGCGCCGAGGGCAGAAAATCCTCGATTCGGATGCATCCCAGGTAAATCCCGTCCCGGCATACCGCCAGGTGGGCTGTGCTGGCGAATCTCCTGGCCGAGAGGAGGACGAGAGCCTCCGCTTTGCGGCAATCCGGAGCGATGACGGGAACGTCCCGGACCGCTTGGTCCCGAGCCGGATCATGGGACGCGGATTTGGCCGATATCGTCATGGGAACCGCCTTCGCGTTACAACCTATGGTTTTCGAGCGGCGGCAGCAAGGCCGACATCGGACCGGAGGCGCCGGCGCAAGGCGCCTCGCCGGTTGTTGAGATAGCGCTTCCACCCGCACGGCCAGGAAGGTAGCTTGAGGGGATTGAATCGATTCCGGTTCCCGCGAACCGAAGGATGGTCCATCGTGAACTCTCCCGGGTCCCTTCCCGATCCCTCGACCGCCTCCATCCCTCCCGTCTCGCGGGCCTGGCACGCCCGTCACGTCGCCGGTACGGTCGCGGAACTGCATACCGATGAGGTCCGCGGCCTTTCCGAAGCGGAGAGCCGCCTGCGCCGCGCGAATGAAGGCGCGAACGTCCTGCCCGAAGCGGAAGGTCCGCGGGTTTGGACGCTCTTCCTGGACCAGTTCAAGAGCCTGGTCATCGGCTTGCTCATCGTCGCGGGAGCCGTTTCCGCCGTCCTGGGCGAAGCGGTGGATGCGATCGCCATCCTGACCATCGTTTTTCTGAACGCCGTGGTCGGCTTCTACCAGGAATACAGCGCCGGGAAATCCATCGGCGCCTTGCGGAAGCTGACCGCTCCCTCGGCCAAGGTCCGCCGGGACGGGAATGCCAGGACCATTCCCGCTTCCGAGGTGGTGCGGGGAGATCTCATCGAGTTCGAGTCCGGCGATTTGATCCCGGCGGATGCCCGCTTGGTGGCGGCGGACGAATTGAAATGCGTGGAATCCGCATTGACGGGCGAGTCCGAAGCCTCGGCCAAGAACCCGGATCCGCTCCCGGCGGAAAGCCTCCCCATCGGCGACCGCGCCAATATGGTTTTCATGGGCACCAGCGTGGCCGCCGGATCGGGCAAGGCCATCGTGGTGGAAACCGGGCCGGCCACGGAAATCGGCCGCATCGCCGGCCTGCTGGAGGTTTCAGGGGAGGAGGCTACGCCTTTGCAGAAGCGGTTGGATTCCCTGGGTCGCTACCTCGTCTGGATCGCCGTGGCCCTCGTTGCGACCATGTTCCTGCTCGGGATGCTGCGGGGGATGGAGCCGTTCCAGCTTTTCCTGACCTCCATCAGCCTGGCGGTCGCCGCGGCGCCGGAAGGCCTTCCCGCCGTCGTGACCGTGGCCCTGGCCTTGGGCGTGCGGCGCATGTCCAAGCGCAATGCCCTCGTCCGCCGGCTGGCTTCGGTGGAGACCTTGGGCTCCGCAACCGTGATCTGCACCGACAAGACCGGGACGCTCACCGCGGGGGAGATGACGGTCCGGGAGTTGTATTGCGCCGGGGAAAGCTTCCGGGTGGATGGATCCGGTCTGGATCCTGCCGGCGCCGTCCATGGGGCGGACGGTCCTCCGGACGCGGCCCAGGCGGAACGGCTCCGTCATCTCGCGCGGATCCAGGTGGCTACCCTCACGGCGGAGCTGTACCAGGAACAAGGACGCTGGAAGGTCTCGGGAGATCCCACCGAAGGGGCGTTGATCACGTCGGCCCGGAAATTGGGGCTGGATACGGAAGGGGAGAGAACCGCCGGAGCATTCGCTTACCCCTTCGATTCGGATCGTAAGCGCGCCAGCGTGGTGCGCCGGGAAAAGGACGGCGGATTCCGGGCCCTGGTCAATGGCGCTCCGGACGTGTTGCTGGGGCTTTGCACCCGCTTCGGTTCGTTGAGCGGCATCCGGCCTTTGGACGAAAAGGAGCGCGCCCGGATCCTGGAGGCGAACGCCGCCATGGCGGGGCGGGGCCTCAGGGTGCTCGGATCCGCTTTCCGGGAATGGATCCCTCAAGGAAACGGCAAGCCGCCGGGCGATGAGGTGGAGCGCGATCTGGTCTTCGCCGGACTTGCCGGCATGTACGATCCGCCTCGCCCGGAAGCGCGCGCGGCGGTGGCTAAATGCCGCGCGGCCGGTATCAGGGTGGTGATGATTACGGGGGATCATCCCGCGACCGCCCAGGCCATCGGAAAGGATCTGGGGATCCTGGACGGGACCATGGGCGTCCTGACCGGGGTGGAAATGGCCGCCTTGGACGAGGCCGGGTTGGAGGCGCGCGTCGAAGGCACCGGTATCTACGCCCGGGTATCCGCCGAGCATAAGCTCCGCATCGTCAAGGCCTGGAGAAGGCGCGGGGCCGTGGTGGCCATGACAGGGGACGGCGTGAACGATGCGCCCGCCCTCAAAGGCGCGCATATCGGCGTGGCCATGGGCCGCGCCGGGACCGAAGTGACCAAGCAGGCTTCCGATATCGTCATCGTCGACGATAATTTCGCTTCCATCGTCGCGGCGGTGGAGCAAGGGCGGGGAATCTACCAGAACATCCGCAATACCCTCCAGTTCCTCCTGGGAGGCAACGTGGGCGAACTCCTGCTCATGATGGTGGCGATCCTGGCCGGCTTTCCCGCTCCCCTCCTGGCCGTCCACTTGCTCTGGATCAACCTGGTCACCGACGGCTTGCCGGCCCTGTGCCTGGCCGCGGAGCGCATCGATCCCGAAGTCATGGGCCGCAAGCCGAGGATCCAATCCGAAATCATGTCGGATCCCCGCTTCCGCAATACCCTGCTGCTCACCGGATTCCTGACGGCGGCGGTCTCCCTGGCCGTCTTCGTCCGGGCCAGGGATTCCCATAGCCTCGAAGAAGCCCGATCCTACGCATTCGCCACCCTGGTTTTCGCCGAATTGTTCCGGTCATTCGGGGCCCGCAGCGAGTTCAAGCCCATCTGGAAAATGGACCCCCGCGGCAATTTCGGCCTCCCGGCCGTGGTGGCCGTTTCCATGGCGCTGCAAGTCCTCGTGCATCAATCGCCGGTTTTCAACGGCGTGCTGAAGACGAGCCCCCTTTCCGCCTGGGGATGGGCGGCGCTGCTGACGGTTTCGACCGTGCCCATGGTGATTCTCGAACTGCTCAAGATCCTCCCCCCACCCTTTTCCAGGAAACCCGCATGATGAACCCGGACGTCCCGGAAACAACGGACCTCGCCGCCGTCGACGCGTTATGGCGCGCCACGAACTACCTGTCCGTGGGGCAGATCTACCTCAAGGAAAACGCCCTGCTCCGGGAGCCCCTGCGGCGCGAACATATCAAGCCCAGATTGCTGGGTGGGGCACCACTCCCGGCCTGAACTTCATCTATGCGCACCTGAACCGCGTCATCATCGAACATGATTTGAACGTCCTGTTCGTCACGGGTCCCGGCCATGGCGGGCCCGGAATCATCGCCAACGCCTATCTGGAGGGGACCTATAGCCAGGTTTATCCGGATGTCCCCCGCGATGAAGCGGGAATGCACCGCCTCTTCCGGCAATTCTCCTTTCCGGGAGGGGTTCCCAGCCACGTGGCCCCGGAGACGCCCGGTTCCATCCATGAGGGCGGCGAATTGGGGTACTCCCTGTCCCATGCCTTCGGGGCTGCCTTCGACAATCCCGGCCTTATCGTCGCCTGCGTCATCGGGGACGGAGAGGCCGAAACCGGCCCTTTGGCGACGAGCTGGCATTCCAACAAGTTCCTCAACCCGATCCGGGATGGGGCCGTGCTTCCCATCCTCCATCTGAACGGATACAAGATCGCCGGCCCCGCCGTGCTCGCGCGGATTCCCCGGACGGAACTGGCGGAATTGATGCGGGGCTACGGGTACGAGCCTTTCTTCGTGGAGGGATCGGATCCGGCCCTTATGCACGGGCTCATGGCGAATACCCTCTCCATCGTGATGGCGAAGATCCAATCCATCCGGGATTCGGCGCGTTCGGGCGGGCCGCAGGAGCGGCCCATATGGCCCATGATCGTCCTGGCCAGTCCCAAAGGGTGGACCGGTCCCAAGGAAGTGGACGGAATGCCGGTGGAGGGGACGTTCCGTTCCCACCAAGTCCCCATGGGGGATATGGACAAGCCGGGCCATATCCGGATCCTGGAAGCCTGGATGAAAAGCTACCGCCCCGAGGAACTGTTCGACAAGGAAGGGCGTCCCGGCGCGATCCTGTCCGGAATGGCGCCCAAGGGCGCGCGGAGGATGAGCGCGAACCCGCATGCGAACGGCGGCTCGCTGCTGGAGGAACTAAAGCTTCCCGGCTTCAAGGAGTACGCCGTGGCCTTGCCGTATCCGGGATCCGCCTCCGCGGAAGCGACCCGGGTGCAGGGGATGTTCATCCGGGACGTCCTCGCGGCCAATCCCGGAAATTTCCGCGTGTTCAGCCCGGATGAGACGGCCTCCAACCGGTGGAACCCCGTTTTCGAGGCGACCGGCCGCATGTCCATGGCGGAGATATCGGCCGCGGACGAAGGGGTTTCCCGGATGGGCCGGGTCATGGAAATGCTCAGTGAACACCAATGCCAGGGCTGGCTGGAAGGTTACCTGCTGACCGGCAGGCACGGGTTCTTCTCCTGCTACGAAGCGTTCATCCACATCATCGATTCCATGATGAACCAGCACGCGAAATGGCTGAAGACCACGCGCCGGATCGCCTGGAGGCTGCCCGTCGCATCGCTCAACTACCTCCTGACCTCGCACGTATGGCGGCAGGACCACAACGGTTTCAGCCATCAGGATCCCGGTTTCCTGGACCATGTCGTGAACAAGAGCGCCGAAGTGGTGCGCGTCTACCTGCCGCCGGACGCGAACACCCTGCTTTCCGTGACCGATCATTGCCTGCGCAGCAAGGACTATATCAACGTGATCGTCGCCGGAAAGCAGCCCGCCTTGCAGTGGCTTTCGATGGACCAGGCCGTGGCCCATTGCAGGGCCGGAATCGGCATCTGGGAATGGGCCGGCAACTGCGCGGGCACGGAGCCGGACGTGGTCATGGCCTGTTGCGGGGACGTGCCCACCTTGGAGACCCTGGCGGCGGTCTCCATTCTCCGCAAGGAGGACCCCGGACTGAAGATCCGGGTGGTCAACGTGGTCGATCTCATGAGGATGCAGCCGCCCAAGGAGCATCCCCACGGCATGGACGACATAGAGTTCAACGATATCTTCACCCGGAACAAACCCATCGTTTTCGCCTTCCATGGATACCCCTGGCTCATCCATAGGTTGGCATACCGGCGGACCAACCACAAGAACCTGCATGTGCGCGGGTACAAAGAAGAGGGCACGACCACGACCCCTTTCGATATGACCGTACTCAACGAAATGGACCGGTTCCATCTCGTCATCGATGTGGCCGACAGGTGCGCGCGGTTGGAAAGTCAGGCTTCCCGGATCAGGCAGGCCATGCGCGGAAACCTGGCCAGGCACAGGGAATACATCACCACGGAAGGCGACGATATGCCCGAAATCAAGGACTGGAAATGGGAGATCCAATGAACCCGAAAGACCCCTTTCCGGGAAAAACCCTCTTGCTCGCCAATATCGGCAGTTCGTCCCGGCGGTACGCCATGTTCTCCTCCGGCCGCATCGTCGCCGGGGCCCACATGGAACGGACCGGCGGGGAATTCAAGCTCACCTTCAGCTCCCTGACGGAGGAAACCAGGAGCATCAGTCCGGACGAGTTTTCCCGGGGGCCGGTGCTTTTCCTGGATCAGTTGGAAGCGGGAGCGCATTTCAATCCCGTGACGGAAGTGCGCGCCATCGGTTTGCGCATCGTGGCGCCGGGGACGTATTTCCAGGAAAACAGGATCATCGACCCGTGGTTCCTGGAAGCGCTGGAGAAGGCGGAAGGGGTGGCGCCGCTGCATATCGCATCCGTGCTCCGGGAAATCCGGATCCTGCGGGAACGGTTCCCGGGCATCCCCATGGCGGGCATATCCGACAGCGCATTCCACTGTACGCTTCCGCCCTCGGCCCGCGGCTATGCCATCCCGTTCGAGGACGCCGCCCGGCTCGATCTGTTCCGGTTCGGGTTCCACGGCATCTCGGCGCAATCCGCGCTGCGGCATCTCGGCGACGATTCCGAAACCCTGCCCCGGAGGATAATCCTCTGCCACCTGGGCGGAGGCGCGAGCGTCACGGCCATCCGGGACGGGAAAAGCATCGACACGTCCATGGGATTCTCCCCGCTGGAAGGGTTGATCATGGGGAGCCGCATAGGGGATATCGATCCGGGCGCGGTCCTTTATCTGCAGAAGCATTCCGGCATGGACGCGGACCGCCTGGAAGAATATTTCAACGCCCGGTGCGGCCTCCTGGGCCTCAGCGGAATCTCCCCGGACATCCGGGAATTGTCGAATCTGGAGATGGAAGGGGACGAGCGGGCCCGCCTGGCCCTGGAATCCTTCGTCTACCGGATACGGAAATACATCGGCGCTTACCTCGCGGCCCTGGGCGGATTGGATCTCCTGGTTTTCACGGGAGGGATCGGGGAAGGATCCCCGCTCATCCGCGCCAGGGTATGCGAGGAAATGGAATGGATCGGGTTGGCGCTCGATCCTTCCTTGAACCAGGCCTCGGTCGCCAAGGATCGGGCGATCCAGGCGCCGGATTCGAAAATCCAGGTCAAGATCATCCACGCCCGGGAATTGGCGGAGATGGCCGCCCTGACGGAATCCCTCCTATGCAGGTGACGGTTTTCAGCTCCAAGGAGTACGAGCGCTCCGCTTTGGACGAGGCTTGCCTGCCGGATGGCGCATCTTCAATACCTATTTGACGAACGGTGCCGTGGATGAAGTTCAGGCCGGGAGCCGGCTACCGACCCGGAACGGCCGCCGCCCCCGGGTTCATCTCGCAACCTGCCGGCGAGAAACGTTCCTAAGAAACGGTATCCGGGCTCATGGAACCGGCCTTCATGATCGGAGAAAGCGGATCGGTCCA
The DNA here is from genome assembly GCA_035275285.1 of Fibrobacteria bacterium. Lineage (GTDB taxonomy): Bacteria > Fibrobacterota > Fibrobacteria > UBA11236 > UBA11236 > Chersky-265. The sequence continues at coordinate 859 of DATENA010000300.1, read as the reverse complement.
TTCGAGTTCGGGGGCGAAGCGGGCAAAGCCCTTGTCATGGCTGGCCAAAAGCATTCCATGGGTGATAGCGAATGCGGCCAGCCAGGCATCCACTATTCCGTCGCCTTGAATTCCATGAGCCGCGCACAGACGTGCAAGCACTCGATCATGGTTCTGGGCTTCGGCGATGCGGGAGCCGTCCAAGGCAGCGAGAAAACGAATGGAAAGCTCCACGGGCGCAGGGGAAAGCGGGCCCAATTGGCGCGTTGATAAGCGTAAAAATCCCCCGAACGTCAAAGGGTGCATGACGAAGATTTCCCCGGAATCAACCTTCGCCGTCATCCATTGGCGCGCCATTTCATGTTCCGGAAACTCGGGCCTGAAGGCATATAGAAGGAGGTTCGCATCCGGCAGGATCACGGGGACGGTTTACCGTAAGGCGAAATTTTTTCCGCAACCCTTTGCGCGTACGCGTTTTCTTCGGCACGGATGACGCTTTCCAGATCGAAATCCTTGGGCAAGCGAATGCCGGAATCGAAAACCGGCAGGGCGGCGATGCTTGCCTTATGACCCAGCCTCTGGCGCAAAGAGTCTTCAATGAAGCGGGTCAAGGTGACGCCGGAGCGGGCGGCCTCGGCCTTTGCCTCGCGGAAAAGGGCTTCGTTGAGCCGTAAAGTGGTTGCCATGCCATAAATATGGCATTTGCCATATTTAAAGTCAAGAAATTTTCGAGGCGGCCGGTGAAAACTGCCTGAAATGGCTGAAAATGGAGGACTCCTTCAGGCCACGGCCGTAAGCAGCTTACGCAGGCGCTCCAATTCAGCGAGTTTTTCCCCGGAAAGGGCCGGGTACTTCAACTTCAGGCGTTTGAGGGCGTCCA
>DATENA010000299.1:0-2461 GCA_035275285.1 Fibrobacteria bacterium | reverse complement strand
CCTTCCGCGCACCTCGGGCCTGGCAGGCACCTTCCAGATCGGCGTCCTGGACGCGGATCTGGCGGCGGTCGTGTCCAACCGCAGCCTCGGATTGGGGGAAATCGTCACCGCCGCCCTGGCGGTGAACCTCTATCTGGGATCCCCGCCCCCGCGGGCCGCCCGGGACGCCGCGGATTCTCCGGACGCCCCGGTCCCCCCGAATTCCGCGGATACATGTGATTAACGTATCCGTCGCATTTTTTTACATCCCCCAGACCCCGCTTTCCTGGCCCGGCTGGCCTCTTTTCATATGCTGGCCTCTTTTCATATGCTGGCCTCCTTTCGTATCTTACCCCGATGCATTTGAAACCCGCCTTTTTCCTGCTGTTCGCTTCGCTTCCCATCCTTTGCCCCGCCGCCTCCCCGGAAACCCCTTCCCTCTCCCTGGCCACGCCTCCGGCGTTCGCCCCGCAACCTTACGGTTTCAACGCCCTGCTGGACATTCCCCTGGCGGGCGGCCTGCTGGCGATGAAATTCCATTCGGGCTCGCTGTTGAAGCAGACCCGGAACGACCTGATGGATCCGGCGGCCCTCGATTCCCGGGACGTGCCGGGCTATGATCGGTGGGCCATCGGCTTCCACTCCTCCACCCTGTCGGCCGTGAGCAGCGGCCTGGCCTGGTCCCAATTCCTGTTCCCCATGGCCCTGGACGCGTGGGACGTCCATCAGGGCCGCCAGCCCTGGCACGGCGCGCTTACGGATGCGCTGATACTGGAGGAGGCCTTGATGCTCTCCACCTCCCTGAGCAGTTATGCCAAGAGCTTCCGCATCCATTCGACGCCCTTGTCCTATGACCCGGGCGTGGACGACGGCGAGAAGCGGCTGCCCCAGAACGCCAGCAGTTTCTTCTCCAACCACACCGCCACGGCCTTCACGACGGCGGTTTTTTCCGGGTATACCTTCCAGTTGCGGCATCCGGAATCGCGCCTGGTCCCTTGGGTCTGGGGAGCCAGCCTGACCCTGGCCACCGGCGTCGGCGCGCTGCGCATCATGGCGGGCAAGCATTTCCCGTCCGATGTCGCGGCGGGGGCGGCCGTCGGGGCCTTATGCGGGTATCTGGTGCCCCGTTTGCATTTGGGCCTGGTGGCCTCCGGCGCCCCCATGCGCGCTCCGGGCATGCGCTCCCCCACCCCGGCCGAAGCGGAAAAAGCGCGTTCCCTCCCGGAGAAAAAGCGCTACGACGTAAAGCTGGGCCTGAGCTTTCCCGGGGGTTCGACCACGCCGGTTCCCACCGTGAACGTCGACTTCTGAACCGCCGCGCTTCCATTCCCGCCCTCCAATCCTTTGTTTAAGATCTTATGCGGAGGTCCGTATGGAACAGACAGCGTACCGGGATCGGACGGAGGCGGGCCTGACCCTGGCGCCGCTGCTCCGGGATTATGCGGAGCGGAAAGACGTGCTGGTCCTCGGTTTGCCCCGGGGCGGGATCCCCGTCGCCTACGAGGTCGCCCGGGCCTTGGGCGCGCCTCTGGATACCTTCCTGGTGGGAAAGCTCGGCTTCCCCGGCCAGGAAGAATTGGCCATCGGCGCGGTCACCTCCGGGGGCGTGCGGGTGATCCACCCGGAACTGGCGCGCGTGGCCGGCCTCTCCGAAAAGGAACTCGACGCCCTGGCCCGCCACAGGCTCGCCGTGCTCGAGCGCAAGGAAGAGGGATACCGGCGCGGACGGCCCCCGGTTTCCCCCGGAAACCGCACCATCGTCCTGGTGGACGACGGCGCGGCCACGGGAGCGTCCATGCGCGCCGCCATCCTGGGCCTGCGCCGCAGGAACGCCGCCGGCATCGTGGTGGCCCTGCCGGTGGCCTCGCGCCAAGCGGTGGCGGATATCCGCAAGGACGCGGACGAACTCATCTGCCCGCTGGCGCCGGAACCCTTCCAGGCCGTGGGCCAATGGTACGACGACTTTTCCCAGGTGAGGGACGAGGAAGTGGCGGAACGCTTGGACCGGGCCAGGACCTGGCTTTCGCCCTTCTGGGAGGCGCCGCAAGGCCGGGACCGGCCCCGGGGCTACTCCAGGACCACCGTGTGCATCCCCGCGGGTACCGCCACTTTATGGGCCGACCTCACCGCGCCCACCGATTCGCAAGGCCTGGTCCTGTTCTCCCACGGAAGCGGCAGCGGACGGCATAGCCCCAGGAACGTCCAGATGGCCGATGCCCTGAACCGGTCCGGCTTCGCCACTCTGCTGATGGACCTCCTCACCCCCGAAGAGGAGACCGCCGATCGGCGAACCGGCGAGTTCCGCTTCGACGTGGGATTGCTGGCCGGGAGGCTGGCCGCGGCGAGCCGGTGGATTTCCGGGAACCCGGATCTGTCCCATCTCCGGCTCGGCTTTTTCGGGGCCGGCACCGGGGCGGCGGCGGCCCTGATCGCCGCCGCCCGGCTCCCGGAACTGATCGCGGCGGTGGTCTCCCGCGGCGGC
>DATENA010000298.1:0-7608 GCA_035275285.1 Fibrobacteria bacterium | reverse complement strand
ACAGGGAGGGGCAGGAGACCACGCCGAAGGGGCCGGCGGCCCGGGCGCTCCAGGCATGGATGAGCCGGGCCAGCACGCTCTTGCCGGTCCCGCTTTCCCCGCGGATGAGCACGCCCGCTTCGGTGGGGGCCACTTGCCGGGCCAGGGTCAGGGCGCGCTGCATGGGCGCGCTCCGGCTGTCCAGGTCCATGCCGGCATCCTCCCCATCGGACGGCGCGCCCAGGGCGGAGACATCGTCTTCGGCCGTTTTCGTCTCCGCCGCGCGCGTGACGATGGCCTGCACCTGATCGGGGGTGAAGGGCTTGGGAAGGTAGTCCATGGCCCCGCGCTTCATGGCCTCCACGGCGGTTTCCACCGAAGCGTAGGCGGTGATGACGACGATCTTGATCCACGGGCTGGCGGCGATGAAGTCCGGGATGAAGTCGGTGCCTTTGTCCGTGCCCAGGCGCATGTCCAGGAACACCAGGTCGACGTGCCGCAGGGAGGCCTGGGTCAATCCGTCCTTGGCATTGCTGACGGCGGTGACCGCGTGCCCGTTCATCTCCAGGGCCATGGCCAGGGTCTTGCGGATGTTGGCTTCGTCGTCGACTATCAGGATCCGGAGGCCCTTGCCGGGCCGGGCCTCGCCGCTTTCCGGCTTTTTCGGGGGCTTGTCGGGCATGGCGGAAAATTAGGAATAAATCGAGGCCCGGCCGGGGCCGGGGAAGACTGCATGAAAAACGCCTTTGTGCTATACTATTCGGACGGTTTTGCATGAAAGGCGGCCCCATGGGATTGTTCGATCCGATCCGCAGACAGCTCCGATCCGTCATCGAATGGGAGAACCCGGGAGAGGACGAACTCTTCCGCCGCTGGTCCGAAGACGGCGACGAAATCAAGAACGCGTCCAAGCTCATCGCCAATCCCGGCCAAGGTTGCATCTTCGTCTACGAGGGCAAGATCCGCAACGTGCTGGACCGGGAAGGCATGATCGAACTGGATACGGCCAACATCCCCTTCTGGACCACCCTCACCAAGACCATGCAATCCTTCGAAAGCGAGCACAAGGTGGGGCTCTATTTCTTCCGCAAGACCCGGATCCTGAACCAGAAGTGGGGCACGATGGCGCCCATCAAGTACGAGGACCCCGAATTCCGGTTCCCGGTGGCGCTCAAGGCCTTCGGCAATTTCACCTGCCAGATCGTCGAGCCGGAGAAATTCTTCCTCAACGTGATCGGGGCCCGGGAGCGCTACCTGGTCCCGGAGCTGCGCGAGGTCCTCATCAGCATGCTGGTGCCCACCATCGGCGCATACCTGGCGGAGAAGAAACTCGCCTACCTGGAAGTCGACGCGCGCCGCCACGAGATCGCGGCCGGGGCCTTGCAGCGCCTGGGCGCGGACTTCGCCAGGCTGGGGTTCGCCGTCGGCGATTTCCGCATCGAAGGCACGGACTTCGACGAGGGCACCAAGCAGCGCATCGGCCAGATCTCGGACAAGCTGGCGGACAGCCATGCGGCCGGCAGGCTGGGGATCTCCTACGGGGAATTGCAGAAGCTCATGGCCATGAGGGACGCGGCGCGCAACGAGGGCGGGGCCGCGGGCGTATTGGTGGGGGCGGGCACGGGCGCGGGACTGGGCCGCATGGCCGCGGACGCGGCGGCGCCGGACGCTTCCGAGGGCTCCCTGTCCCGCTTGCGCAAGCTGAAAACCCTGCTCGACGAGAAGCTGATCTCCGAGGCCGAGTTCGCGGCCAAGAAGGCGGAAATCCTGAAGGACCTGTAGGCTTTCCGGGGAACCATGCCATGATCCGCTGCCAGAACTGTTCCGCCCCGCTCGCCGGGTTCAAGGCGCTCTGCGACTATTGCGGATCGGCCAACGATGTCGACCGGGACCTGCTGATGCGCAACGACGGGCCGCCGCGGGACTCGAAATACGCCTGCCCCGCGTGCGGCGCGGCCATGAAGAACCTGGAACTGGGATCGGGCGGCGGCGAGAAGGTGACCCTCGATCAATGCGGATCCTGCTTCGGCCTCTTCTTTCCGTTCTACAAGCTGGAGGCGGCGCTCGACGATGCGGCCAGGCACGGCCTCCTCGTGGATTCCGGGCGCTTGCAGGACCTGGGCGGCATGGCTTTGGCGGAAACCCGCGTGGCCTACCGCAAGTGCCCGGTCTGCGCCAAGATCATGAACCGGGTCAACTTCGGCCTGCGGAGCGGCGTGATCACGGACCAATGCCATGGGCACGGCGTCTGGCTGGACGCGGGGGAGTTCAAGCGCCTGGTGGAATGGAAGAATTCCGGCGGGATGATCCTCCAGGATCAGCGCCGCAAGCAGTTGGACGCGGAACGGGCCCGGCGGCAGCGGATGGAGAGGGAGAAGATCGCCCGCTGGAACCGCGAAGCCGACAACCGATGAGGACCGGCTCCGGCCGTCCCTTCACGGCTTCCTGATCTTCTCCTCCACGTAGCGCACCATGCTCCCCGCCAGTTCGTGCTCGCCCATGAACACCTTTCCGACGTTCTCCCGCCTCAGAAGCTCCGCCTCTTCCTCCCCGTGGGTGCGCACCACGGTTTCGATCCCCGGGTTGAGCATGCGGGCCGTCTCCACCATCTTGCGCACCTGGAACGTATCGGGCAGGGCGATGGCCAGGACCGCGGCGCGCGCCACGTGGGCCTGCACCAGCACGGCCGGATCGGAGGCGTCCCCGGCCACGGCCTTGTGCCCGGCGGTCCGCAACTCTTCCACCAGGCCGCGGTTCTGCTCCGCCACCACGAAGGGGATGCCCTGCGCGGCCAGGGAGTCCGCCATCCTCCGTCCCACCCGGCCGTAGCCCACCAGGATCACGTGGCCGGTGACTTGCGCCGGCTCCACCGTGGCCGGCAGCTCCGCCAGGGGATCGGCCCGACGCTCCAGGATGCGGGCCAACCCGGAGCGTCCGCGGATCCAGGCCTGCACCGGCGCAATGGCCCTGAACACCAGGGGGTTGAGGGCGATGGAGATGATGGCCCCGGCCAGGATCAGGTTCTGCCCGTCCGGCGGCAGCAGCCCCAGGGAGAGCCCCAGGCCCGCCAGGATGAAGGAGAACTCGCCGATCTGGGCCAGGCCCGCCGAAACGGTCAGCGCCGTATTGAGGGAATAGCGGAACGCCAGCACCAGCAGGAATGCCGCCAGGGACTTCCCCAGCAGGATGATGGCCAGCACCGTGGCGACCCGGAACGGATGCTCCACCAGGATGCGCGGATCGAAAAGCATGCCCATGGACACGAAGAACAGCACCGAGAAGGCATCCCGCAAGGGCCCGGTCTCTTCCGCCGCGCGGTAGCTGAGATCGGATTCCCGCAGCACCATGCCGGCGAAGAACGCCCCCAGGGCGAAGGACACCCCGAACAGGATGGAGGAACCGTAGGCGAACCCGACCGCGGCCGCCACCACGCACAGGGTGAACAATTCCCGGGACCCGGTCTTCGCCGCCTGCCACAGGATCCAGGGAAACAGGCGCCGGCCCACCACGAGCATGAGCGCCACGAACAAGGCCACCTTGCCCAGGGTGACGGCCACGGAAAGCAGGGGATGGCCGCCGTCCGCGGCGGGAACGTGGCCGCCCGCCGGCGGCTGCGCGCCCAGCAGGGAGGCCAGGGGCGGCAACAGCACCAGCATCAGGACCATCACCAGGTCTTCCACCACCAGCCACCCCACGGCGATGCGGCCGTTGACCGAGTCCATGAGGCCCAGGGATTCCAGGGCCCGCAGCAGCACCACCGTGCTGGCCACGGAAAGCGCCAAGCCGAACACGATCCCGGCCCCCAGGTTCCAGCCCCAGAGATGCGCGACGGCGGCGCCCAGGGCCGTGGCCACGCCGATCTGCAGGATGGCCCCCGGCAGGGCGATGCGGCGCACGGAAAGGAGGTCCTGGACGGAGAAGTGCAGGCCGACCCCGAACATCAGCAGCATCACGCCGATTTCCGCGAGCTGGCCGGCGAGGCCGGTATCCGCCACGTAACCGGGTGAGTGCGGGCCGATGAGGACGCCGGCCCCCAGGTAACCGACCAGGGCCGGCAGTTTCAGGCGCACGGCGAGGAAGCCGAGCAGGAGGGCCAGGCCCAATCCCGCGGCGATGGTGCTGATCAAGGAAACGCTATGGTGCACGGAGGCGTCCGGGCCGGGGTGCGGGGGGCATTTCGGGAAGATATATTATTCCCCTCCCCGCATCCCGGCGGAACGCAAAGCGCGGAAGCGGAGGTATATTCCGGAAATGGAAAAAACCCGGAACGGCTTCCGGTACGAGCATTTCTCCCAGCCCCTGGTGCCTACCGGGATGTTCCTGCGCAGGCTGGCCGGGCACGGAGGCGTCGCCCTGGCCTTCCTGGCGTTTTCCCTGCTGGGCGGCATGGCCGGCTACCATCTCGCGGCCGGCCTGCCCTGGGTCGATTCCTTCCTGAACGCGAGCATGATCCTGGCCGGCATGGGTCCCATCGATCCGCTCCCTTCGGACCTGGCGAAATGGTTCGCCGGTTTCTACGCCCTCTACAGCGGCATCGCCTTCCTGACCTGCATCGGGCTCTTTTTCGCGCCCGTATTCCACCGGTTACTGCATAAGTTCCATTTAAACCGATAAAATGGGTATGTCGTCGGCCCTTCGGCCACAGACCGAATCAACCGCTTCCGGCCGGTTTCGGGAACGAGGAAACGTGGCGGGAATTCAGCCCTCTCGGATGACTTTCCCCCTCCGTCGCACGTCTAACCGGTAGGGAAGGACGGGTGGGGAACATGGACGGATTGCGCATCTTCAAATGGCTCGGGACAGCGGCGATCCTGATGCCGCTCTCGTGCGGCCTGGCCATGAGGCCCGGAATGATCGGGGAAGACGCATTCGCCGCCCAAGCCATCCGGATGGACGTGACCGGCCGGGGCGGGTGGATCATGAACAAGGTCGTCCGGTTCGGAAGCTTCCGGACCGATCCTTTCGATCTGGGATGGACGAAGATCGACCGCAGCGACGGGAAACAGGGATGGGTTTTCGGCAAGTCCAATGAAACCCATATAGACGCCAGGAACCGTTTCGCCTTCCGGCAATTCGATTCCTCGGGCGCCGCCGTGGACGTGCGATGCTCCGCGTCCAGGAAAATCACCACCACCCGTTACCGCAAGTCCTATACTTCCGAGGAAATCCAGGAAGACCGATATGAGATCGAGATCTCCGGGAAGGATTGGACCCGGACCGCGATTTTTCCGATGGGCTTATCGCCGGGAGTCTCGGCGGCCATGGCCTTGGGGCGGGACACCCTACGCCTGGTGCATGAAAAAAAACGGGACTTGGATAAGAAGCTGCTCTTCGAAGGGGTATTGTTCAAACGGGGCGAGGAAACTTTGGGAGCCGTCAACCTCTACCATGCGGGAGCGGTGTGGCTGAAGCATGATCTCGACGGGGAAGAGGCCCTGGTTCTGGCGGCCCTGGCGACGGCACTGCTGACGAAGCCCGATTTCGAGAACGTCGAATAGGCCGGGTCATCCGGTTTCATCGGGACTTCTTCCTGTTATTCCCTGCCATCCGTTCGAGTTCCATTCCTTTCAGGATCCCCGCTCGCTTTCCTTTTTCGCGCGCCGGCCTTCGCTGCTTTGCTTGAATATGGCCGCCTGAGTTCTCGCCGCTAAACCGGCAATGCGAGCAGCTCCATCGCCCGTTTTTCCTTGTCGGAAACTTCCATCAGGGCCTCGGCGGCCGTTTTCAAAATTCCCTTATGGCTGACGTTCGTGATGGGTGGATTCAGGTACCCTTTGGCGTTCCTATTGATGGCGCCGCGCAACGATTGGCCTTATTGGAGCGCTATGCTCGACCCGGCCGGCATAGTGCGCTCCCCCCTAAATCCTCGACCCTGCGTTTTGCCATCAACCTGGCGAATCGGGCAAAAAAGCGAGCCCGGAGCCTATTGACAAATAAAGTTGTCAATGCTATCTTCTTCGTATGCTCGACGTGCAAGTCATCGAAGATCCCGCGGCGGCGATGGTGGCGCTGGGCCCCATTCGCAGCCGCTTGCTTGCCGAAGCGGCGGAACCCGTTTCCGCAGCCACACTGGCGACGCGAGTCGGCTTGGCCCGGCAGAAGGTCAACTACCATCTGAACGCCCTGGAGGCGCACGGGTTGCTTCGCCTCGCGGAGAAACGCAAGTGGGGTGGGCTCACCGAACGGCTGCTGGTGGCCACCTCGGCTTCGTACGTCGTCTCGCCGGGCGCCTTAGGTCCGATCGCCGTCGATCCGAATCGAAGAATCGATCGGCTGTCCGCAAGCTATCTGATCGCCCTGGGCGCACGGGTCGTCCGCGAGGTGGGCGATCTCGTCCGCCGCGCGAGCGAGGCGGGCAAACGCCTGGCGACCCTGGCCGTGGATACCGAGATACGGTTCCGGTCGCCGACGGACCGGGCGGCTTTCAGCGGCGAACTCACCGAGGCCATCGCGAACCTGGTTGCAAAGTACCACGATGCCTCCTCCCCCGGCGGCCGCCCGCATCGGCTGGTCGTGATGGCGCACCCCCTTCCATAGAAATCCGAACCCAAGGAGCAATTATGAGCGTGAAGAAAGAAGCCTCCGGACGCCGTTCCATCCAGGTCGAAGTCGAGGTCCCCGGCACGCCGGAGGAGGTCTGGCAAGCCATCGCCACCGGACCGGGCATTTCGTCCTGGTTCGTGCCGACCCAGCTCGACGAACGCGACGGGAAACCCACCTCGGTGAAGATGGACTTCGGACCGGGCATGGAGATGCAAGCCGCCGTGAAGGCCTGGGAACCGCTGCGGAAGTGGTCCGCCGAATCCCCTCCCTGGGTCCCGGGCGCGCCGCCCATCACGGGCGAGTGGAGCATCGAAGCGCGCGCAGGAGGCACCTGCATCGTCCGCATCGTGCAAAGCCTTTTCGCCGGCACGGACGATTGGGACAACCAGCTGGAAGGCGCCGAATACGGATGGCCCGGATTCCTGCGCGCCCTGAAGCTCTATCTCACGCATTTCCGCGGCCAACGCTCGGCGGCCATGAAGTGGATGGCCCCTGCGGCGGGCACGGAAGCGGAGGCCTGGGGAACCCTGCTCGCGGCGGTGGGATTGAATGGCGTGAAGGTCGGGCAGCGCTGGACGGCCCCCGCAGGCGTGCCGGCGTTCAGCGGGGTGGTGGAATACGTCGCCCAAAGTCCGTACGACGCCTTGCTGCGGCTCGACAAGCCGGGGCCGGGCATAGCCGCCCTGGGCGCCATGAACTTCGGGGGCCAGAGCATGGTTGCGTTGGGGTTTTACCTGTACGGCGAAGGGGCGGTCGGGACCGTTGCCAAAGAGGCGCCGCTGTGGGATGGGTGGATTCAGAAACGGTTTCCGATGCCGGCGGAGCCCGGCAAGGGCGAATGACCGGGTAGTCATGACCCGTCCGAAACCTCCGGTACGCCGGAGGAGGTCAGATAGGGTCGCTCCCGGACTTCATATCCACGGCGCTCTGGAAAATACGTTCAAACCGACATTACCAGGGACCCCCGGCTCGATTTTCTGATTTAGCTCCGGTACGGTCGTCCCGAATATTTCTTTTTGCTACAACTTGATCCAAATCAATGTTTTACCCTGCCGCCGGCTTCGCCGGCACTTCATGGGTAACTGC
>DATENA010000297.1:0-2057 GCA_035275285.1 Fibrobacteria bacterium | reverse complement strand
CGGGCAGGCCGCCGTACCAGGGGCCTACGGCCATTTCCGCCACTTCCAGGCTGTCGCGTTCGGAGAGCAGGAGAGCGGGGACCTCGGGTCCCAGGAACCGGAGTTGGGACAGCCATTCCGGGCCGGTCATGTCCGGCAGGTCGGACGCGCAGAGGGCGAGCTGGATGTGGCCGCTCCATTCGTTGAGGACTTGCAGGGCTTCGATGCCGTGGCGGGCTTCGAGGACGCGGTATCCGTTCAGTTCAAGGATGAATTTCATGGCGTCCCGGGTGGCAGGATCTCCGTCCACCAAGAGGATGCTTTCGACCACGCTGACCACTTTCCACTTTTCCGGTTTGCTTTTCATGGGGCCTCCTAGCTTGTCGCTGGGATCATAATAGCGCGGAAGCAGGGACGGGAAATGTCCCTGAAGAGCATGTCCCGGCTGCCTTGCCCTTCTTTTCGAAAAGAACGTTGCATTCCCTGGCCGGCGGCGCCGGCTTCTACGGGATAAGGCCGTGCGACCGCTAGCGTCGGCGGCCCGGCATCACCGCATCGTCGTCTCCACCCCCACCTTCCCCAACGCCTCCAGCAAAATCCCCGGCGACAACACCTCCGGCAGGATCACGTAGTCCCCCATCCCCTTCCCGCTGTAGAGCACGTACAGCGGAATGCTGTTCCGCCCGTACTTCGCCAGCGCCTTGGCGATGGTCTCGTCCTTCAGGGTCCAATCCGCCTTCAGCAAATTCATCTTCATGTCCCCGAACTTCCGCTGCACTTCCGAAGAGCCGAAGGCCACCTTCTCGTTCACCTTGCAGCTCAGGCACCAGTCCGCCGTGAAGTCGATGAACACAGGCTTCCCTTGGCTCACCAGCTCCAGGACGCGCCCCTCCGAAAAGGCCTCCCATCGCAGCCCCTCGGAAACCGTTCCGCCCGTTCCCGCGGTCGCCGCGGGCGAGAGCTTGGGCTTGGTTTCCCGGATCTGGTCCATGTACACCAGCACCAGCACGAAGGCGGGCAGGAAGATCACCAGGGCCAGCAGGGCGGCTACCACGCGCACCGGCGTGGCGCGGTGCAGGGCCGTCCACTTGCCCAGGATCCAGGCGCTCAGGCCCGCCAGGAGCAGCACGAACAGGAGGGCGATGAGGGCGTCCACGCCGGCCTGTTTGCCCAGCACCCAGGCCAGCCAGATGGCGGTGGCCAAAAGGGGAAAGCCCATGAACTGCTTGAGGTGTTCCATCCATTCGCCCGGCTTGGGCAGGAACTTCATCAGGGCGGGGAACCCGGACAGCACCAGATAGGGCGAAGCCATGCCCAGCCCCAGGAAGGTGAAGACCAGCATGGCGTAATAGGGAGGCTGGGTGAAGGCGTATCCCATGGCCGAACCCATGAAGGGGGCCGTGCAGGGCGTGGCCACCACGGTGGCGGTCACCCCGGCCATGAAGGAGCCGAGCCGGCCGCTCCGGGTTCCGGCGCCGCCGATGCGCGTGAACATGTAGCCGAGCTCGAAGACGCCGAACAGGTTCAGGCTGAAGAAGAAGAACAGGGCGCAGAGCACCACCAGGAATCCCGGGGATTGCAATTGGAAGCCCCAGCCGAGCTGGGAGCCGCCGCTGCGCAGGATGAGCAGCAGGCCGGCCAGGATCCAGAAGGAGACGAGCACGCCCGCGGTGAAGATGAGGCCGTGGGAAAACACCTTCCAGCGTGATTCGCCCGCGCGTTTCACGAAGTCGAAGATCTTGAGGGAGAGCACGGGCAGCACGCAGGGCATGAGGTTGAGGATCAGGCCGCCCGCGAAAGCCAGGGAAAGCATGAGCAGGAGTTTCGCGAACCCGGATGCGGCGGGGCCGGAGCCGTCGCCCCCGGCCGCGGAGCCGGCGGAAGAAAGGGCGCCGGGGGTGGGGGTGGTGACGGTGGAGGAACCTGCCGGAGGGGGGCCGGATTTCCCGGCCGCGAAGGTGGGCGCAGCCAGGGCCTTGGGCCTGGCTTTGCCACGTGCGACGGCCACGCGCACCTGGGCGGCTTTGGATCCGGTTTCGTTCCAGCCGGGTTCGGCGACGGCCACGCCGGACAGACTG
>DATENA010000296.1:0-2462 GCA_035275285.1 Fibrobacteria bacterium | reverse complement strand
GACGGCCGCTCGGAGGCCAAGCGCATCCCCCGCCTGGTCGAACTCATCCGGCAGGACAATCGCGGAATCAGCCGGACGGTGAGGGAGCAGGTGAAGCGGGGCGAAGCGGTGGTATTCGGCTTTCTGTCGTGATATTTTTTGGCTCTTCGGGCGATCGAGTGGGTGAAAAACGGGGTATGACTCGCATTTCCTCCTTTATTGGCAGGGGGTTCCGCGTTTTCTGGAGGCGTCCATTTTTGGTACGTTTTGCGGATGCCCTGAACCAAGAAACTTGAAGATGTCTACGACAGGAAACGACGTGGGGCCCGCGACCTTTCGCGGCCCTCCTTTTTGGTGGAAAATCCTTTCTTAACCAAGCGATTCGCCTTTTACATGGGATGTCGTTGCCGCTCGGCGCACGTCAGTCGGTCATTTTCAATCGGACAGCCCGGTCATTTTGGGCCGGATTAGGCATTCCAAGCCATTTGCGAACCTGCAATGCGAAGTGAACTATCCCCTCTGATCCGGACAGATTATACCGCCCACCATCGGTGTTCGGTTAAGGGCCATCTGACTCCTTGCCTGAGTAACATGCAAGTCACTGGCTCTGCTCCGGATACGGCAATATGTTCGGCTGGACAAGGACTTGTTCCCCGCCCTTCAAACCGAATATTTCCCTTGCGAAAATGGAAAAAGCCACGCATGCCTCCTATAGTGAGAACCCATAACCATGCGCTGGCAGGCGCAGGGAGGAGACAAGGTGGCTCATCGGAAATCTACTCCGCTTCGCAAGGAATTTCATCGGCTTATTCCGAAAAATCGGCTCCGCTCCTTGGCCATATTGCTTGACCGGCCGCCCGTCTTTTGGAGAAGGGGAGGACCGGGACATCCTGCGGCATCAACTGGGCGCGTACTTGGCCCGGCAGGATGGGCTGCCCCCGATAGAAAGGGTGCGCCGGTATTTACAGCGGCTGGAAACGGTGGGTCTTTCCCTTACCCGATTTCACCTTCCCGAGCATTTGACGCGTCCGCCCAGAAAAGGAATCCGCTTGCTGCGGGAGTTGAGGAATCGGAAAGGGATGGGACTGGTGCTGGGCGCGGGGCGCTGGTGGCCAGGATACTTTGGGGAACTCGCGCGCAGAGTCCGCCTTTGCCGATGCCGCATCCGCCTTCGGAGAAGGCTCCCCTGATTTCAGCCCCGGGCTCCACCGGGCGGGCCTCTTCGACGGCCGGCCCACGCCCGCAGGCCAATTCTCAAAACCCGCTCCCACCCTTGCAACCCTTGCTTGAGAATTGTCCTGCCGTAGGAAAGTTTGACGACACGACCTCTACTTGCGTACTTTTGCGCATAGAATAAGTCTGGCTAAGTTGGACTAAATCCGGAAAAATTGGAGTTGAATCCCGTACTACGCGATTGGGGAAACTACTTTCGGACAGGGAATACTTTCCCAAATTGGGATTGCACCGCCCCAAAGGTACGGTTCGCTATCCGGAGAGTGTATAATGCGGCATCAGGAAAGTTCTTCGATAAGCCGCGTGCGGGAAAATCGCATGCACGGTTTGAAGGGGGGCCTGTCTTTTCGCGGTTCCCTGGGAAGGGATAGGAGCCACCCATGAGAAAAGCGAAGATGGGCAGACCTCCCAAGAAGGAAAAGGACAAGCGGAAGCATCGGGTTTCCGTCTCCTTGACCGATAGGGACCTTGAAAGCCTGGAGGTGTTCAAGGACAAGACGGGCATGGACCAGCGGACGCAGCAGGTCCGGTTCCTGTTCTTGGAAGCGCTTCGGCGCTACCTTGACCCGCAAAAGAATCCGGGAAAGGGAGGCAAGGCGAAGTCGTAAGGCTGGAAGGCCAAACCCGGATGGTGCCGGTGGAGAGCGATCCCGACCTCAAGGAGCGGGCGCCGGTTTCCCCGCGGTTCCCGCGACGGCCCTATCCTTCATCATCACCAGGGCGATGCCGGACTGGATGAAGAACTCCTGCACCCGGGCGCGCTGCCAGAGGGTGGATTGCCCGGGCACCAGGGCCTGGGCGGCCTCCTCCGCCTTGCGGATGCGGTCGCGGGTGGCCTGATCGTAAGGGATGTTCAAGGAGCCCATGATCTCCACGGCCATCAGCATCGCCGGCCGCACCCTTCCCGGGTCCAGGGTCCAGCGGGGATGGACCTGCAGGCTGTCCACGTAGCGCCCCAGCATAATCTGCATCTTTTCCACCGTGCCCACGCGCAGGTTCAGGTTGGAGACCCCCATGATGGCGCGCATCAGGTGCCGCATGCCGTGGTTCACGTAATTGTGGATGAGGCCGCCGTGCGGGCTTTCCGCCACGAAGCCCAGATAGGTCCCCACCGCCGGGACCAAGGCCCCCGAATCCGGGATGGCGAAGCGGTCCACCCACTCCGCGCTGTCCCTGGCCGCCTGGGCGGCCAGGGCCGCCAGGGACTCCGGAGGGTGCTTGCGGGCCCACATTTCCATGGAAAACACGAA
>DATENA010000295.1:0-30411 GCA_035275285.1 Fibrobacteria bacterium | reverse complement strand
ACGGAATGGCTGCTCGGCTGCGGCCGGCTGCGCGAGCCGGGGCCGGCGTCGGGCTCAGTCGCGATACTCTCCAAGTATCGCTCCTTCGCCCTCCTTGGCCGCGGCCCGCTCGCACGGCCTCGCTCTTCGCCCCCATTCCGTCAGGGGCTCTAAGGCTTTCAGGCTCCCTGGGCCGGAAGAATCCGGGCTGGCCCCGGGGTGGGTCGCATGCCCGGGCCCGCGAACGGGAGCAGCCTCGCCATGGGTCCCGCGATCGCGAGCCCGGGCGTTCGCCCGGATTCCGCGCCAAGCGGGCTCCGCGACTCGCCCCGCACCCCCACCCCGCCCCCGGGCGCCGTCTGTCTGCGGGATCCGGACCACAGCTTCCCTGTGGCCGCGATGGGGTGGGTCTCGTGCGGTGGTGGGTCGGCAGGGGGCGTGAGTCCGCAACGGGCATGGGTCGAGCGGGGAGGTCCGGGTTGGAGCCAGGGATACCTTCGGGGAAGAGAAAGAAGTTTCCTGTGGGGCGCGCGGCGTGCGGGTTGGCTGGGAGCGGATGGTTGTCCGGCTTACCGGGATTATTACGTCAGCTTGGGACGGTGAATTCTTCGGGGCTGATGTCGTAGCCTTCCTGGCGGAGGACGAAGCCGATGGCGGCGTCGCTGTCGACTTGGCCGCGGGTCAGTTCCATGACGGCGCGCAATCCGGTGGGGGAGACCTGGTAAAGGGTGCGGCGGTACGCGACGATGGCTGTCTTGACGCGCTTGGTCTGCGGTTCCATGAGCGGATAAACTAGTTGAATGGCCCTTCCCTTACAAGTAGGGGCGTGACGGCCGTCTAGTCCAAGGGCTTTTTATTGCCGCCCGGGTCCACGTAGAACCACTGGTCGCCGAGGCGCACGCGGGCCAGGCCCTTGAAGAAATTGTAGGCTTCGTCGAATTGGGGGGCTATGGCCATGCCGCCTTTGCCGTCTATATAGCCCCACTGGGGGCCTACGCGGACCACGGCCAGGTTTTCGGCGAACCAGGAAACGTACTCGAATCGGGGTTTGATGACGTATTTGCCGTTTTTATCGATGAATCCCCAGCGGCCGCCTTGCACGCCGCCGGCGGGTCCGTGCCAGCCGCCCATGTTGATCCGGGCCAGGCCTTCGGCGAAGGGGTAGGCGAAATCGAAGGCGGGAGGGATGACGGTGCGGCCGGAACGATCGATGTAGCCCCATTTGGTGGATAGCCCGAACCAGGCATGCACCTTGACCGCGGCAAGGTCCTCGCTGAACGAGCCGGCCATCAGGTAGCGGGCCGGGATGGCCACGGCTCCATGGGGATCGATGTAGCCCCAGCGCGGCTTGCGGATGGGTTCGGAACGGGGCATGTCCGGATCCGGCCCGTCGCCGGGATTTCCCGCGTCCACCTTGACGGAGGCCATCCCCAGGTAGAAATGCCCGGCCTCATCGTAGCGGGGCGGGATGCAGAAGGCATAGGTGCGATCGACGAAGCCCCATTTCTCGTCCACCAGGGTGCGGGCGCGGCCTTCCGAGAACAGCAGGCTGTCGCGATGGCTGGCCGGTATCAGCATCACGCCGGCGGAATCCAGCCAGCGCCAATCGCCGCCCAGGAACTTCACGCGCGCCACGCCCTGCCGGAAGTCTTCCGCCTCGTGGTAGCGGGGCTTGACGATGAGGTTGCCTTGCTTGTCGATGAACCCGAACTTGCCGTGCGGGTAGGCGCCGGCCACCACCCGCGCCCGGCCTTCCCGGAACGGGAAGGCTTTCTCGAAGGTGGCGGGGATGACGGTGCGGCCTTCCGGATCGATGTAGCCCCAGCCGCCCTGCAGGGAAAGCCTGACCGCGGCCAGGCCTTCGGAGAAGGATTCTGCCTCGGGGTAACCGCGCGGGTTCCTGGGCCGGCCTTGGCGGTCCACGTGGGTCCAGGCCCCATCCGCCAGCCGCACGCGGGCCAGGCCTTCGCGGAACGCGTCCGCGTGGGCGTATCGCGGTTCGATGACGGTGCGGCCTTCCGTGTCCAGGTATCCGGCCTTGCCGTCCTTCCACACCACCGCCAGGCCCTCCGAGAACTCTCCCACCTTGTCGAAGAGGGGCGGGATGACCAGCGACCCGGACTTGTCTATGTAACCCCAACGTGACCCGTTGGATCCGGGGCCGGGCGATTCGGTCCGGACCGCGGCCATGTCTTCGTGGAAATCCATGGCCTCCTGGAACCGCGGGGCGATGGCGATTTCGCCCGTCTCGCCGATGTAACCCCAGGCCTTGCTGGCGGGACCCAGGACGGCCACGGCGGCCAGTCCCTGGGAAAACCGGGACGCGAGAACGTAGCGGGGCGGGATGACGGCATGGTTATGCTCGTCGCAATAGCCCCATTTCCCCTCTTTTTTGAACGGTTTGAGCACGTTCTATCATAGGACACTCGCTCCGGGGGTGGCAATGGAAATCAGCCCTGGCGCGCCACGGTATGGTCCAGCGCCCTTTTCACGGCCTCCAGCAGGACGGTGGGAGTGAAGGGTTTTTTCAGGAGTCCCGCGACTCCCTGTTCCACTTCCTTTTTCACGATTTCGCTGGAAGGATAGGCCGACATGTAGAGGACTTGGAGGTCCGGCCGGGCGATCCTGAGCTGTTGGGCCATTTTGCATCCGCTCATATGCGGATCCATGCGCACATCGGTCAAAAGGAGATGGATACGGCCGGGGAAATTCTTCGCCTTGCGGAGGGCGGCCTCGCTATGGGGGCTGGCCAGCACGTGGTATCCCTGCATTTCCAGGATATGGGTGGCCAGTTTCAGCAAGGATTCTTCATCCTCGACCAACAGAATGTTGGTTTCCGACGGTTTCGCATGGTCCATTTGATTGTCCCCTAACTGCGAATATAAACTCTTCGCAAGGGGGCTGATACGCTTTTGCGGGGCCTGGACCCGGACCCCTCCGGTGCGGTATCATATCCCCATGACACGAACGGTTCTGTTGGTAGAAGACGAGGATCAGGTGCTGAGGCTGATCGTCAAGGTTCTGGAGATGCGCGGATACTCGGTGCTCAAGGCCGAGTCGAGCGAGAAGGCGTTGATCCTCAGCGAGGCCCATCAGGGGACCATCGATCTGCTCATCGCGGACGTGGAGCTCGAGGAGGCCATGAGCGGCCATCAGGTGGCCACCTTGCTGCGCCGCACGCGGCCCCGGATGCGCGTGCTCTACACGTCCGGATACCCCTTGGAGTGCTGCATCGGCAACGGCGGGGAGAGGATCCGGAAGGAAATCCAGGAACTGATGGCGACCTTCATGCCCAAGCCCTTCACGCCTTCCGTGCTTACGGAGAACGTGCGGCGCGCGATTGAAGAGTTTCCGGACTGACTACGGAGAATGCTCCTTGGCCTGTTCGGTGCCGTGCTTTTCTTCGGGGCGCGTTAAGAGTCGATGAATTGCCGTAGCGGGACTGCGGGGATCGTGCGCGTGGAAGCACCGGGTCGGGGGTACGGGACCCCGCCGTTGGCCGGCCTACCGCTGCGCCCCTCGGAGTCGGGGGTCGGGAGTTGAATACGAAGAATCTTCCGTATTCAACTCCCGACCCGCGACTCCCGACTTGATGATCCAAACGACACCATCACATCAAGTCGCGGTTCCTATCCCGGACAAATCTTCCTCCCGGGTCTCGTCCCCGCTTTTCTAAAGGCTCCCAATCGAGCCACTCTTTGGAAGCACCACCTTGATGCGGCCCAGGGCCGTCCTGACGATGCGCGGCTTCACCACGTCCTTGGGCGCGCGCGGCTTGGCCGTGGCGACGGAGCGCAGGCATTCGTATTGCAGATGATAGAGGAAATCGGAAACGAGCTGGCCCTGTTCGAAGGCCAGGCTCTCGATCCGCTCGCCGGCGATGACGGCCTCGGGAGGATCGGTTTCCATCGAGTTGAAAACCTTCGTGAACGTCTCGTGGAGTTCCGTCTGGCGGAACCACATGGCCTTGATGGCCGGGTTGAACTTCTCCAGCAGGGTATCGTACTCCTCGAGCTTGGAAAGCCAGAGCTGGTTACGCTGGTCCACGAACAATTTGCGCATGCGGTTCAATTCGAACTGATCCTGCGCGGAATCGGGGAGATAGGCGGGCAGGAGATCGGTCTTCCAGAGCGCGAACTCGCCGGAGACGGTGGTCAGCCATTCCATGTAGCCGGAGAGGGGGCCTTTGATGTCCTTACGGGCGTTATCCAGGACTTTGCTTTTGAACAGCCTGCGCGAAAAGACATAGGTGGTGATGGCGGCGGCCAGCCCTCCGATCAGGCTTCCGAACGTTCCGCCGAGCAGAGCGGCCGTCAAAAATACGCTTTCCGCGTTCCCGGTCTGGAAACTGAAGGGTTGCGGAAAGTCCATCCAAAGACCGCCTTTCAGGGAGATGAACACGCGCTCCGCACATTGGCCCGGGCTCCGGGATTGGCATAAGCGGTCCCATTTTACTTTAACTTTGGCGCTAATTTCCAGGAGAAAAAACTAGGAAATTCCTGGAAATCAAAGCCGGAATGGCCTTTTTTATCGAAAGCGCCGTTTTTCAGCCGACGAGGAGATTATAGCCCAGGGATTCTTCCGAGATCTTGGGAAGCCGGATGGTGAAGCAGGTGCCCCGGGCCTCCTGGCTTTCCACCTCGATGGTGCCCTTATGTTCCTTGATAAGTCCATAGCTGATGGAAAGTCCCAGGCCGGTTCCCATGCTCTTGGTGCTGAAGAAAGGTTCGAATATCCGGGAGATGTTCTCCTGGGAAATCCCGACGCCGGAATCCCGCACGGAAGCGGTGACCATGCCGTCCCGGAGGAAGGTGGTGATCTCCAGGACCCGGGGTTCCTTTTCCATGGCGTGGACGGCGTTCATCATCAGATTGATGAAAACCTGCTTGAGCTGGTTCCTGTTGCCCAGGATCCGCACGTTTTCCGGATCCAGGGAGAGTTTCACTTCCACCTGGTTGGAGATCAATTGATGCTGCAACAGGGCCAGCACGTCCTGAAGGGTGTCGTTGAGGGAGACGGGGGAAAAGGCGGTTTCCCGCTTCCCCTGGCGCGAGAAATCCAGCAGGTTGCGGACGATATCGCGGATGCGGAGCACTTCCTCGGTCACCAGGTTGAGCTCGTCCTTGAGCTTGGCCTTGCCGGCGGGCTGCTTCTCTTCGGCCATCATCTGGATCATCTGGATGCGCCCGAGCATGATCTGGAGGGGATTGTTGATTTCATGGGCCACGCCGCCCGCCAGTTGGCCCAGAGCCGCCATCTTCCCCGAATGCACCAACTGCCATTGCAGGGCGGTGAGGTTGCGGTTGGCGGCGAGCAGGGAATCGTACAGATCGATGTTCTCGGCCACCACGCGGGCCTGGGACGCGACCGCGAGCAGCAGGGTTTGCAGGAGCGGTATGCGCTGCATGTCGTCGGCGGAGAGGGGCAGCAGCAGGTAGGCCCCCCGGTTCGCCGCGCCGGGCCCTTCGGCGGGGGACAGGGACAGCAGCGCCAGGCCCGCCGATCCCAGGGCCTTGGCCACGCGGGGATAGGAGGACAGGAAGAAATCCCCCGCCTCCAGCCGGACCTGTTCCTTGTCGGCCAGGCGCAGGAGCTTGCGGGTTTCCGCGTGCTCGGCGAAAGGCGCGGAGTCCAGGGGAGCGAGGGCGGGTTGCACGGAAAGGGAGCCGTCGGGAGCGCTCGAGATCAGATGGCCCTTGTCGAGTTTGAGCTCCCGGGAGATGAGGCGCTGGAACTCCCGGAAAAAGGCGGGCAGTCCTCCCGCTCCCCCGAAAGCGGCTTCGGCGCCGCCGGTTTCCTCGCGGGGGGCGCCTTGCCGGAGGATTTCCCCCTTGAGGGCGTTGATGGAGGTGAGCAGCTTCAGCTCGTTGAGCTTTTCCTCCATGCGCTGCCGGTGCAGGCAGTTCATGATGGCGATGGAGGCGTGGCTGGAGAGCACCCAGATGAGGTTGGTGGTTTCCGGCGTCACCGCTTCCTGCTTGATGGTGCAAGCGATCCAGATGAACCCGTAGTTGCTGTCGTTGTCGTTGAGGGGGACCACCGCGAAATCGCCGCTGACGGCCCCGTCGGAGAGGCGGTCGTCGAAGCTGGGGATGAGGCAGACCCGGCGTTCGTTGAGGATCCAGCGGATGATGCCTTCCTCGAAATGCTGCGCCAGGATCTGTTGGAGGGCCGGCGTGAAATTGCTCGCCAGCAGCGGCGCGCCGCCGGGGGAGACGTCGGCACCGCCGTTGCGGTTCCCGCCCACGAATACGGCGCACCCGCGGGAGGGAAGGATCTCGCTGAGCAGGAAAAGCAGATGGTGCAGGATATCCTTGAGGTCCAGGGAACTGGAGATGACCCGGCACAGGTCCAGGATCTTCTGCAGTTCGCTGAGGGAGGATTTGTATTGCTCCTTTTCCAGCTGCGCGCGGCTGAGCGAGGCGCTGGCGGAGCGGATGCGCCGCTTGGCCTGGGTATCGATGCGCGAATAGCGTTTGGCCAGGTCCCGGGCCAGGGCGGCGACCTCCTCGGAACCGAATCCGAGCTCGGCGACATCGCGCCCTTCCGCCAGGCCGGCCTTGAGGAGTTCGATGTCCCGGATCAGATCCTTCACGCTCCGCGCCGCATTCTCACGCGGCCTCCATCATGAAGCTGCTGGCCTTGTCGTATTCCGCGTACAGGCTGCTGCGGAAGGATTCCAGGCTTTCGGGCGTCAGGGACAGGGTCTTGCGGGCCAGCTCCAGGATCGGCCCGGGGATGGTTTCCACGCCCTTGGACCCGCTCTTGCCCAGGTTGCATTTCACCGAAAGATAATCGCCCAGGTAGACCAGCAGGGGCAGTTCGGCGTTGCGCGGGCACAGTTCCGGATGCTGGTGGTAACGGATGGCTTCGACCAGGATGACGGGCAGGTTCCAGCGTTCCGCCAGCCAGGCGCCGACTTCGGCGTGGGTCACCCCCAATACGTCCATCTCGGCGGTGTCGCAGGGGATCCCGCCCTCGAAAATCCGGGTCTGGATCTCGGCGAATTCCCCGGGAAGGTACTGGTTCAGCACCACCTTGCCGATGTCGTGCAGGAGCCCGGCCACGAAGGCTTCCCCGGCCAGGCGGTAGCAGGTTTCCCGGGCGAGCATGCGCGTGCAGGCCCCCACGGAAACGGAATGCTGCCAGAACATGCTGGTGTCGAAATGCTTGTTGTTCTCGCCCTTGAAGGAGTTGAGCACGGAAAGGCTCAGGGCCATCTCCTTGACGTTCTCGAAGCCGAGCACCACCAGCGCCAGCTTTACCGTGGCGATCTGGCGGGGGAAGGCGTAGAAGGACGAGTTGGCCAGCTTGAGGATCTTGGCGGTGAGCACCTGGTCTCGCATGATGAGGTTGGACAGGGCGCTCGCCGAGGTCTTGGGGTTGTCCACCAGCTCCAGCATCTTGGCGATGACCGTGGGCAGGGTGGGAAGGGAAATCAGGGAGTCGGTGATGCGCTTTACGCGCTTGGCTTGGTCCAGGGACATGGTGGTTGCTCGTGCGGGCGGGCCTCAGCCATTATAGCGGGGGGCGGCGGCCTCAGGCATTGATTTTCTGGAGGAGCTTGGCCTTGAGTTTGAGCATCGCCTTGGAATGGATTTGCGAGACGCGGGATTCGGTGAGGTTGAGCACCTCGCCGATTTCCTTGAGGGTCAGTTCCTCGTAATGGTAGAGGGCCACCACCAGCTTTTCCTTTTCCGGAAGCTGCGCGATGGTTTCCTTGAGGATCCTTTTGACTTCCTGGTACCCCAGCTCCTTGAGGGGATTGGTGCCTTGCGGATCCTCGATGGTGTCGATGAGGCTCAGGGACTTGTTCTCGTCGCCGCGATCGGGAAGCGCCTCTTCCAGGGACAGGATGGTGGCCGGGGCCACGTCGCTGAGCATTTCCTCGAACTCGGCGGGAGACAGGTTGAGATGGGCCGCGACTTCGTCGTCGTACGGCATGCGGCCGAGATCGCCTTCCAGCTTGGCATAGGCCTTCTGGAGCGCCTTGTTCTTCTGCCGCACGGAGCGGGGGACCCAGTCCAATGCGCGCAATTCGTCCAGGATGGCCCCGCGGATCTTATGGGTCGCGAAGGTCTCGAACTTGAGGCCGCGTTCCGGTTCGAACATCTCCACGGCCTTGACCAGGCCCATGATGCCCGCGCCCACCAGGTCGTCGAACTCCACCGAGGCCGGCAGGTTCATGGACACGCGCTGGGCGATGTATTTCACCAGGCCGGCGTATTCGACCAGGAGCTTGTCCTTGCAGGCCTTGTTACCCGTGGCCCGGTATTCGGTCCACAGTTCGCTCAGTTCGGGCATCAGGACGGGCGGCTTTCGGTTTTCACTTCAGGGTCTCGGCGGCGGGTTTCCCATCCTCGACGATCTCGTCCCGGTCGGGCTTGAGGAAATGGTAGATGAAGCCCCCTTCTTTGCGGGTGGCTTGCGCTTCCATGGCGGAAGACGCTATCGATTTCACCATCGTATCCGACAGGATGAGGATGAAGATCCATCCGAACAGGAGGGTCAGGAAACCCTTGCCCAGGGCGAACAGGATCTGCTCCGCGTCGAGTTGCGGCGCGAACAGCAGCGAAAAGCCGATGACGGCGAGCACCAGGGTCACCAGGACGGCCCGGGTTATCGCTTTGGCTATGGACAAGGCGTCCATTCAAGTTCCTCCAATTCCGCGTTTCAGGTTAATTATGGACCCCGCCGGCCAAAAATGACAAGGGGAAGGATGTTTGGCCGGTTCGCCGGCCAAAAATGACAAGGGGAAGGATGTTTGACCGGTTCGCCGGCCAAAAATGACAAGGGGGGTGAGGGATTTGGGTTTTTTCATGCTGGATCCGGCTTCAGAGGCCGCTCCGGTGGGATTCGGAGGGCACCCGGGCCGCGGCCAGGGAGGCGCGCGCGGCTCCGGCGATGGCGGAGGCCAAGGTATCGGTCCTGGCGAGCATGATATGGTCCGGGATCACCTGGCCATTGCAAAGGTAGGACAGGGGCGCATCGGCCCGGCGGGCCAGATTGTACAGGCAGCCCAGGGACAGGCATTCGTCCAGCTTGGTGAAGATGATGCTGCCCGCGCCCAGGTCCCGGTAGAGGCCGTATTGGTGCCGGAGTTCGCGCATGCGGGTGGGGCCGGACAACACCAGGTGGATTTCGTCCGGGGCCAGGCAATGCAGCAGGCCTTGCAGTTCGCGCCACATCTCCTTGTGGGTGTGGCTGCGGCCCGCGGTGTCCACCAGGATCAAGTCGAAATCCGCGAATTCGCGCTGGGCCTGCGCCACGTCGGCGGGGGAGAAGACCGGCTTGACGGGGATGCCCGCGGTGCGGCCGAAAAGCTCCAGCTGTTCGTTGGCGCCCATGCGGAAGCTGTCCGCGGAGATGATGCCGACCTTCTTGCCCTGTTGGATCTTGGCCAGGGCGGCCAGCT
Organism: Fibrobacteria bacterium; assembly: GCA_035275285.1. Classification (GTDB taxonomy): domain Bacteria; phylum Fibrobacterota; class Fibrobacteria; order UBA11236; family UBA11236; genus Chersky-265. The sequence continues at coordinate 21,017 of DATENA010000295.1, read as the reverse complement.
TGGCCAGGGTGGTGGTCTTGCCCACGCCCGTGGGCCCCACCAGCGCCACCGTGGTCGGGCGGCCGGGGCGCAAGCGGATGCCTCCCGTCACGCGGACGCGTTCGGCCAGGTTGCGCGCCAGCAGCGCGGCTTCCCGTTCGCCCGGCACGTTGGCGATGGTCTCGGCGGGGCCTTCCTGCCGGTAGGCCGCGCGGAACTCGCCGTACGCCGCGCCCACGGCCTCGGCGGCCAGGGCGGGCTCCACTTCCATTTCGATCAGGCTTTCCTGCAGGCCCTGGAACTCGGTGTTGGGGATCCAGGAGGTGGCCGGAGACATGGCCGAACGGGCGAAAGCCTTGCTTTCCATCTGGCGCGAACCGGAATGCGCGGCGGCGGCGGCGGTGCGGGCGGCGGCCGATTCCATCATGGCCTTGATCTCTTCCTTGAGATCCTTCATCTCGCGGGCGGGTTGCTCCACCCGGGCCTTCATTTCCTTCAGCTCGTTGCGGAGCATTTCGATCGCTTTTTCGGCCGGGTCCGCGCCGGTCGCGGCGGCTTCCCGGCGGGGAGCGGAACCGGGGTCGGGGGCGCGGCGGTCCGGGCCCTGCACGTCCTGGACGAATACCCGGCGATCCTTGGAGGCGACAGCCTGCGAACCGGCGCGTTGCGCTCCCACGGCATTGCCCTCTTCGTCGACGCGGCGCAGGGAACCTTTCCAATCGTATTGCCCGGGCTTGGCGGCCGTGGGGCGGAGGGCGGCCAGGCGCGCGGCGGCGGAACCCGGCTTGGCGGCGGCGGCGCGGGCGGCGGTTTCCCGGGGAACCTGGCCGTCCGGGACCACGGGCGCGGGGCGGGCGAACAGGCTTTCTTCCAGGGCCGCGGTCACCTCGAAGCAGGCCTGGGTCTTGCCCAGATGCCTGCGGGTGGTGCGGCGCGATTTGAGGATCACGGCGTCCGGGCCCATCTCGTCCTTCACCAGGGCCAGGGCCTCCTGCATGGTATCGGCTTGGTACGATTTCATCTTCATTGGGCACCGCTTTCATTGTCGTTGAGGACCACCGTGCCCGTCGCTTTCACGTTGACGCCGTTGGCTATTTCGCTGTAGGAGATGAGGGCCAGGTTGGGGAAGGAGCCTTCCATGATCTTGCGCAGCTGGAACCGGATCCCCGGGGAGCAGAGCAGCACGGGCTGCATGTTCTGGGCCACCATGCGCTCCACCAGGGCGGAGAGGCGGCCGACCATGCGCCCCACCAGCTCGGGCCGGATGACCAGGCGGGGGCCGCGGTCGGTGTTCTGCACCGAGGCTTCCAGCATCTGCTCCAGCTTGGGCTCCAGGCTGATCACGTGGATGCAATCGCCGGCGTCCTTGTAGGCCTTGCAGATCTGCCGGGACAGGGCCTGGCGGCACTGCTCGGTGAGGTAGGCTTCCGATTTGGAGACCTTGGAGGCGTTGGCCAGGGCTTCCAGGACGGTGCCCAGATCGCGGATGGAGACCTTTTCGTTGAGCAGGTTGACGAGCACGCGCTGGACGTCCCCGATGCCCATCAGGCCGGGGATGAGTTCTTCGACCACGGTGGCGTTGGTCGCCTTCATGTTGTCGATCAGGGACTTCACGTCCTGGCGGGTGAGGATTTCCCCGGCGTGGTTGCGGATGAGCTCGGTGAGATGGGTGGCGATGACCGCGGGCAGCTCCACCACGGTATAGCCGGCGATGTCGGCGGCTTCCTTCTGCGAGTGCGTGATCCAGATGGCGGGCAGGCCGAAGGCCGGTTCCACGGTGGGGATGCCCTGGATCTTCTGGCTGGTGCCGCCCGGGTCCATGGCCAGGAAGCATCCCGTCATCAATTCGCCCTGGCCCACTTCGATGCCCTTGATCTTCACCACGTACTGGTTGGCCTTGAGCTGGATGTTGTCGCGGATGCGGATGGGAGGGACGATCACGCCGATCTCCGTGGCGCATTGGCGGCGCAGCATGGTGATGCGCTCCAGCAGGTCCCCGCCCTGGTTCACGTCCACCAGGGAGATGAGTCCGTAGCCGATTTCCAGCTCCATCTGGTCCACTTGCAGGTAGGATTCGATCTTGTCGGGGTTGGCCGCCGCGTCCTTCTCTTCGGCCTTCTTCTCCTTCTCCACCGCCGCTTGGGCCTTTTCGGCCACCTTCTTGCGTCCGACGAGGAATGCGAGGCCGCCCACCATGGAGGCGAGCAGGAGGAAGGGGAGCGTGGGCATGCCCGGGATGAGGGCGGTGACGCCCATGAAGCCGGCGCCGGTGTACATGGCCTTGGTGCTCTGGGTCAACTGGGCCATGACTTCCTCGCCCAGGTTCTGCTTGGAGGCGGCGCGGGCCACGATGATGCCGGAGGCGGTGGAGATCATCAGGGCGGGCATCTGGGTGACCAGGCCGTCGCCGATGGTCAGGATGGTGAAGCGCTTGATGGAGTCCTGGAAGGAGAGGTCCTGCATGGTCATGCCGACGATGAAGCCGCCGATGATGTTGATCACGGTGATGATGATGCCGGCGATGGCGTCGCCGCGCACGAATTTGCTGGCGCCGTCCATGGCCCCGTAGAAGTCCGCTTCGCGGCCGATGTTGCGGCGGCGGTCCTTGGCCTCCGCTTCCGTGATGATGCCGGCGTTCAGGTCCGCGTCCACGGCCATCTGCTTGCCGGGCATGGCGTCCAAGGTGAAGCGGGCGGCCACTTCCGCGATGCGGCCGGCGCCCTTGGTGATGACGATGAACTGGATGATGACCAGGATGATGAAGATGATGGCGCCCACCACCATGTTGCCCTTGGTGACGAAGGTGCCGAAGGTGTGGATGACTCCGCCGGCCTCGCCTTCCGTGAGGATGAGGCGGGTGGTGGCCACGTTCAGCCCCAGGCGGAACAGGGTGATGATGAGCAGCATCCCCGGGAACACGGAGAAATCCAGCACGTTGTCGATGTACATGGAGATGAGCATGATGATGATGGCCAGGGAGATCATCACCGTCAGGAGGACGTCGAGCATGAAGGGCGGCAGGGGGATGATCATCATGGCGATGACGCCGATGAGGATGAACGCGATCAGGAGGTCCTTGTGGGCGATCAGGGCCCCTCCCAATTTCTTCGTTCCCGCCGCTGCTTGCATCCTGAAGATTCCGTTGAAGTTTCCGCGCCGACCGGCCGATGATCGGAAGATCGGGTCGCGTCAGCGTTCTTGAGCAAACACCGGGCCGGACTTTCCGGGGCGGAATCGCTGGGGTTTTTTGCGTTCCGGAAACGCCGATCGCCCGGGCCCGCGGCGAGGGAAGCTTCGCGCGATCCTTAAACCGGTTTGTTTTGGGGGGTGGCCGGGAAAACCGGTCAGGGGAAGGTCAAACGGCTCATGCCACCCGTTGGCCCTTGAGGCTGTACACGTAGGCCAAAATTTCCGCGACCGCGGCAAAGAATTCCTCGGGAATCTCCTCTCCGGGCTCCACGATATCGTACAGGCTGCGTGCCAGGGGCTTGTCCTCCACGATGGGGATATCATGCTTGCGGGCCACGTCGCGGATGCGCTCGGCGATCAGGCGCTTGCCCTTGGCCACCACCACGGGCGTGGCGTCCACGCCCTGGGCGTAGCGGATGGCGATGGCGATGAAGGTGGGGTTGGTGATGACCACGGTGGCCTTGGGAAGCTCCTTCATCATGAAGTTCCTGTGCATCTGCATGCGCAGGCTCTTGATCTTGCCCTTGACGTGCGGATCGCCTTCGGACTGCTTGGCTTCGTCCTTGACTTCCGTCTTGGACATCATCAGTTCCTTCTTCATCTTGCGCTTCTGGTAGACCAGGTCCGCCAGGCCCAGGAACAGCAGCACCACCGTGGATTTGAGGATCACTTCCAGGCTCACCGACCACATCATGGAGCAGAACTGCCCCAGGGACATATCCGCGAGCTCCAGGTATTTTTCGTAATGGTGCGCCACCGCCTGGTAGGCGACCACCCCCACGATGACCATCTTCAGGATGCTCTTGGCTATCTCCACGAAGGAGGCGGCGGAAAAGAGCTTGGACAGCCCGCTCAGGGAGAACACTTTGCCGAAGTGGGGGCCCAGGGGCTCCCAGGTCCAGAGGAAGCCGACCTGGGCGACGCTGACCGCCAGCGAGACCACGGTGATGCCGCATACCACCGGAAGGATGAGCATGAGGATGCCGACCAGGCCCTGGCGGGCCAGGGAGAAGATCATCCCCGGTATCTGCTCGAAATTGCCGATGGCCATGAAGCTCTCGACCATGGTGTTGCGCATGCCGCCCACCAGCCTGTCCGAGAACATCCAGATCATGGCCACGCCCGCCAGCAGCACGACGGAGGAGCTGAAGTCCCCGCTCTTGCCCACCATGCCCTTGTTGCGGGCGTCCCCGAGCTTTTTGCCGGTGGCTTCTTCCGTTTTTCCGTCGTCTTCCGCGGCCACTTCAGGCTCCCATCATCCGCATCAGCACGATCCAGTAGCCCTGGAGGCTTTCCTGTTCCTTGAGGAACGCCTGCCACATCAGGGGCAGGGAGAAGATCATGGTCAGGGTCCCCAGGGCGAGCTTCATGGGCATGCCCACCATCCATACGTTCATCTGGGGCATGATGCGCGCGATGACCGCCAGGCCGATGCTGGAGACGAACAGGGTGGTGACCACGGGCGCGGCCACCTTGAGGCCCAGCAGGAAGGCGTTGGTGGAAAGCTGGACGAACACGGCGACCATGTTCCCCGAGGCCGCTTGCGCGCCGGCCAGGGGGATGAGGCGGAAGGACTCCGCGATGGCCTGCAGGTAGAACATGTAGCCGCCGGTGGACAGCAGCAGGAGGATGAACAGGATGAAGAGCAGATGCCCCAGGGGCGTGTCCTCTTCCTGGGCCACGGGATTGATGATCTGCGTCATGTTGAAGCCCGTTTCCGCGTCGATCCAGGATCCGGCGAAGCGCAGTCCCGCGAACACGAAGGTGCCGGCGAACCCCATGACCGCTCCGATGTAGATCTCCTTGATGGCCAGCATCATGTAGGCGGGCAGGCTGGAAGGGATGGCCACGGCCGCATGGGGCAGGGCCGGGAAGAGGATGAGGCTCAGGAAGAAGGCGACGGAAGCCTTGACGCGGGCGGGGACCTCATCGGTGCTGAAGATGGGGGTCAGGAACACCAGCACGCTCACGCGGATCAGCACCAGGAGCCAGAGCTCTATCTGGGCGACGGTGAAGTCCTGGAGGCCGGGGACGCCGTCGAGGGCGGTGGGGATGGGGACTTGGGTCATGGGGGGAGAAGGCAAAAGTCAAAGTGCAAAGCGCAAAGTTCAAAATTTAGGAGCGGGCCGTGGCGGCGTGCTGAGCCACGGGGGGGCGGCTCTTCTCCGTCATTTTGCATTTTGCACTTTGACTTTTGCACTTTGAACTTTGAACTTTGAACTTTGAACTTTGAACTTTGAACTTTACCCGATCGTCAGCGCAGCATCGCCGGTATCATCTCCAGCAGTTCCACGAAGAAGCCCTTGAACATCTGCAGCATCCAGGGCAGGAAGACCAGCAGGGCGATGCCCATGGCCAGCAGCTTGGGGATGAAGGTCAGGGTCATTTCCGTGATCTGCGTGGCCGCCTGGAAGATGCTGACTATGAGGCCCACCACCAGGGAGAGGATGAGCATGGGGCCGCTGAGGATGAGGACCATCATCAGCGTTTTGCGGCCCAGGTCGATGATCATCATTTCGCTCATGGAATCCCCGGACGCCTTACCTGAAGCTCAGGACCAACTGCTGGATGACCAGGTTCCATCCGTCCACCAACACGAACAGGATGAGCTTGAACGGCGTGGAGATCATCACGGGGGGCAGCATCATCATGCCCATGGACATGAGCACGGAGGAGACCACCATGTCGATCACGAGGAACGGGATGTAGATGAGGAACCCGATGATGAAGGAGGAACGCAGTTCGCTGATGCAAAAGGCCGGGATGAGGGTGAAATTGCTCAGATCGTCCACGTTCTTGGGCGTGGGCGAGCGGCTGATGCGGACCATGAGCGCCAGGTCCTTTTCGTTCACCTGCTTGAGCATGAACTCCCGCATGGGGGCCATCCCCTTTTCCAGGGCGACCTTGTAGTTGATCTCCTCGGCCAGGTACGGCTGCAGGGCCTCGTTGTTCACGCGGTTGAAGGTGGGTCCCATGATGAAGAAGGTCAGGAACAGGGAAAGCCCCATCAGCATCTGGTTGGGCGGCGCGTTCTGGGTGCCCAGGGCCTGCTTGAGGAACCCCAGCACCACGATGATGCGGGTGAAGCAGGTCATCATGATGAGGATGGAAGGCGCCAGGCTCAGGATGGTGAGCATGGCCACCAGTTCCAGGGTGACGGCTACGTCCTTGGGCCCGGTGGCTTTGTCGAAGCCGACGGAGAGTTTGGGCAGGACTTGGGCGTCGGCGGCGAAGGCGGAGAGGAGGACGAAGAGGGCGAAGAGGATCAGGGGCGTGGTTCGGGACCGACTGCGACGGGATAGATCCCGTCGGGAGTCGGGTGCCGGGAGCCGGGAGTTAAGAAGGGAAAAGAGCGAATGCGGGCGCGCTCTGTTTTTCAAGCGCGCATTCGCTCCCGACTCCCGGCACCCGACTCCCGACGGGAAGCCGCAAAAAGTTCCAAAGCGTCCAATTTCCGCTACACCCCGGAAAATAGCCCTAAAGACTTCTACAACAGACGTCGATATACCCGACAGCCCCCCCCTCATCCCGCACCTTCGTCCAGCAAATCGGAGACCTTCTTCGGTTTCTTGAAGCGTTCCAGCAACTTGTTCAGGTTGTCGGAAAAGGCGGCGGAGTTGCTTTCGCGGGTGCCGCGCAATTCTTCGGCCGGTTCCTTGAGGACGGTGAGCAGGGAGATGCCGTGCTGGGTGACTCCCACGATGCCCACTTCCTCGTTCATGCGCAGGGCCACCACGCGCTGCTGGGAGCCCAGGTGGCAGGTTTCCAGGACCTCGAAGATGTCGCCGCTCCGGCCCGGCTTGGAGAGCAGGCGGCCTTGCATGCGCTTGAGGACGCGGATGGTGACCACCGCCAACAGGAGGACGAAAGCCAGGCCGAACAGGATTTGCACGGCCACGGTGCCCACGGCCCGGCCTTCCGGGGCCGGATTCCCGGCCGTCCCGGCGGCCGGAGCGGGGCCGGAAGCGCGGGGCGAATTCTCCATTTCCCTCTGCAGCTTGCGGAACTTGTCCTGCATGGCCGGGGACGGCGGAGGCGGAGGCAGCTCGGCCTGCGCCTCTGCGACCCCGGTTTTCCCCGCGGCCCGGACGGGCGCGGGCAGGAAGACCGGGGTCGCGAGGGACATGGCCAGCGCGAAGAGGATTCCCGCGGAGCGGGCCTTGGGAACGATGGGGTTCATTTCAGTTGCTTGATCCTCTCCTCGGGCGAAACCAGGGATATGATGCGGATGCCGAAATATTCGTCGACCACGACCACTTCGCCTTTGGCGACCACTTTGTCGTTCACCAGCAGATCCACCGGTTCGCCGGCCAGGCGGTCCAGCTCGATGATGGACCCCGGACCCAGCTCCAGGATCTTGCGGATGGAAAGCCGGGTGCGGCCCAGTTCGATGGTGACGTTCAGATTGATATCCAGCAGCATCTGGATATTGGCAGGGCTGTCCTCCAGGTTGCGCGCCAGGGAGGTGTCGAATCCGCCCAGGTTGGCGAGGGGATTGGCGTCCCCGCCGTCGCCGCCGGAACCGGAACCGGAGCTTCCCTGGGACCCGGCCAGCTTGGCGGCCAGGGCGGGGGAGAAGAGCAATCGGAAAGGGGAATCGGACGAACCTTCGATGGCCAGGTCCGCTTCCACCAGGGCCGCCCCTTCCAAAGCGAACGGAGGCTGATCCGGATCGAAATTCCCGGTGTGCGCCTGCGCGGCCGAGACGGACACCCCGTAACGGGTGCCCAACATGGTGCAGACCGCGCCCATGAACTGGTTGCCGAACTCGTTGAGGGCGTCCATGTCCTCGTCCTTGAAAGGCTCGGTCCCGTCGCCGCCCATCATCAGGCCGCAGAGCAGGGCGGCGGTCTCTTTGCGGACCACCAGGCACATCTCCCCGGGCAATCCATGGTCCAGGGCCAGGCGCACGATGAGACCATCGCCCTGGAGGCCTTCGCCCAGGGAGGGGGCATCCGCGTCCTTGATCTCGCGGACCGTCATGGAGGCGGCGCGGTTGAGCAGGGTTCCCACCACGGAGGAGCCTTGCTCCAGGATCGCTTCCGCCTCCGGGCGCAGCGCCGCGGCGTCCACCCCTCCGGAAGCCGCGTCGCCGAGCAATCCCGCGGTGAGCGCGTCGATGTCGGCTTGGCTCAGCGGACCGTCTTCAGCCATCTTCCCCTACTTCCCTATCGATAATCGACGTGATCTGGATGCATTTGTTGCGTCCCACGATGCCCACCTTGCCCAGGAACTTGGGCTTGTCCCCGATCCGGACCACCAGGTCGCTCTGGGCCAGCTTGTCCAACACCACCACGTCCCCGTTCTGCAATTGCAGGAGATCGCGTATGGAGAGGCTCGTCTCCCCGATCACGGCGGTGGTGCCGAGCTCGGTGGTGGCCAGCTCCGTTTCCAGGAGCCGGCGGGTTTCCTGGGTGGTGGTGCGCTGGCCGGAGATCCAGGATTCGCCGGAAAGCTTGGTGATCACCGATTCCAGCAGCATGTACGGGAAGCACAGGCTGATCAGCCCCGACCCGTGCTTCATGCGCACTTCCAGGGAGATGAGGATCACGGTCTCGTTGGGCGGGGCGATCTGGACGAATTGCGAATTGGTCTCGTAGCTCTCGATCTTGGGGGTGAAGATGCCGACGTGCTCCCACACTTCCTTGAGGTTGAGCAGGGCGCGCTCCACGATCTTGGTGAGCACGTTCTTCTCGATGTCGGTGAGTTCCCGGTTGTGCTCGGAGGGTTTCCCCTGCCCCCCGAACAACCGGTCCACGATGAAGAATACCAGGCTGGGGTTCACCTCGAAGATGGCGGCGCCTTCCAGCGGTTCCATCTGGAACACGTAGATGCAGCTGGGATTGGAGATGGACATCATGAATTCGGAATAGGTGAGCTGATCCACCGAGACGATGTCGATTTCCACCAGGGTGCGCAGGTAGGAGCTGAGAGTGGTGGAGAGCAGGCGCGCGTACCCGTCGTGCAGGTTCTGCAGGGTGCGCATCTGGTCCTTGGAAACGCGGTCCGGGCGGCGGAAATCGTAGAGGAGGACGTTCTTATCCTTGCCGGAGTCCTCGGCCATCATGCCTGCGTCCGCGGACGAGGCCTTGTCCGAGCCGCCCTCCGGGACCAGGCTTCCGGTGGAGACCGCGTTCAGGAGGGCGTCGACCTCCTCTTGTGACAGTATATCGCTCATGGCTTTCCGCTTCCGGGTACCCTGGACCGTTACTGGACGATGAATTCCGTGAAAAACGCGTTGCGCAGCTTGCCCGAAGGCGGCGGGCCCGCGTGCTCATCCTTCTTCGCATGCTCGTCCGCCACGGGCTCGGGCAGGATGGCGTTGATCTCGGTGACGATGGCTTCCTTGATCTTCTGCTTGCCCGAGGGCTGCAGCAGTTCCTCGTAGGACTGCGAGCTGAGGATGTTGATGATGATGTCGGTGATCTTCGGCATGCGCTCCACGATGGCGTTCCCGGTCGCGTCCAATGCGGCCGGCGCGCCTCCGCCATGTCCGCCGCCGCCTCCCGCGGCGTGCTCTGCGCCGTCCCATTCCAATTGGATGGCGCATTTCAGGTAATGGCTGGCGGTCCCTCCGCCGATGTTGACCGTGAAGGGCAAGGGTTTGGGAAGCACCATGCCGATCTTGGTCAACTCGTGCTTCTTCTCGTTCTCGGCCTTCTCTGCCTCTTCCTTCGCATGCTTGGCGGCTTCGGCCGGATCCACCGTGCCGCCCTTCAGTTTCCCCACGATGAAGAAACCCAGCCCGGCCATGATGCCGAGGTCGGCCACCAGGATGGCGGCGATGATGATGATCTTCTTGTTGACCGGCTTTTTGGCCGGTTTCTTGTCGGCGGCCTCGCCTTTTTCCTCGGTCGCGGGCGCCCCGCCTTTGGGTTTTTCTTCAGACATTTCGCCTCAATCGCCTTCGCGCGTTATTTCGGGTCCGTGTTGACGCGCGGCCCCGCGGCCATCCGGATCGCGCGTTGATACTCTATGACCTTGCGCACGACATCCGCAACCTCATTGCGGATGACGATGCGCTTGCCGTTGTCCAGCACCAGCGCCGTGTCGGGCTGCGCCTCCACCGATTCGATGTGATCCGCGTTGACGATGATGCTTTCCCCGTTCAACTTGGTCACTTCGATCATGGTGGAACCATCCCGTCCCTATTCTACCTTACCGATTCGCGCGAATTCAATAACCAAGCCCGCAGGACGCCCCGCAAGGTCTTTCTCCGGCAGTCGAGCGACCAGGCGCCCGGGCGGGCAAGGCCCGGGCGGGCAAGGCCCGGGCGGGCGGGGACCGGAGGGTGGAAGCGGGGGAAAGGGAAAGGGCGACGGGAGCCTGTGGCGCGAATGCCGCGAAAACGGGACCCTTGGGCCCGGGATCGGCGCGCCCTCCCGTGGGCCGGGGGATAAGCGGGGTAAAGGGAAGGGAAAGTTCCGGGGGAGAAGGCTCCCCCGGCGCGGTTCCTCCGCCTCGGGCGGGGTTCAAGGACCATTACCTCTTCAGGTTGACGAGCTCTTCCAAGAGGCTGTCGCTCACGGTGATGACGCGGGCGTTGGCCTGGTACCCTCTCTGCGTCGTGATCATGTCCGTGAACTCCTGGGCCAATTCCACGTTGGAAAGCTCCAGAGAGCCGGGCTTGATTACGCTGGAGGAGGATGCCCCCGCCGCGCCGTAGATGGGGTCGCCGCTGTTCGAGCTGGTGGTGTACACGGAATCCTTGACCTTCTGCAGGCCGCCCGGATTGGTGAAGTCCGCGACCATGATCTGCGCCAGGTTCTTGGTGGTGCCGTTGGTGAACGAGCCGGCGACGATGCCGTCTTCGCCGATGGAAATCGAACGGAGGCGTCCCATGGTATAGCCGTCCTGCCCGACCGCGGTGGCGGTGGTGGCGGAGCGGAACTGGGTGAGGCCGGTGAAGTCCCGGGGTCCGCCCACTCCCAAGTGCAGTTCCACGTCCGGGGCGCCGTTGCGCGGATCGAATTCCAGGGTGGAGCTGCCGTCGTCGAAGGTGAAGGAAGAGACCGAACCGTCCTGCCCGAAGCTCATCTTGCCCTTCTGGCCCTTGACGATGGATTCCTGGCCGGAGAGCTTCATTTCCCACAGCCATTGGCCGGGCTGGTTGGTGGGGATGAAGCGCATGGTGGCGGTATGCTCCTTGCCGATCTTGTCGTAGATGGTGATGGAGCTCTCGGATACCGCGGTGTCGGTGGCGTCGCGCAGCGTCGTGGAATTCATGTTGGTGTTGAAGAAGCTGGGCGTGGGCTTGGCGTTGTTCGCGTCCGTGGCGCGGATGGTCATGTCGCGGAGGGCGAAGGCCGTTTCCGGCTGCCCGCGGACCACGATGGATCCGTCCGCGATGTTGTCGTCGCTGCCCGCCGCGTTCAGGGACACGGAAAGGTTGTTCTGCACCGTGCCGTCGCGGTCCGGAAGCTTGAAGTTGTCCTTGATCTTGGCCAGGATGTCGGACATCTTGGTGCCGCCGGCGCCGGCCACGTAGGTCAGGGGGGTCACGTTGTTGGCGGCGGTGCCGCCCACGCTGCCGATGACGCTGATCTGATCGCCCGGTTCCAATCCCAATCCGGTGCCGCTGGCGTCGAACAGTTCGCTCAGGGGATCGGCGTCGGCCGCGGGGGAGCGCAAGGTATCGCTCACCACGGCCAGGCGGGTGGTGCCCGCGGGGATGGTGGTGGGCATCGCGAAGGCCTTGGTCACCTTGGGCCCGCTGATGGGACGGCTGCTGGTGACCTGGAAGTTGTTGATGCCGGCGGGATTGCTGTTGCCGAAGATGGTGAGGGCGCCGCGCTGGGTGGGGCTTTCCGCGTTGGTGACCACGGCCACGGTGGTGCCCACGCCGGCGTTGGGGCCGCCGCTGCGCAGCCAATTGGACATGTCGTCCGCAAGGTTCTGCAGGGTGGTGGTGTCCGTGACCGTGAAGTTCTTGGTGGACGCGGTGCCGCCGACGGTGACGGAGTAAGTCAGGACGTCGCCGGGCTGGATGTCCAGGGGGACTCCCGCGTGATCGTTGAGCCCCAGCAGGCTGTCCCCGGCTTCGGCGTGGTGCATGAATTTCTGCGTGTACAGGATGGAGCCTTTGGCCAGGGATTCCGAATCCAGGTTGCGCGCGAAATTGACTTCCGTGGTGGCCTTGGCGGGCGCCTGGTCGTTGAAGGGGATGCGGATGTTGCCGATGAGCGACTGGGTGGTGAAGGATCCGTCGTTGTCCGCGAGCTTGCCCTGGAGCACCATGCCGTTGGTGGGGAGCACCATCTGGCCCCCGGAATCGAACTGGAAGGCGCCGTTGCGGGTGAAATAGGTGCCGTTGCCGTCGGACACGGCGAAATAGGCCTTGCCCTCGATGGACAGATCGGTGATGAGTCCGGTGGATTCCAGGTTGCCCTGGCTCATGCGCGAATCTATCGAGCCGACGTTCATGCCCAGGCCCACCTGCATGGGATTGGTGCCGCCGCCGCCTTCTATCCCGCGCGAGGCGCCCTGCAGCATCTGCGAGAGGGATTCCTCGAAGGTGACGCGGGAGGACTTGTACCCCGTGGTGTTCACGTTCGCGATGTTGTTACCGATGACGTCCATCCGGGTCTGATGGTTCCTGAGGCCGGAAATCGAAGCGTATAGCGACCTTAACATACCTTATCCTCCAGTGACTTTTTTTCCGTGATTCTTGCGCCCTCGGGCGGGATCCCTTACTCGGCCGCTTCCGCGTCCGCGACGTGCATTACCTGATCGAAGGCCACGGACTGTCCGTTGACCTCCAGGCGGGTGCCGGTCTTGGAATAGGAAATGCCGGTGACTTTGCTTTCGAAAAAGGTGTAGCCCGTGTCCTTGGCGCCGTCCCTGGACGTCACCTTGAGCTGGTACTTGCCGGCGGGAGCCTTGTTCCCGTCCACCATCAGGCCGTTCCAGGAGACTTTCGACTCGCCGGCCTTCTCCAAAGGGAGGGCGTTGACGATCTTGCCTTCGCTGTCGAGAATGGAGAGCACCGAACCATCGCCCGCTTCCGCATGGACGTTGATTTCGATGGGGGCGGCCTTGGTCGGATCGTAGACGACGTCTTCGGCGTTCACCCGCACGGACTTGCCGATGAGGCCGGTGGCCGAGGAATTGCTGATGGCGGAGGCGCTGTCCGCCTGTCCCGACACCATGGACTCGAGCTTCTTGCTCAAGTCTCCGATGGAGTCGCTGATGTTCTGGGTGCCTTCCAGGGCCGAGAATTGCGCGAGCTGGGCCACGAATTGCTGGTTGTCCGTGGGCGCCAGGGGATCCTGGAAACGCATCTGGGTCACGAGCAATTGCAGGAAGTCCTGTTTGCCGAGCTGCTTGGCGCCGGCCTTGAAAAGCTTCTTATCGCCTTCCGAGTCGACGCTGGTCTTGAGCTCGCTGCCGCTGAAATCGGCCGTGACTTTGCGGCCCGCGGCGGCCGGGGGGTTGAAGATGCTGTTGACGTCCGAAGTCAGTGGGCTTGTGGTCGACATGTTCCTCTTCCTCGCCTTTAACCGATGTATTCCATGGTGTTGTATCCCCAGCGCCTGCCGGTATCGCTTTCCGGGGCGCTTTCGAAAGGCGCGACTTCCGCGCCCCTTTCGGTTCCGCCCTGGCCGCCCCTGCCGTTCCGGTGGAAGAAGGACTCGGCGTTGCTGCCGTCCGGATTGAACAGGGAGCCGTGGCGCTGATCGACGGACACTTCCAACCCCTGCAGTTTGATGCCTTGGTTCTCCAAAGCGTCTTTCAGGGCGGAGATGCCCGCTTCCACCTGCTGCTTCACGTTGTCGCTTTCCACGGCGATGCGGGCGGACATGCCGCCTTCCTTCATCTCCAGGGAGACGCGCACCTTGCCGAGATGTTCGGGGGAAAGCTGGATGCTGATCTCTTCGCCGCTCTTGTGCCCGATGGCGGACATCTTCTTGGCGATCTGTTCCAGGGCCGAAGGTTCGAAGGCGGGCCGGGGTTCCCAGGCGCGCTGTACGCCGGAACGGTGGTCCACGGAACGGGCCTGTTCCAGGTTCGCCTGGAATTGGGGGCCGGCGCCGGTTTCCCTGGGAGCGAGCGGGCCTTCCTTGCGCCCCGAGGTCTCCGCGTTGCGGGAGGCTTCGCCGTTTCCGCCGAAAAGGTCGGCTTGGCGGTCCGAGGGTCCGTCGTCGCTTCCGGCGCCGGTTCCGGCGTTGCGGTCGGCGGCGGAGAGGGTGTTCCCGGTTTCCCCGACGGCGTCGACGGAGCCGTTTTCCTCCCCCGCCTGCGCCAGGGGCGCGGCTTCGATTTCCTTGCCCGCATTGCCGGCCTGGAGGGCCGCGGCCTGCAGGACGCGCAGGCGATCGAAGTCGGCCATGGGAAGGGGCTGGGTGGTGACGGATTCGGTCCGGGGACGGACTTTGACGCCCTGCCATCCCTGCGGCGTAGTGGTGGGCGCGGCGGGCGTGGCGGAGGCATCGGCCCGGTTGCGCGCGGTTTGCGCCGGGTCGCTGGACATTTCTTCGATCCGGTTCCGGATCAGGGAGACCAGGCTTTTGCGGTCCGCGGGCCGGGCTTCCGCGGGGGCGGTTCCGGATCCATCCGCGGGCAGGTCGGCGGTCGCGGCCGCTTCGGGGTCGGTTCCGGCTTCGGTTCCGCCCCCGGCGGGTTGCGCGGCCAGTTCCGGAAAGGCGGCGGCGATGAGCGTTTCCAGGGAGGCGGGGGCTTCGGCCGTGAAGGCCGGAGCGACGTCGGCCGGGGCGGCATCCGCAGCCGCATCCATGGTCAATCCGTCCACGGCCTCCGTGTCCGCGGCTTCTTGTCCAACCGAATCCGGGCCGGCGTCGGGCCGCAGGGGAAGGGCCTGGAGCATTTGCAGAAGGTCGCGCAGGAAGGCCGGGTCCTGCAATTGTTCATCGCTGATGCGGAGGCCGATGCTTTCCAGGCCCGCTTTCAGTTCCTGCGCGGCCGCTTCGTCCGGCACGTCCGCTTCGCCGTCCGTCCGGCAAGCGTCCGCCGCCTTTTGCGGCCGGACCCGGGCGGTGCGGGACGCGTCTTCGCTCCCATCGGGGGCCGCGGCCCGGTCGGCGTCGCCGTCGGCGGCTTGATCGGCCTGGCGGGAAACGGGGGTCTTGGGACGGGGCTGATCGGGACGCTCCGCGCGTTCGGGACGGGCGGAACGGCCATTCCCGGTGCGCTCGGCCCGCTCGGTCCGGCCGCCCTCTTCGTTCCGGGGCGCTTCATGGCCGGGTCCGATATCGGGCGTCCGCTTCTGCGCGGCCTGGTTGCCGGCCTTCGCGGCCAGCTTGGCGCGGCTTTCCTTGATCTTGGCCTGGAAGGATTTCGGCGCAGCCTCCTTCCCGGCGGAATCGAGCGGCAGCAGGTCCCCTTGCGCGCCCGCGGGCCGGCCCTTCGATTCCGGGGCCTTGGCGCTCTTGGCTTGGACGTCCTTGCGGTCGTTCACGAACATATCGAGGAGATTCCGGACTTGTGACATGTATGCTCCGCTTCGGTTCCTGGGATTCCATCCGGCGCGGCCTAAGCCTTGCCGGCCCCGGCCTTCTTGGGAGGGGTTTTCCGATCGACGCCCGGCGCGTTGGTATCGGCCGGAATGTCCTTGGGCTTTTGCAGGCTTCCCTTGCCGCCGAGCAACAGCGTGATGTTCGCGGCGCGCTTGACGTTCAACGCGGCCAGCGAGGCCATCAGCTTGGACGTGGCGCGGGTTTCCGGGATCTTCTTCATGATGCGGACCACCATGGGATCTTCGAGGCTCAGCAGGATCGGGGCCGCCTCATCGGGGCGCATGGCTCCGTAGACTTCGGCCAGCGCGGCGATCTGCTTGTCCTGGACTTCGGCGCTCTTGCCCACCAGTTCCTCGATCTTGCGGCGATGCCCGGCGATTTCGTCCTTGGCCTTCACGGTTTCCATTTTCAGGTTTTCCAGGCGCTCGGATTCGCGATTGATTTCCGCTTCCTTTTCCCTGAGGTCCCGTTCCTTGAGTTCCAAAGCCTTGAAGGCCTTGAGCTGTTTGGCTTCGGCTTCTTCCTGCTTGGCCTGGTCCACACCCGTATAGGCGGTCTTGAGGCGATCCTTGTCCTTGCCGTCGCCGAACTCCAGATGCGCCACGCCCGCGGCCAGCATGATGCCGATCAGGATGATCGGGAACAGGAAAATCGAGACGAGCGATATTCCAAGGAGGTCTTTGAGTTTCATGCTAAGTTCCGTTTCATGGCATAGCCTTACAATGCAACCTTCGTGCCATGCCGAAAACGGTCAAGTTGGAGCGGAAACGGAAGCGGCGAGGCAAGAAATGCATCGCCGGCAAAAAGGGGAGGGGAAGTTTATTCCGGGGAGGAAAAAGCGGGGCGGTCGGAGTTGAGGCGGGGCTTTAAGTTTGGCTTGAAGATGAATGACTTAGCGAGGAATGCATGGCGGGGCCGAGGGCGGTTTTGGGGGACGACGGGGAACGCTTGAACCACATTCCGTCGGGGGTCGGGAGACCCGGCGCGAAGCGTGCCTGGGAGTTGAAGAAAAAAAAACCAGGAGGTCACCCTACCTGGCTTTTTTTCTTCAACCCCCGACTCCCGACTCCGAAGGGCGAAGCAGCAGACCCAGGGTATTTGCCTGTACTCCCGACGTGATGTCGCCACAGCAACCACGGCATCAAGATCCACCCAATCCCGCTTCCCAGCTCTTACCTCTTCGAATGCCTGTACAGAACCACCCCCGACAGAATCTTCGGCGCGAAGAACGTCGACTTCTCCGGCATCACCACTTCGGAATCCTTCATGCCCGCGTCCGCGACCGCCATCAGTTCGTCGATGGAGACCGGGGCCAGGGCCACGGCGAGATCGTATTCGCCCTGATCCACCAGGGATTTCATGGTGGCGAGATCCGATTCCGGGTAATAGTCGAAGTGCTTCTTCTGCAGGATCATGGAGTGCTCCACGCCGAGATGGGGGTACAACTCCTTCTCCAGGATGCTGCAGTCCAGGCGGCCCACCACGTCTCCGGGAACGTTCCTGGCCTTGAGGGTGAAGGTGCCGTCCTTGGTGTAGATGCGGAAGGAGTGCTTGTCGGGCGTGGTAAAGGCATCGGCGGGCCGCAGATCCAGCTTGCCCATGATCTCCTTGAACTTGCGCGTGCCGTTGATGACGCGGTTATAGGCCAGGATGCGCGCCTTCTCCACGATATAGGCCATGGCATGGGTCTGGCCGTTCAAGAGGGCGGCGTGGTAGCGGTGGTGGCCGTCCGCGATATAGAGCGGGTTCTCCGCCACGGCGCGTTTCAGGGCCTGGCCGGCCGGGAACGCTTCGGGAACGCGGAAAAACCGGCTGGCGATGCCGTGCAAATCGTTCCATCCCTTGAAGTCGCTCTTGATATCATATTCGGGCGCCTGTTCGTCCCGCACTTTTTCCAGGATGGGCTGGATGGGGGATTTGGTCAGGAGGAAAATCGGCTCCAGGGTATAGCCGGTTTCATTGGTGACCTTGAGGCGGCCTTTGACCTTTTCATCGAAGGTCTTTTCATGGCGCACGATGTGGCCTTCGGCATAGGCGCTGACCGCCACCGCGGCGAAGAAACCCAGGCGCTCGCCCCCGGGCCATTTCTGCTCGTAGACGTAGAAGGCGGGCTCGGCGTCCTCGATGAGCACGCCCCCGTCCTTCAGGTCCTGCAGGGCCTGAGCCGGATTGGGTCCCAAGGTCACGTGGAAAAAGGATTCCGGGTTGGAGCTCAGGAGGGTCTCCAGCAAGGATCCTTCCTTGATGACGTCGTATGGGGGGGTGGCCAACGCTTCCGCCTTGTCCTTCGCCGCCCGCAATCCCTGCAATCCCGCTATCTCAGCCATGTTCCGTCCCGTTCCGTGCTCTCCCGGATGGTTCCCCGGGGGCCAAAAAATAAATCTTTATTATGGGTTGGAAGCCCGCGGGCCGGGGTATTATTAGGGTATGTTGCTGTTGAATTGGCTCGGAATCGCCTTTTCCACCGTGGCTTATCTGGCGGGCCTGCGGAAATGGATTTACCAGGGCAATCTGCTCCTGGGCCTCCTTTCCATTTTCGTCTTTTTCCCTCTTCTGATCTGCCTGACCATGACTTTCCCCGCCACCATCCTCAGGGCCATGCCCCTGGTGGGCATCGGCATGTTCATCCACCATTACGGCACCCGGTTGCTGCTGCAAATCAAGCTGCTCTGGTTCACCACCCTGAGCGTCCTGGTAGTGCAAGGCTATTACGCCTTCTACGCCCATTTCATGCTGGCCCGCTGACGCCCGGCGGATCCTGCCGCAAGGCCAGCAGCCATTCCTTAGCCTGCAGGTAGGCGATGCACAGGGCGTTGAAACGCGCCATCCAATCCTGGCCCACCTGCATCCCCAGAAAGGCCCGTCCCCGGCCGCGGAATTCGCTCCGCACCTCGCCCCAATGCGCGCCGCTCCTGGACTCCAGGTGGATCAGGGTGTCTTCGGTTTCGCGGAACCGCAGGCCTTCGGCCTCCAATTCGTCCCGCAGCTCGAAGTACTTGTTCTGGAGCAGGGTCTTGAAGTTGGGAGCCTTTTCGGCCTCTTTGAGCCAGGCTTGCAGATCGTTTTTGACCCTTTGGATGGGTTTCATGGGGTCTCCACGCGGCGGAAAGGAGGATCCGGGGAAAAATATGTTTTCGAAAGGCCCGGGGTAACTTGTTTTTGAGGCGAAATAGGCTATTTTTCCCACCCACGCCACTTTAGCTCAGTTGGTAGAGCGGCTCATTCGTAATGAGTAGGTCATCGGTTCAATTCCGGTAAGTGGCTCCACTTTCATCCCCAGGTCCTCCAAAGACCTGGGGATTTTTTGTGCCTTTGACCTGTCTTCATGTATGCGTAGGGAGCGGGCGTGAACGGGGACACAATGCGATCCGGAAATGAACGGTTTTTTTCCCCACAACCTGAAATATAGCGGGCCTTTTACGGCCGCCTGGCAACCAGAAGCGAGGGTTTTGTGGGAATCTACAGAAAAGGGGAATAGATAGTCTCGCCCGCATATTTCAAAACCCACATTCCTACACCCTAAAACGCACTTTCCGGATTTAGCCCGTGCATGCGGCAGGCGTTAGGCCCGAATAATCGGATGACCAGGGGATCAGGTCAATCTTTCGTCGGAGCGGCGTCATGTTCGTCACCATCTCCCGTGCCGGACTCTCCGTACCGACTTCGATCCGGGCGATGCCCAACCCCTCCATGATTTGGAAGATCCACCGCAGGGTGGGGTTCTGCACTTCCTTGTCCAACTGGTTGGGCAGTGTCTCACCCGTGGTTTTGAGCTTGTCCCGCAGTTGGTACTGCGCTACGTTGTAGACCAAGAGGCATAGCGTCATCCCCATCATCAACGCCTCGATGCGCCGTGGCGATTTCAGGAACACCGAGTCCACCATGAACCACGGGTCCTTGAGGAAGCGAAAGCCGCGCTCCACCCCCTGCTGCGCCTTGTACTCCGCCAACATGCGCGATCCGGGATACCCTTCCGCATCCTTCTCACATCGGAACACATGGCTCGCGAAGCGCCCGATGTCCTTTTTGAGCTGCGCCTCCTGCTTCGCGAGGTTCTTTTCCAATGTCTGCTTCTCGCGCGCGCAGGCCTGCTCCGAATACACCATGAGCCAGCGCTGGGGGACGTTCCCATGTACCGAGAGCGTTTCCGCGTACTTGTAACCATTGTCCCCTGTCTGCCACGCGATCGCCGTATCTTCCTGGCTCAGCCAAGCCTTGGATTCCGTAATCGTCTCGGGTACGCGCGTGAGCCAAAGGTAATCGTTGGCAGCCAAAAGGCCGCCCGAGGAGTAGAGCGCCGCATCGGCAACCCACTTGAAGTCGGCCGTGAGGTTGAACTGCCTCTGGAACGCGCGCACCTTGCGGATAGTCTCGTGGAAGCTCTTCTTATCGGAACTGTTCCCGTCCAAGGCATCCATCCAAATCGGCATCTGGCTGGGTCCATTGGCCACCAGGGATAAGACCGCCTGCTTCAGGTCGGGCCGCTTGTCTTTGGAATGGCCATAAGTCAACTGAATCACGGCCGGCTCGACGTCCTCGCCTGGCGAGTGCTCGTACTCGCCGGAGACGCTGATGCTGGTGGTATCGAGGTGGGCCAGTCCTCCGAGAAGCTGATGCTCCAAGGCGATGCCAAAGGCGACCGTGCCGAAAAGCCGGCTGACGCCGTAGGCGGAGAGATCATCGAGCGCATGGCCGAGCGTATGGTCATTGAGGTCACGTGCCTGGATGGGGGCATCCAGAAGGCGTTCGACGGGCTTGCTGGCGAAGAACTGGGGCGTGAGGTAGAGGCGGCGGTTGGTGAACCCAAGTCCGTTGAGGATGAGTGCAACCACGGTGCGGCCGGGGCTGACAACGCGGTCTGCATGCACGGGCAGAAGGTTATCGATACGCTGGGCGATGCGGAGATCCTTGCATACGGCGGCGATGAGGCCGTGATGGTCGAAGGGGTAGGTTTTCAATTCAGTATCGGCGATTTCAAGCATAGAGCCTGCCTTGGAGGGGCCGGGGCTGGTGGGAGCGCATGGAACCCGCGGCGGACGCAACAAAGTTAGATGGGAAAGTCGGAGCGGGAATGGGATCCAAATGTGCAGTAGGATCCGGAGGTTTGCTGATCTCTTTGGGTAACTAAGGCATTACCCTGAACCGTGGCTTGGGTCAGACGGGCAACGTAAGGGATTGATTCGGATCAAGTTACGCAGCGTCGGCAGAGACCAGGGCCGGGGGGGGACGGCTAAATGCGTATTTCGGCTGAACCGGCACCCTGTTTCGGCGTTAACCGGCGGGTGATTTCGGTGTCCGGCGGCCTCCTCCTCGGAGCGTAGCGACGCCTCGCTCCGAAAGGTAGGCAGGGTGCCGGATAAGCGTCTACTTTTTTCG
>DATENA010000294.1:0-8413 GCA_035275285.1 Fibrobacteria bacterium | reverse complement strand
GCCGGTCACGGCGGCGCCGACCGCCACCCGGTAGATGAGCAGGGACGCGGCGTCGTTGAACAGGCTTTCGCCTTCGAGGATCACCATCAGGCGGTGCGGAGGCCGCAACTTCCGCAGCACGGCGGTGGCGGCCGAGGCATCGGGCGGCGCGACGATGGCCCCCAGCGCGATGGCCGAAGCCCAGCCCATGCCGGGCACGGCCAGCCGGGCGATCCAGGCCACGGCCCCTACGGTGAGCAGGACCAGGATGATCGCCAGGCCCGCCACCGGAAAGAGATTCTCGCGCAGGTCGCGCGGGGACGCATCGTAGGCCGCGTCCAGCAAGGTCGGCGCGACGAACAGCGCGAGGGCGAGCTCCGGATCGAGAGCGACCCCCGGGGCCCCGGGCACCAGCGCGACCAGCGCCCCGACCAGCGCGAGCAGCGCCGGATAGGGCACGCCCAGCCGGTCCGCCCAGAGGGCCAGGAAAGCCCCGAGCAACAGCAACCCGATTACCAGTTCGAACAGGAACATGCGGGCCGGAACGAAAAGGGCTTTGCTTTGACTTTATCCGCCATAAGCAGGGACTTTCGGGTTTCCGTCCATTCCCTTAACGCGGGTACGAGGGAATCCGTCAGGGTCTTTCCCCGGGCCAGGCTTCCGACTTCCGCAACCAGGGGATCGGGGATTAGGGCTGTTACTTTCATGCCTCAAATATACGATAGGGTATCGTATATTTGAGGCCTTTCCGGCGGAGCCAAGTAGACCTAAGGCCCGCGTCCCGGAATCGGGAGGTCCGCTCCGTTCAGAGACGGATGACTTGGGTCCGGGAGACCCCGTTCACCGAAACGACGTACAGGCCCGGCCTATAACGGCGCACGCTGGTCGCCGCCTGATACGCCTCCACATGGCCTTCCTCGAGCAAGACCCCGCGCCCATCCCGGATGGCGTAGCTCCCGCCCGTTTCCGAACGGATGACGATGGCGCCCGCGGGCTGGGCATAAGCGCGGACCCATCCGGGAACCGCCGGCGCGGTGGAGCGGATTGCGACGCTTGTCGACTCGATGCTCAGACGGTTCAAGGTGTACCAGGCCTCCGTCGTCCACGGCCTCTTGCCGTCGCCGGAGGTCACCTTGTTCGAGTCCAGTTCCACGTGCACGACCTTGCCTGCTTTCAGGCTGTCCACTTTCAGAAAGACTTTCTTCTTATCCGCCGAGGCGGTGATGGAGAGAACCGACAAGGACTTCTGATCCTTCTGCGGACCGCCATAGGCACTGGTGGGTTCATAGTGCCAGGACTGGACCTTGAAGTCTCCGGGTATGATGAGAGCCGGAACAGCGCGCCCTGGTATCCCTCTTGGATCTTCTCGAGGAAGACGCGACGTGCCATGGGGGATCCAGACGGCCGGAGGGGAGGCGCTCACGCCGTTGACAACCGCCTGTGCTCGGATGCGGAAAGTCGCACACCGCCAATTTGCCGCTGGGCCGAAATGCCGGGAAATCAATCAGGGGGGAGACAATCTTATAAGGGCCGGCAGGTTCCAATATTCTGAAACAAACGAAAGCGTTGGCGCGTCCGGCCCGCAGCCGCCACCGGAAGGAGAATGGGTATTTGCTTCCCGCGATGCTTCGTGTCCACGAAGCGCCCGGATTCCAAAAGGAACATCAATTATGGTACTTTTCATCCGCGCCCCGGCGCCAATTCCATCCAGAGGCCGCGCACGGTGTTGGTCGCGTTGCGGAAAGAGCAACACTATTTGCCATTTCGCGCGCGCGGCGAGCCAAAAACCGCACGCCGCCTTAGATTCTTTTTTGGGAGGACAATATGCGGATCAACATTTCCACGATCCCGAAGTTCGGGATATGTGGTTTATTCCTCTTATGCATGGGCCCGGTCCATTCCCAGGTCGTGCTTCCGGAAGAGGCCGCCCTGGCCGCTCTGCTCAAGCCGGGCCATCCCCGTCTGCTGCTGACGGACACCAGCCTCGCCGGCCTGAAGCAGCGCATCGCCGGAGATTCCCTGTCCGCCGCCTGGTACGCCAGCATCAAAGCGAGCGCCGATGCCCTCCTCTCGGAGCCCGCCTCAAAGTACGCATCGGGCCTGCTTGGCGTCAGCAGGCGCGTCAAGACCAGGATTTACATCCTCGCCTTGGTCCATAGCGTGGAAGGAGGCGCCCTCTACCTGGAGCGCGCCTGGGCGGAGCTTTCCGCGGCGGCGGCTTTCCCCGATTGGAATCCCGGGCATTTCCTGGACGTCGGCGAGATGACCCATGCTTTCGCCATCGGGTATGATTGGTTCTATGGGGCCTGGACGCCCCAGCGGCGGCAAACCCTCCGCAAGGCCCTGCTCGACAAGGGCCTCAAGCCGGCACAGGACCGCTATAAGAGCAAGACCGACTTCGTGGCGCGGAACAACAATTGGAACCATGTCTGCAACGGCGGCATCCTCACGGGGGCCTTGGCCATCCTGGACGAGGATTCCGCCGGCATCGCCCGCTACGACCTGCACCAGGCCCTCAAGTCCATGGACGAGACCGGGGCCATGGACCTATGGGGCCCCGACGGCGCCTGGGACGAAGGGCCCACCTATTGGGACTATGCCATGCAATACACCTCGGTCGCCTTCGCGGCTACTCAGACGGCCTTGGGCTCCACCTTCGGCTTCGAGAAGAAGCCGGGCCTGTCCCAAGCGGGGTATTTCCCCATTTACATGACCAGCCCGCTCAAGAGATACTTCAACTTCGCCGATGCAGGGGAGAACGTGGAGACTGAAAATGCGGCAGGTGCCGGCATGTATTGGCTGGCGCGGACCTTCGATAACCCCGATTTCGCCCGGTTCCAGCGCGAGGTGCGCGGCACCGCGGACGTACGTTCGCTTCTGTGGCTGTCCAAAGGCGGCAAGGGGCCTGTAGAGACCGGCTTGCCCCTCGACCGTCTTTTCCGGCGCGTGGAGGTGGCCACCCTGCGGAGCGCCTGGGACGAACCGGAGGCGGCTTGGATCGGGTTCAAAGCCGGCATGGCCAGTGACCCGCACGGGCATATGGACCTGGGCGGTTTCGTCCTGGACGCCCTGGGCGTGCGCTGGGCCGGGGACATGGGAGGGGAGGACTACAATCTGCCCGACTATTGGGACTATAATGGGACGCGATGGACCTATTACCGCATGCGGGCGGAGGGCCACAATGTCCTGATCTTCAATCCCACCTGGAGTCCCCAGCAAAATCCCCATGTCCGGACGACGATCATCCGCAAACGGACCTTGACGCAAGAGGGAGCGGCCGTGGCGGACCTGGCCCCGGCCTATGCCGGCAAGGTGTCGAAGTATCTCCGGGGCGTTGCGCTCTTCCAGGACCGCAAATGGTTCCTGATCCAGGACGATGTGGAAGGCGCGGGCTCGGCGGAAGCCTGGTGGTTCATGCATAGCCGGACCCAGGTCCAGGTCCAGTCGGACTCTCTCACGGCCGTATTCACCCAGAACGGCAAGCGCCTCTGGGCCCGCATCCTGTCTCCCGAAACGGCGAAGTTCACCGTCCTTGAGGCCAAGCCCCTGCCGGGCACCCCCAACCCTCCCGGGCAGAAGTCGAACACTGACTGGAGCAAGCTGGCCATCCATCTCAACGGCGTTACCGACTTGCGCTTGGCAGTGCTGTTCATCCCCTTGGCCGAGGGACAGCCGCCGCCCCTGGAGCTCCCCAGGGTGCGCTCCCTCACCGATACCACTTGGCCCGTGGGATCGAAGGTCTCGGGGACCCTCTCCCCCGTGCGGCCGGGCCCGGGAGGCGTTTTCTGGAAGGTGACGCGGGGAAGACTGGAGCTGGACCTGCCCGCGGGCATGGCTTACGAAGCGATCGTTCACGGCCTGGACGGGAAGGTGAAGACGCGTTTCCGGAGCGCCGGGGGCAAGACGGTGGGACCGCGCCTGCCGGCCGGCTATTACTTCCTGTCGCTACGCACGGATACGGGGGTGACGCAATCGGCTCGTGTCGCCATCCCCCCCTCTTTTTGAACGGAATATGAATCCTGTCGATCGAGTGGCGAGCAGGCCAGGGTGGCCATTTTGGCCACTCCGTCTCCTGCGACCCGAGCAGGCGCCGGAACTCACATTACAAGGGTGCGGATGGTAGCGGATTGGCTCCCGCACTTGAGGCGCACAAGATAAAGCCCTGGCCGCAGTCCGGTAATAATTCCGCTGGCACCGGCTCGCAGGCGCGCGACTTCTTGGCCCTGGGGATTGCTTACCGAGGCTGAAACGGATTGGGCGGCAGGCCAGCGGAATTCCAGCGTGCCGGGCGCGGAAGCCCGTGCGGTAGGGGTAAGCGCGCGGGTTCGATCCGCCGTCAAGCGCGTGGGAGTCCCCGGCAGGATTTCGATCGCCGAAATCTTGGCATACTCGACCTCGTTGTGGAAATTGATCGCGATCTTGCCGTTCACGGATTCAGCGGCGTATTCCTTGACCACCGCCGCTCCCGGGCCGTTCTCCGCCGCAATATCCCAACCCGTGGCCTTGGCATCGCCATTGATATCGTACCCGAAGATCCGTTCGCCCGCGGAGTTGAAATAGATCTCCGCGAAGTAAAGCCTGACGGTGTATACGCCCGGGTCGGCCTCAAAGGAGTAACTCAGATCGCCTTGATCGGGATCGCTCCAGCGTTCGCTTTGGAATAACTCCGGGGATTCCGTATTGGAGATGGAAGCCAGGATGGTCGATGCCGCGCCCCCCGAAAAGTGCGAGTCGGCTTCCCAATAATTCCCGGCCGCGTCGATATAGTCCTCGCCTCCGCAATGGATGCGATACGGCGGCTTGATGGCCCGAGGAGGGTTGACGGGAAGCACCTCGATGCCGGCGATCTTGGCATTGCCGGTTTTATCCGTGAAGCCGACGGTAATGAGCGAATCGGCGCCGGCGGTCGCCAACTGATTCAAGACCAAGGCCGCATCCGCGCCTGCCTGGGCGAAAATGTCCAGGTCCGGGGCCACGGTCGTGCCATTGACGTTCACGTCGAAGACCCGCAAGCCCGCGCCGAAAGCCTGGTCCCATATTTCGGCAAAATGGAGATTCACCTTGTATGAGCCGGGCAAGACCTTGAATGCATAGCTCATGGGGTTGTCCGGGTCATTCCAACGTTCGGTTTGATAAAGCTGGGGGATATCGGTACTGGCGATGGTGGAGGGGATTTCCGCGGTTTCCCCTCCGGAATAATGGGCATCGGCCTCCCAGACATGCCCATTCGCATCGACGAAGGCCTCGCCGCCGCAATGCACGCGGTATTGGGCCGCGGGATTCTGAGACCACGCGGCTGAGGCCGTAATCATTGCCAACGCAAATGGAAATACCGCTTTCGATATCCTGAAAGACGAAAAACGATACTGCAAGAGTTCCATGAAATTTATCCCTCCAAAAAAGAACCGGAATTCGACTTCGGGGCATGTGAGATGCACCCGCAATCCCGGCTTATGACCCGGATGTGGATTAAAGAGCCTTCGACGTACCGGGAAGCTGCGCCGCCATAGGAAAGGTAGCCATTTTGGCCACCGTCCTCCCCGGCGGAGCCAAGCAGGCTTTTTTCGAACTTTCCCGGCAAAGCCGGGGCCTGAAACGGCCCTAACCCTGGAGGATTTCAAGGAAGTCCGATTAAATTACAATTTACGTTAATATACAATATTGTATATTAACGTAAATGAATATCCAAGCCTTCCTGGTCCTGGCCGCTCCTCACCCCTACTTTGATTTGCCCATGGCCCTGCAATGGACCGGCATGGATCGCCAGTCTCTGCTGATGCAACTGACGCGCTGGACACGGGCGGGATACCTTATTTCCCTGAGAAGGGGCTTGCATACTGTGGCCCAACCTTTCCGGAAGCGCCCTCACTCCGCTCCTGAGCTTGCAAATGCCATTTATTCGCCGAGTTACTTGAGCCTGGAATGGGCCCTTAGCCATTACGGACTGATTCCGGAAGCTGTACCCGCTTTCACTTCCGTAACAACGCGGGTTACCCGGACGTTTGAAAATGCATTGGGCCGCTTTGAATATCGCCACATCCAACAAAGCCTTTTCACGGGCTTCTCGCGCCGCGAACTGCTTGGCTCCGATATCCATATGGCGCAACCGGAAAAAGCTCTTCTGGATTTCGTGTATTTCTCTTCGGGGGAGTGGAGTGCCGAGCGTCACGTGGAAATGCGATGGCAAAACCTGGATGTGCTGCGGATCGGGACGCTTCGTGAGACGGCGGCCGCGTACCCGGATCGCGTGCGTTGGGCCGTGGAAGGAATCGGGAAATTCGAAGCCGGGGAGAAGGGGATCCGGATATGAAAACCGAGTGCCTGGAACTGGCCGCCAAGGAATCGGATCCGGGGCGGCGCCTGAATGCGCTTCGGGAATACGCCCAATCCATGGCCCTGTTCAGTTTGCATCAAAGTGAGGCCTTTTCCAGCATTTCCTTTGTCGGCGGCACGGCCTTGCGATTCCTGTTCGCATTGCCCCGGTATTCCGAGGATTTGGATTTCAGCCTCGAGTCGGCGCACGCGTACGAACCGGCCAAGTGGTTGCGGAAGCTAAAACGGGATTTGGAGTTCATGGGATTCACGCCGGAGATCACCTGGAACGACAAGCGGATCGTGCATACGGGATGGATCAAGTTTCCCGGTTTGCTGAAAGAAGCCGGATTGGCACCCCTTCCCTCGCAAAAATTGTCCATCAAGTTGGAGGTCGATTCCAAACCGCCTGCCGGAGCGAAGACGGAAACGCAAGTGGTTCGGCTCCACCGCCTCATGGCGCTGAGGCACCACACCCTTCCCTGTTTGATGGCGGGAAAGATCCGGGCCATCCTTACGCGCCCATTCCCAAAGGGGCGTGATTGGTATGATCTGATGTGGTACCTGAGCCGCAGGCCGGCCACGCGGCCTGACATCGCATTTCTCCAAGCCAGCCTGGATCAAGGGCTGCAGGGCGTCGGCCATGACGGCAACGAATGGAAAAAGTTGTTGTTGGAGAAGCTATCCGGACTAAAGGCCGACGCGTTACTCAAGGATGTGGCGCCGTTCCTCGAGAATCCCGGAGAAGGTGAATTCCTCGATCCGGAATATTTGAAGCAAGTCCTGCGCGCCGTTCCTTAGCTCGCGATATGAGATGAGCGGACCTTGTCCAGTGCGTCTCCCAAGTGCTTCATCACATGGAACTTGTCGAACAGAATTGCCGTGTTCGAACAGTGCTTCAACGTGGAGTTGCGGAATGGCTTCCACATATCCACGACCGCCAGCCGTATCTTCCCGGTCTGCTTCTTGCCCCACTCCTTGAAGAACAGGTCCATGCTTTCCTCCGAGCGATCCACGCTTGCGAACCAGATGGGCCGTTTGCGCACAAGGTCGCTGACCACGATACGGTAGGTGTGGCCCTTGCGGATCGAGATTTCGTCCACGCCGATGGCTACAGGGGCGGGACGACCTGCTCGCCGGAGTTGCTCCTGCATGTACTGCTTGTCCAACTCCTTGGCCTGGTGCCAATCCAGGAAAAGCTCCATGGCGATGCTTTGGATGCTCGCGGAACGGCAGCGGCGCCCCATGTAATAGGCAAACCGCTTGGTATAGAAAGGGTTGTCCGCGAGGAAAGAAATCTTTTCCTGTTTCACCTTTCCGCATCTCCGGCAATCGACCCGGCGCACCTCCAAGTCCAGGAAGATGCGAAACCCTCCGCAGGAAAGGTCTTGCACGCGCCGTCGCTTCCGGTCGTAGAAGCCCCGGTGAACCAAGCCGCACCGCTCCACAAGCCGTTTTTTTTCGTGGCGGGTAAGGGTGATAACGCGGGCGTCGCCGAAGATCCCTTGCAGGTTTGGAACGGGTCGAAAGCCGGGGAAGCGGTATGCATCTTCAAGTTTCTTGGAACGGGACATCCGCAGAACTTACCAAATTCCCAGGCCCCTTAAAGATGTGGAAGCCCCTAATAATAAAGGGCTAAATGTGGGTCGTACCCCATTTTTCACCCACTCGATCGCCCGAAGACCCTTTTAAAATAGAGTTATCCAATCACCGCGCAAAGGAGTAACGGGATGTGCTCTTCTCGGGTGTACCTACAACAGGTTTGAAACCAATACGTTTTACGAAAGCAAGTTCCCCCCGGTTCTTGGGCAATGCATGGACGACCCCAAAGCCTACGTGAAATTGAGTACATCCCCTCCCTTTGCCGGGTACAGTCTCGATGGCGTTTACAAGGGCGATACTCCCACTTCAGGATTTACGGCGATCCCTCCCGGCACTCATGAACTGGAGTTTTACCATGGGCGATAGGGAGGGTAGTCGATACTCTGATCACTCTCCAGGCAGGGGAATGGAAAGAAATCCATATTCGACTCGCGGAGAACCCGAATTGACCTCAACCCCGCCTCTATCACCCACTTCACCCGGGAAGAGGCCGATGCTTTGAAATGGCGTAAGCATTCGG
>DATENA010000293.1:0-13706 GCA_035275285.1 Fibrobacteria bacterium | reverse complement strand
GATCGTGGACATCGAATCCGCCTTGGCCACCCTTGAGATCACCGCCTCCACCCGCCTCCGCCCCGTCGCGGCCGGCGCGCGGCCGCGCCTCCGCCCTGCGGATCACGATGCCCTGGGCCGCTTCCGCCAAGCGGACCTTCGCAGGACCCGGCTCTTTCGCGTTCCGTCCCACTGATCGCCTCCTTCCCCGGGCGCCGTCCCGCGCCCCGGGTCCGAGGCCGGGGCTGCCCCGGCTTTCCCATCCCGCTCCCGGTAACTTTCTAGTTTTACGGATTTCCGGCATGAATACCATCATGCTGATGTACCATTATCCGCAGAACCATTTCCTGCATTCCCTGGGGGTGCTCGCCTTCATCTGCGATTCGACCTATATCGGGTATTTCCTGCGGTTGAGGGCAAATGGGCGGGCTGTGCTGCAAACGGCTTGAGCGGATTGGGAACAGGGGATCGGCTGCGACAAGGATACGCCGGGGCAGAAAGCAGCGGACGGATTGCCTCCGCCCGCTGCGGGATTATTCCGCGCTGTTCATTATGGCGATGTTGTCGATATTAATCACGGTCTTATCCGCACCGGTTCCAGTGAGGTATGCAAAATATGCCCTGGAGAACTTGGTATGTTCCTCATCTTTGAAGGAAATAAGCTCCCGAAACCCGGCCCCGTCGGCGAGATCATAGTAGACCTTGATCAATCCGTTTCCGCCGGCTGCAGTGGTCTTGTTGATATGCATCTTGAAATTGATATATCTGTCGGTTGGAGTATCTTTGTTGGAGAGCGCCGATGCGAGTACGACAGTAGTGGTGCTATTGTTCTTGCTCAGCTCGAAATCCTTTCCGGACCAAGGATCATAAAGTCCCGTCGGCCAATAGCATAGGGTATAGAGGAAATAGTTGCTGGAATTCAGCAAGGAGACCGCCAAAAGGTTCGTCTCCTTGACGGAGGTTCCGACCGGCGCATACATGCTCCAACTCAGGGTCGTTCCAATTTTGTTCCTGTCCGCGACAAAATCGAAGTCTCTGGTGATCGCCTCCGAGACGGCTCCCCCACCTCCCGTGGAAGTGGTTTGCATGTAACCTTCTTGTATCGGAGGTATCATGGAAATCGTTATAGTTTTCGGATTCCACCAATTTGAATAAATGAATCCCCAATCCGCCATCGTGGTCTTGAGAGGGTAAGCAGTATTAAGAAATGTTTGTGCGTAGTTGTAATTGCTTGGCATGGCAGCGGGAACCTCGGCGCCGTTAAATCCTTCGCCCAGATGATTGATCCCAGCCACGGAGTATAGATACTCGTTCCCGCCGCTTACGCCGGGATTCCACGGGTAATCATAGAACTCAAGGGTTTGAGCCGTGGAAATGGTGGCAACCACGCGTGCGTCAGAAGTCACGGAATTGTACCGTAAACGCCTGTAAATGGAAAAGAATTGAGGAGTATTGTCACCGGGACCGGCATCCCATGTCACCTTTACCGATTGACCCGTTGTGACCGCCTTGGTATTCACGGGTGGTGTCGGCGAACCAGCCGGGGCTGTGCAAGGCGGAAGACAACTCGGAAAATCCACCCTGACGGAGTTCGTCCGCGTACCATTATGACTGTAAACCTGAGCCTCAAATCCGTCTGGAAGCCGATCCGAGCGGAAATACCAACGAAATGTCGTCACTCGATTCGTCGCACCTCGGCTGAAAGCCCCGGGAATCACCTTGACCCCATTGTTTTTGCCGGCCGTCGCGGTTCCCGGAAGAAACCCTGTTCGCGTGCCTGTAAGCGCGTCATACTCAAACATCATATAATCCGTGCCTTGGCAGAAATACCCGGGTTGCAAAGAAGAACTGCCCCGCTTGAAGGGCACCATACGCACCTCAGCCATGTTAAGCGCACTTCTGGGTTCGGTTACAGTTACGTCCACCCATTTGTCGGTTGAAATCTCCCCTGCGCCGCCGGTCTGAATGGACGCGGATCCGGTAATGGTAGGATTGGTGGCGGCGGAACTCCACCAGCGATAGGGGTGAACGGTGTAGTTCGTCCGGCTTGTTATGTCCGTATAGCCGCTATTCTCGGCGGTGGAATAGGCCTCAATGTGGCTATGCGCACTGGAATAGTAAAACATGGTAGTGATCTGAGCTCCGGCTGTGTACTCCGTCCCTTCCGTGAGATCCTGAGTGTTGATGTGGAACAATGTGATATGTGAAACATCATCCACATCGGTGGCGTCAACAGGCTTGATCGTGATCCATTGATCCGTTCCCGTATGCGAAGGTGAAACCTTAACAATTTTGCAACGAAAGGGTGCAAGCAGAGGCCAGTTTTGTTTGAAGGCATCATTGTTTGACGTGCTTACGTCCAAACCGAGATGGAAATACGGTGTCACAGTGGCGCGGGGGCCGAATCCTTCACTCAGGTTCGCATTGTTGGCGTTCGGAGTCTGCCATGCATAGGTCAATCTTCTGCCGTCCGCAATATGGGTCGAGATCAGCAAGAATGCGAGAAACATCATCATGTTGCGCATGTTCACTCCTTCCCGCCGATATGGGTACGGTAAACCTTCAAGATCTCCTTGGAGCGGGGCCGCAGAAAACGCCCATTTCTTGCGGAATCATCCACTCCCGCCTCTTTAGCAAAGACGTAACCATGGAATTTCGCCATGGGTTTTTCACCGGTTTTCTCAAATACTGGCTTGTCCTTTCCGCTACTGAAGCGGTAAAGGCCGATCCGACCGTCTTCCGCGTTTTTCGTTTCAAAATAAACTTCGTCCCCGTATTCTATCGCGCCATGGAACCAGCCGGTTCCGATCGGATCCTTTCGAAGCTCCTTAAACTCTTTCGGTTCCAAGACGGCCATGGTGAAACGGGTTGCTTCGCCAGTCTTTGCAGGGGATTCAATGCTGGAGACGAGCATGTGCCTTGAACTGACCAATTGGACTTGGCTAATTTGTTCCGCGTACTTTCGCTGCGTAACTTTGTTCAGATCTTTGTCGAATATGACGATGCGGCTTGGATAGTATACCGATCCTTCGTCTTTGAGAGCGCAGGTGAATAGATCACCATCGTCGGAGCTTTGTAGCATCAGACGGCTCGGATCTATGGTCAACGGCAGTCCATCATCGTATGCCAAAGGCACGGATTTAATGGGATTCCGGATTCCCTTGCTTGAAACAGCGGCATCGAGATCCAAAATCTGTAACTTTGTAGACCATTTATTTTGGTCTTTTGTCTCATCCTGGCGGATGAAAAGGATTTTCCCGTCGCGGCGGAACCGCGCAGAAAAGAATCCGAATCCCGGCTCGATATCGGATTTCTTTTCTTTCCACCTCTTGGTTTCGAAAATGACGAAATCGTTGCCTTCCCCCGGTATTGACTCGGAAATCAAGGCATACCTGCCATCTGGAGAAAGCACAAAAGGTCCTCCGAAGTATGGGTATTTCTTGAGAAGTTTGCCGGTAGCATTATAGAAGAACGCCTGTTTTCTGAACTCCATGCTATAATCTTGTTGGTTGATTACGAACAACCCGTTGGCGGCAATGGAAACGGATACGATAAACCCTTCCTCCAATACTATCTTGGTCTTTTCAGTGAGGTTCTCATCCAGCAATTGGACGGAAGGATGCAAGCGATCCGAATTGTCCACGATGGCGGCATACTTTGCGCCGGTGAAAACTTCCGTTCCTTCCCCCTGCTGAATTTCACTGGCCTTGGTGGAAGGGGAAATCTCCTTGACCAATTCGGTTCCCTTGAAAGCGGGAGCTGATTCCAATGTCAAACCCAATGCGACGCATATTCGAAAAATCGGTTGAATTCCCATTTAATACTCCTCGTAGTGAATTCGGGTTTAGTCGATGCGCATTGCAAATATACATCAAACCCAGAGTCGCGTAGACACCATTCCAAATGGTGATCTCTTTCGGAAATTTCGCCTAGTGCTTGAATTTTAGACATTACATTATCCACGGAGGAATCTATGTTCGGACCCAAGTGTTTCGGCACCATTTCGTTGCCGGCCCTATCCCTCCCCGTTTGAGCCAAGGTTCCCGCGCGCAAGCGGTGGAAATCGATAAAGGCGCATTCAAAGTCGCGTTCGGTCCAGGCTGGTCGGAATCGAGCCTGATTCCAACGTCCCCTGGTATGCCGGTTGTGGAAAAAGGACAGTACGGAGCGCAAGGGCTCGTGTACCTATTCGGCTTGAACCATGAAGCCATCCCCGACATCGAAGTCGCCCTGGCCTCCCTTGTCGTGACGTCATCCGCCGGACACCGCTGTTCCGCGCGACGGTGTTCTGATCCTGCCCACCGTCCTTCCAGGCTTTTACCTCGAAAGGTGACACCTTTTCCATTGGCAGGCGCGCCTTTCCTGATTCCGGTAACTTTCTAGTTTTACGGATTTCCAGAATGGGGATTTCCATGCGCTCCCATGCCCGCCTCCTGCCGCTCGCGGCCCTGTGGCTGCTCCCATCGGCATGCACCCCGCCGCTTTCCAAGGTCGACCATCATTGGTTCGGGATGGACACGGATTTTTCCGCCACCCTCTACGTGCGCGATCGGGCCGCCGCCCGGGAAGACTCCGCCTTCGTCCGCTTGGAACGGGAAAGCGCCCGGCTGGAGAACGTGTTCAGCGATTACCTGCCCGGCTCCTCCCTGAAGAAGCTGCAAGGCCGCAAGGGCGATACCCTGGCGGCCGATCCGGAAATCGTGGAGGTGTTCCGCGCCGCGGAGGAAATGGCCGCCGCGTCCCGGGGCCGGTTCGACATCACCCTGCACAATCTGAAAACGGCCTGGGGCCTGGCCAGCGGAGACTCGAACAAGGTTCCCTCGGAGGCGGAGCTGGCTGCGGCCATGCGGGAGAACCCCGCCTTCGGAGCGCCGCCCGAAAGCAATCCCGCCGATGCTCCCGCGTTCCGATTGCTCCCGGGCAATCGCCTGGTGCTGCTGCGCGATAGCGTGGTTTTCGATTTGGGCGGCATCGCCAAGGGCTACGCCGTGGATCGCATGCACGCTTTGCTGGATTCCCTGGGCTTTCCCGACCATATCGTGACGGCGGGCGGGGATCTGCGCGTCGGGGGCGCGAAACGGTCCGGAAAGGGCGCGAAAGGAAACGAACCCTGGATGCTGGGAATCCGCCATCCCCGGCATCCGGGCGCCCTGGCGGGCACGATCACCTTGCCGGCCCCGGAAGCCGTTTCCACTTCCGGGGACTATGAGCGTTTCTTCATCAAGGACGGGGTGCGGTATCACCACATCTTCGATCCGCGCACGGGAAAGCCGGCCCGGCCCTATTGTTCGGTGACGGTGCTGGCCGGGAACAGCCTGCTCGCGGACCGCTTGACCAAGCCTTTGTTCATTCTGGGACCCGAAGCCGGGGCGGACTTGCTGCGGCGGTTCGGGGCCCGGGCGGTGTGGATGCGGGAGGTCGGGGGCGGCGCCGATGACGGGTCCGGGCAGCCGCGCCTGTGTTACGTCCCCTCCGCGGGCATGCCCGGACTCCTGGACATGAAGGAGATCGAACCCTGCGGGGAAGGCCGGTGAAACGCGTCTTCCTGGAACCCGTTTCGGAAAAGCGCAAGGCGGAGTTCCTGCGGCTGGCCCGTGCCAGCAAGGCCTTCCACAAACGCTGGGTCTCCGCCCCGGACACCCCGAAGCGGTTCGCGGACTACCTGGCGCGCATCGGCAAGGAGGCTTTCCGGTGCTTTTACGTGTGCAGGGTCGGGGACGGGAAGCTGGTGGGGGTGATCAACGTGAGCCAGATATACATGGGGCATTTCCGCAGCGCCTACCTGGGCTATTACGTCTTCGCGCCGTATCGCCGGGACGGATACATGACGGAAGGGCTGTCCCTTGCGCTGAAAGAGGCCTTCGGGAAACTGAAATTGCATCGCCTGGAAGCGAATATCCGGCCGCAGAACGCCCTTTCCAAAAAGCTGGTGCAAAGGCTGGGGTTCCGCCTGGAGGGCTATTCCCCCCGGTATTTGAAGGTGGACGGCAGGTGGCGCGACCATGAACGTTGGGCGATCACCAAGGAAGATTGGATGCGGAAATAGCGTTCCCCAGGTCATGGCTCCTTTTTCCACCTGGGCAGCATAAGGTTGATCAACTGCGCCGTAAGCAGCGATCCCGTCACGGATATCACCGGATTCCATGGCCAGGCCAGGGCGAACAGCGGCTTCCAGGCGCCGGGAGGCAGGATGGGGATGTTGGTGAACGGCAGCAGGGCCAGCATGCCGAGGAACGCCCCGGCGATCACGGCCTTGGGATGGGTGCCGGGCAGGAAGAACGCCTGCACGAAAATGGACAGCAAAGGTCCGGTGAACAGGGACGTGAAGAACAGCGCCTTGGTCAGGATGGATACGTCGCCGATGGCGCATACGAAGGAGGCCGCCAGGCCCAGGATGCCCCACAGCACCACCCATTTGCGCGCGTTCTTGAGGTTGTGGGAGCCCGCGTCCGCGGCGTTCCCGCGCGGGAGGAAATCCACCACGGTGGTGTTGGAAAGCGCCGTGAGCACCGAGCTCAAGGCGCCCATGTCCGCGGCCAGGATGGCGGCCACCAGCAGCCCCTTGACGCCCGTCGGCAGCACGTTCACGATGAAATGCGGCAGCACTTCGTTGACCTTCAGGTCGGGCAGGGCTTCCACGCGGGCGACCTGGAAGTACACGTACAGGAAGGCGCCCACGGTGAAGAAGACCACGCCCACGCATATCCCCAGCAGGGACGAGGTGATGGAGGAATAATTGGCCGTGCGGATGCTCTTGGTGGAAAGGTAGCGCTGGACGAACTGTTGATCGCAGCCGCGGATGGCCACCTCGAAGACCACGTAGACCAGGGACGCGGTGAAGAAGTTGCGGTCGCTGGCGGGGTTCCAGGTGAAATCGTACCACCTGGTCTTGCCGGCTTCCGCAGCCAGGGCCCAGGTCTTGCCGAAACCGCCCACGCCCTTGGCGCAGAAATAGATGCACAAAAGCCCGCCCCCGAAGAAGATGACGAACTGGATGATGTCGGTGGTGGTCACGGCCTTGATGCCGCCCAGGGAGGTGTACATCATGGCGAACACGGCCATGGCGACGGCGGCGGCCCAGAACGGGGCCCCGGTGATTCTCATCAGCACCAGGGAAGGGCCGTAGATGAGCATGCCCATGCGCAGGAGAAGATGGCAGGAATAGAAGGAGGCGGCCAGGACCCGGACCGGGCGGGAGAATTTCATTTCCAGCAATTCGTAGGCGGACTTGATGCCGCTGGCGCGGAAGCGGGGGATGAATACCGTCCCCACGATGACGATGGCGATCAGGGAACCCACGTTGAGCATCAGCAGGCGCATGTCGTTGGCGTACCCGTCGGCGGGGTTGCCCAGGAAGGTGTTGGCGCTGACGGAGGTGGCGATGAGCGAGATGCCCACGGCCAGCCAGGGCATGTTGCCGCCCCCGAACATGAAGTCGGAGAAATCGGCGTTGCGGCGGGAGAAGTAGAAGCCGATGCCGGCCACGATCATGAAGTAAAGGACGATGACGAGCCAGTCGACCAAGGTGAACATTCCGGAGCCTTCCCTTCCCGATGCGAATCGGCGAGCCGATAAAAATGGCTTTCCCCATCGATTTTGGCATATCGGCGCGGGACATGCGATAATTTACCAAACCATGACGAAACGCATGAGCGGAAAAGCGCCGAGTTGTCCCGGAACCGTTCTTGCTATTTTGACCGCATGGCCAACACCTCCGATGAACCCGTCGCCGACGGCAAGCGCTTCAAGGCCGACCCTCTCCGCATCGCCGTTTTCGCCGTCCTCGCCTGCGGGGTGTACGGCGCCGGCATCCTGGCCGTGATGTTCGCGGCCTTCTCCACCGTCAAAGCGGTGCATGCCTCCCAGGGCATCCCCGTCCTGCCCTGGGCCGCGGCCTTCGTCCTGGTGGTGTCCGGAATGCTTTCGGTCATCTACGGGTTCTTCTTCCGCCCGCGCGAATGCCGCCTCAGCGGGGAACAGGTGGCCATCGTCTATTGGGACGGCAACGGCAAGGTCATGAGCCGGAACCAGCTGGAATCCATCACCGTGGGCCGCTCGCGCATCGTCCTGGTGGGCGGCGGCAAGCGGCTGGTGGTGGGCCGGATCTATTCGGGGTGGAAGCAGCTCAGCGGGGAACTGGGCGCGTGGAAGGCGCACGCCGCCTGAAAAGTTACCATCGCCTTTTCGGATTGAACCCGTAACGGGTGCGGTTTCCCTTCCCCTTTTTCAAGAGGATTCCGGAGGCCGCTCCGTCCCTCACATCCCGGCTCGCGGTAGCGGGTGAGATCGTTTTCACCGCCTTGAGATATTCCAACCGGGAAAAATACGCTGCCCGGAAAATTCCCGGAGGAGAGGCCGGATGCGCGATGGACTTGCCCTTCTGGATCCCCACGTTCCCCCTGCGCCATTCCCCCGGGGCATCGACCAGGCCGTCCATCATCACGCGGTGGGCCTTGAGCAGGCTTTCCGCCGAATAGACACCGTATCGATCGATTGCGTCATAGGCTTTTCGCGCGTTGGAGGCTTCCAGAATGTCCCGCTTGGGACCGGCGACGCGCTTCCCGTCCAGCAAAGCCGTCACCTGCTCCAGGGAAAGCGTATTTCCTTCGATGGCCAAGCTGCCTTGGATGGATTGGATCCTGCTTTTCCGGCGCAATTCCGGTTTCGGGACCGGCCTGTTCCAGCTTTCGATCTGGCCGCATAGCCTGGAAATCTCGGAATTCCACTTGAGGGTGGCGGGAGTCAGGGAAAAGGGGGGATTCATGATAGTATCAAATGATACTATCACGGGGACATGGCCGCGACCGGGATCGTTTGGATCGCAATGCGCGCTTCCGCCCTTTCAAGGCAGGACGATGAGGCGACCGTACGCCCGCCGCTCCGCGCCTTCCTCTTTCCAGCTCAGCCTGCACGCATATAGGCCGGCCGCCGTGGGACGGAAGCCCCGGGCCCGGAAAGAATCTCCCCGCATCTCCAGCTCCTGCCGGAACGCGACACGGCCGTCCGCGCCCTGCACGGAGAACTCCGCCTTGCCGCCGTCGCGCAGGGACGCGTCCCCGTCCAGGGTGAACGGCACGTCCGCCGCCGTTCCCATCCGGAACGCGGCCTGCCGCACCGTCAGCCGCGCCGCGGCCCGGGCCCGCAGGCCGGTGGGGCCATTGTAGGCGATCACGTACGCTTTCTTGTTGCTGCCGTAGGCGGCGTAGTACAGGTTGCCGTCGATGCCGAGGCTCAGGCCCACCTTGGTGGGGGAGTCGGGATAGAAGACGGTGCCGTTGCCCGCGGCCTGCAGGTTCACCGGTGCGGCGGGATTGGCCAGGGGGACGGACCGGATGGCGCCCCCGCAATAGTCGGCCACGTAGATGCGGTCCTTGTATTCGGCCGGCCAATTGGACGCCACGGCCGCATTGTAGGGGACTTCCGCCACGATGGCGCATTCGCCCGCGCCGCCGGTGGGGTGGAAGTAGATGGGCTCGATGGCCTTGCCGCCTGCCGCGCCCACGCCGTCGCCGCCTCCGTACCCGTATCCGTACCAGTGGTCCTTGGCCGGATCGGGACGGGTCACGTCGTCGATCTCTTCGGTGCCGTCCCCGACGTCGCCCACCAGGATGCGGCCGGAGACGGGATCCATCGCCATGGTCCAGGGATTGCGGAAACCGCGCGCCCAGACGCTTTTCTCCTCGGCCGTGCCGCCGGCGTAATGGGGGTTGCCCGGAGCCGGCTGGCCGTCTTCGGTGAAACGCAGGATCTTGCCCTTTTGGCTGGTCCACAAGGCGGCGGGGTCGGAGGCGCCCCCCAGTTCGTCCTGGCCGCGGGACACGTACAGGAAACCGTCCTTGCCGAACACCATGCCGGACCCGTTGTGCCGGCCCTGGTTCTCCAGCGCGGGCAGCTTGATCACCGTGTCCACCTTGACGACGTTGTTGTCCTTGTCCAGCCCGATGCGGGAGACGTTATGGTGGTGGTTGTCCGCGGTCGTGTAGTACGCGTATACCCAGCTCTTGGCCGCGAAACCCGGATGGACCTGGATCTTCAGGAGGCCTTGCTCGCGTTTGACGGTGGTGTTGACCTTGTAGATCACGGGGGCGTCGGCGCCTTTTATGACCTTGATGTTGCCCCCGCGTTCGCTGACGAAGATGCGGCCGTCGTCGGCATGCGCCATGCTGGTCGCCTCGGTGAAGGTCGCGTTGGCGGCGAGGACCTTCTCGGTGAAGTGGGCGGGAGGCTGGGCCGCGGAGAGCGCGGCCGCCGCCAGCATGCCTCCGATCGCGCGGAGAAGCGAGGGGGCGGACACGCCGCGAACCATGCGAAATCCTTTCCCCGGAGAAAGGCGCCGGACCCGCAAAGGATCCAAAGGGAAAGGGCCGGATCGGAAGAAGAAGTTCATTCTCTTGTTCTCCATTCTCTTGTTCTCCTTGCCATCCTGCTTTTTTGGGGAATCGGGGAGGCCTCAAGGCCCCAGGCCGGGATAGTCGACGCGCACGCGCAGGCTGCGGCCTTCGGCATCGGCCACGTTGACGATGCCCTGATAGCGGATCAGCCTCATGGTCTTCACGTCGTAGTACATGATGATGGTGGGCAGCAGCATCCGCAGCACGGCGGATTGCGGCTCGATCACCACCGCCTTGTACTTCCTGCCGGACGCTTCCTTTTCCGGCACCGTGCTTTCCGGGTCCTCGTAGGCGACGAAACGGAAATAGTCCAGGCGGGCGGGCACCACCATGTTGAAGGCGAGGCGCTTGCCCGCCTCCAGCTCCGCCCAATTCTCCTTGAGGAAAGGCCCGATGCCGCCGTTGACCACGCAGGGTTCCGGGACCTTCAGGCTTTTCTCCTTCAAGGGCGCTTTTGCGGAGTCCCGGAAATGGACGCGGATGCCGGCCTCCTCCACGCGGGCGCCTTCCTGGTAGCCGCTGCGCACGTCCTTGAAGAGATAATCGGGCTTGAACGGAAAACGGGCGAAGTCGAGATCGCGTTCCGCCATCGGTTTTCCGTCCGGGGACAGGAAGAGGGTCTGCGTGGCCACGTGCCTGCCGTGCAGGAAACGCTCCCGGTGCTCCTCGGAATAGGCGGGGGCCTGGCGTTCGGTATCGAAGGCGATGCCGCGGAAAGGCCCGGAGGTGGAGTCGGAGGCGGAAGGCGCTTCGGCGGAGGCGGACGAAACCGCGGCCGCGAGGAACGCGGCGGAAGCGATGCGATGAAGCGTCGTTCGCGGCATGGGATCCAGCATTATAGGTAATAATCCCGTCCCATGCAGGGGGTCCACCCCGGAATCCCGCCGGGAGGCCGGAAGGTCCATGTCCGGAAACGGCTAGTCGGCCTCCCGCAATGCTCCTATACTGTAGGCATGCAAAAAGAGGATACCTGGTACCGGGCCATGCTGGCCCGGGACTTCCGCTTCGACGGGAAGTTCTACGTGGGGGTGAAGACCACCGGCGTCTATTGCCGCCCCATCTGCCCGGCCCGGCCCAAGCGGGAAAACGTGGAGTTCTTCTCCTCCGCCCTCCTGGCCGAGAAAAAAGGCTACCGGCCCTGCCTCCGTTGCCGGCCTGAAACCGCCCCGCAATCCCCGGCCTGGTCCGGGAAGTCCGCGCTGGTGCAAAGGGCCCTGAAGGCCATTTCCGAACAGGAGCATGCGGACCTGGACGAGGAGACCTTCGCGGAGCGCTTCGGCGTCGGCTCCCGGCACCTGCGCCGGCTGTTCGCAGAGGAGATGGGCAAGACCCCCAAGCGGATCATCCTGGAGAACCGCCTCAACTTCGCGCGCACCCTGATCGTGGATACCGGCATCCCCATCGGCGAAATCGCGTTCGCTTCGGGCTTTTCCTCCGTCCGGAGGTTCAACGACGCCATCAAGGATCGCTTCAAGAGGCCGCCGTCCCTGCTCCGCAAGCGCTCCCCCGGGGCCCCCCGGGACCAGGGCATCACCCTCACCCTGCCTTTCCGGCCGCCCTTCGACTTCGAGGCGAGCCTCGCGTATTACCGGTCCCACGCCATCGCGGGCCTGGAGTCCTTCGCGGACGGGGCCTACGAACGGATCTTCCATTGGGGCGGGAAGCCTGGTATCGTGCGGGTTACCCTGCACGGGAAGGGCCGGTCCCTGAGCCTGCAGGTGATCGGCGGCGAGACCGGGGCCCTGGGCCGCGTGGCGCAATCGGTGCGGCGCATGTTCGATCTGGATTCGGACCCGGTGCTCATCGCCAACGCCTTTTCCGGCAACCCGCACCTGGACAGGCTGTACCGCGGCGGGCCCGGCCTCCGCAGCCCCCGGGGCTGGGACCCCTTCGAGACCGCGGTATGCTCCATCCTGGGCCAATTGGTGAGCATGGAACAGGCCAACCGCATGATCTCCCAACTCGTCGAAGGCTATGGGGAGGCCGTCCGGCACCCGCTCACCGGAGCGGACCTGCGGGTATTCCCCGGGCCGGAGCGGCTCGCGACCTCCGCCCTGGACAAGGTGGGCACCACCGGGGCCCGCAAGGAGACGATCCGGGAATTCTCGCGCCGGCTGGTTTCCGGAACGCTTTCCCTGGGCAGCGCCCAGGATCCGGAGGCCTTCCGCAAAGCCTTGCTGGACGTCAAGGGCATCGGCCCCTGGACCGCCGAGTACATCAGCCTGCGCTGCATCGCGGACACGGACGCGTTCCCGGGCACGGACCTGATCCTGAAAAGGGTCCTGGAGAGGCATCCGGACATCGATTTGGAATGCGCCCGGCCGTGGCGCGGCTATGCGGCCGCCTATCTGTGGCGGGCCTATGCCGGGGAGTTTTCGAACAAAACCAAGACCCGCGGAAAAGGAGCCGTCTTATGAAATGCCATGCGAAAACCCTGCGGACCCCGGTGGGGAACCTGATCCTGGCCGCCACGGACAAAGCGGTGGTGGCCCTGGTCTGGGAAAAGGACGGCCTGGGCCGGCTCGATCTGCAACCCGAAAAGGCGGGCGCATCCTGCCCGATGCTGGAGGAGGCCGAAAAACAGCTCGGGGAATATTTCCGGGGCGCGCGGGACCGCTTCGACCTTCCCTTCGAATTGAAGGGCACGGAGTTCCAGATGCGCGTCTGGAACGAACTCCGGAAGATCCCCTTCGGCGAGACCTGGAGCTACCGGGAATTGGCGGAGCGAGTGGGCAATCCGGGAGCGGTGCGGGCGGTGGGAAGCGCCAACGGCAGGAATCCCGTCAGCATCTTCATCCCCTGCCACCGGGTGGTGCGGACGGGCGGAGAGCTGGGCGGATACGGAGGCGGCCTGGAGAACAAGGCTTTCCTGCTGGACCTGGAGAACGGACGGAAGCCGAAACCGGCCGGAGGCAAGCGATAAGGCCCGCTCGGGGCCGCGCGGACGGCCTGCCCCGCGCCCAGGGGGTCGGCACGCCGGTCCCGGCTCAAGTGGTCAGTACCGCCATCAGCGCCCCCAGGATGGCCGCCACCCCCGATACGCAGGCGATCGCCAGCAGCCACCTGGCCGCGGCGGCCGTCGCTTCCGCGTGACGGAGGCGTTCCGTCCCGGCCCGGGAATCCGATCCCGGCCACCCCCGGGAATACACTTGGTCGCGGATGCGGGACATGGCGCGATCCCGGGCCTCCTGGGCGCGGTGCTCGGCCCGCTCTTGGGCGGAAAGCGCCTTGCGCGCGGCTCCCGTTTCGGGATCCTGCACCCGGGTCCCGAAGGCCGCGCCCGGCCTTTCCGGCCGCACTTCCCCGCGCCCGGCGTTCTCGCGCCGGGCGCCGCCC
>DATENA010000292.1:0-20511 GCA_035275285.1 Fibrobacteria bacterium | reverse complement strand
AAAGCCCTTCACGCGCAATGAGCTGTTGGATGCCGTGCGCGCCCTGTGCGATAAGCCCGCGTCCGACGGGACCGGCGCGGGCGCTTCCGGCACCTGTTCATGAGGGGTTTCCGCTGGTTCCCGGAGCGCTTCCGGATCCCGATTTGACCCTTCCAGGAACCCGCCTTCCTTGCCGAAAACCCTCCGTTTTCCTAGCTTTGCCCCTGAAAACGGACCGATAGAAACCCCTTTTCCGACCCGGTAGGCCGTCCATTCCCGGGGGAAACGGAAACTGCCATGTTAAGCGAATACCTTCCCTTCATCCTCTATGGATTTCTGGTCGTCGCCACCGGCGTCGGGGCCATCGCCTTCTCCTCCCTGCTGGGACCCAGGAAAACCTACAGCAAGGTCAAATTCGAGCCTTATGAATGCGGCGTGGACCAGTCGGACAACCCCCATAAGCCCTTCGCCCTTAAGTTCTACACCTTCGCCCTGCTGTTCATCCTCTTCGACATCGAAACCATCTTCCTGCTGCCCTGGGCTTTCGGCTTCAAGCGCCTGCTGCATACGGGCACCTTGCCGGCCGTGCTGTTCTTCCTGGTGATCCTGGGCCTGGGCCTCTTCTACATCATCAAAACGAGGGCTCTGGAATGGGAGTGAAAAACAGCGCGCGCAGCGACGTGGATCATCGTGCGAACCGGACGAAACGATAGGATGGGAATGTGAGCACCGTAACCGGCACTACCAACGACTGGGCGACGACGACCCTGGAAACGGCCGTCAACTGGGCGCGCGCCAACAGCCTGTGGCCCATGCCCTTCGGCACGGCCTGCTGCGGCATCGAGATGATGGCCGCCTTCATGGCCAAGTACGACACCGCCCGCTTCGGGTCCGAAGTGATGAAGTTCAGCCCCCGCCAATCCGATCTCCTGATCGTGTCCGGGCGCATCTCCCTCAAGATGATGCCGGTTTTGCAGCGCATCTGGGAACAGATGCCGGAGCCCAAGTGGTGCATTTCCATGGGCGCCTGCGCCAGCAGCGGCGGCGTGTTCGATACCTACACCCTCATCCAGGGCGTGGACCAGTTCATTCCCGTGGACGCTTACATGCCCGGCTGCCCGCC
This sequence comes from Fibrobacteria bacterium, assembly GCA_035275285.1. GTDB lineage: Bacteria > Fibrobacterota > Fibrobacteria > UBA11236 > UBA11236 > Chersky-265. The sequence goes on along the minus strand of DATENA010000292.1, from coordinate 19,409 downwards.
GCGGCCGGAAGCCTTCCTGGACGCGCTCATGCTGGTGCAGGAAAAGGCCAAGAAGGGCCAGGCCAAGTCCCAGGAGTACGTGTCCCAGGACGCCTCCTCGGACCCTTCCAAGTCGGTGGCGTACCGCACGCCGGATACCCATTACCGCCACGGCACGGACCGCAGCACGCCCTCCAAGGAAAAAACCGGCGGCTGAGCCGCGCGCCCGGGATGGACTCCGCCATGATCGCATACAAGCCCGAAAACCACCTCCCCCTCATCGCCAAGGTGGAAGCCTTCCTGGGCGAACGCCTGCTGGGCCGGGAGGAGAAGTCGCATTACCACCAGTTCAAGGTCCTGGGCAAGGACGCCAAGGCCCTGATCCAGTTCCTGCGGGACGATCCGGGGCTGGGCTTCGGAATGTTCATCGACCTCACGGCCGTGGACTACCTGCGCTATCCCGTCGCGCAGCCGGGCCGCTTCGGCGTCGTGACCACCTTGCTGTCGCCCCTTCTGGGCGTCCGCGTTCAGGTCAAGGCCTTCGTGGAAGAGGGCGATCCGCGCCTGCCTTCCCTCACGGACCTGTACCTGGGCGCGAACTGGACCGAGCGCGAGGTCTGGGACCTGTACGGCATCGAGTTCATGGGCCATCCGGACCTGAAACGCATCCTGATGCCGGACGATTTCGACGGGCATCCCCTGCGCAAGGACTATCCCTTGCGGGGCCGCGGCGAGCGGGGCAACTTCCCCGTCTACCACGCCACCACCCGGAAACCCCAGGGAGGCGCCTGACATGTATTCCTACGAGAAGGAAATCGTCGAGCGCGACGAGAACACCGTCCACATGAACGTGGGCCCTTCCCATCCCGCCATGCATGGGACCCTGCGGGTCAAGATGGAGGTCAGGGGCGAGCGCATCATCAACACGGAGCAGGAGATAGGCTTCCTGCACACCGGGTTCGAGAAGCTGGGCGAGCACCGCAGCTACAACCAGTTCATCACGCTCACCGATCGGCTCAATTACTTCTCCCCGCTTTCCAACAACATCGGCTTCGCCCTGGCCTCGGAGGAACTGCTCGGCATCACCGTGCCGCGCCGCTGCCAGGTGATCCGCACCATCCTGGCCGAAATGTCCCGCCTGGCGGACCACTCGCTGTGCGTGGGCGCCATGACCATGGACCTGGGCGCCTTCACCTCCATCCTCTGGACCTTCGTGGAGCGCGAGAAGCTGTACGACGTGTTCGAGGCCGTGACCGGCACCCGCCTGACCAGCAGCTATACGCGCGTGGGCGGCCTGGCCTTCGATCTGCCCGCCGATTTCCAGAAGCGCGTCACCGCCATCCTGGACAGCATGGACAAGACCCTGGACAACCTGCGGGGCAGCTTCTACAAGAACCGCATCTTCCTGGACCGCACCGAGGGCATCGGCGTGATCACCAGGGAGGACGCCATGTCCTACGGCATCACCGGTCCCATGGGCCGCGCCAGCGGCGTGCCCTACGACATCCGCAAGTTCCGCCCCTACCTGGTCTACGACGAGCTCAAGTTCGAGGCGCCGCTGTACGCCACGGGCGACACCCTGGCCCGCTACAAGGTGCGTATCGACGAGATGGCCGAGTCCGTCTCCCTGGTGCGCCAGGCCATGAAGCTCCTGGAGCCGGGCCCCATCAATTACGAAGATCAGAAGAAGACCCTGCCGGACAAGACCTCCACCTACGCGGACATGGAGTCCTTGATCCACCATTTCAAGCTGGTCATGCCCGGAGCCGATCACGGCATCCACGCGCCGGTCAGCGACGTCTATTCGTCCACCGAGGCGCCCAACGGCGAGCTGGGATTCCATCTCGTGTCCGACGGCACCTCCAATCCCTACCGCGTGCGCATCCGCCCGCCTTCCTTCATCAACTACCCCGTGCTCAAGCAATTGCTCAAGGGGTCCATGCTGGCCGATCTGGTCGCCATCCTGGGATCGTTCAACATCATCGCCGGAGAGCTGGATCGATGAGCCCTCAAACGACGACGACGGCAAGGCGCAAGGAGTTTTCTCCGGAGCGCATGGCCAAGTTCCACGAGTACGCGGAAGAGTATCCCAACAAGCGCTCCGCCCTCATGATGGTGCTCCGCCTGGCCGAAGAGGAGTTCGGATCCATCACGGACGAGGCCATGGAAATCGTGGCCGGCCTGTGCGGCGTGAGCGTGGCCCACGTGCAGGGCATGGTGACCTTCTACACCCACTTCAAGCGCCCCTTCCACGGCAAGCACCGCTTCATGGTCTGCGCCACCCTGATGTGCGCCCTGGAGAACAATACGGACGCGGCCCTGGGCCAGATCAAGGCCAAGCTGGGCATCGGCCCGGGCGAGCGCACCCACGACGGGCTGTTCTCCTGCGAGAAGGTGGAATGCCTGGCCGATTGCGATCAGCCTCCGGTGGTGCAATGCGACAACGAGCATTTCTGTTCCATGAAAGGCGCGGTCCTGGATCAATACCTGGACAAGCTGCTCCGCGAAGAAGGCAAGCAGGCGGCCGAGTACCTGGCGAAGGGGCCCGTGGACATGGACACGCGCGTGCCCACCCTGCCGGCGCATTACAACTTCGAGGGCGGGACCGATAAGGGCGCGCGCCGGTTCGACGACAAGGACCCGTACTTCAAGGCCGGCGAAGGCGCGCTGACCACCAACGTGCCCGGCGCGCTGGCAACGCCCCTGACGGTCCCGGTGGCCGACGGCGTGAACGGCGAGGGCGCCGTTTCCAACGGCCGCACCGGGCATGACGGCGCGGGCGGCCATGGGAAGAACGGAGCCAAGCATGTCTGACGCGAACAAGCCCAACCCGGCCGGTTCCGGGGACGTCCCTCCCAAGCAGAAGGCGGACGGGTCCGCCGCGCCCGTGGAACCCGCGGTTGCAAAGCAACCGGCACCCAAGGCGCCCTTCAGCCCGGTCCTGCTCAAGCACATCCACGAGCCGGACTCCCACACGCTGGCGCATTACGCCGCCCGCGGCGGCTATGGGACCGCCAAGGCCCATGTCGGCGTTACGGCCCCGGGCGATCTCATCAAGCTCGTCGACGACTCCGGCCTGCGCGGCCGCGGCGGCGCGGGCTTCCCCACCGGCAAGAAATGGAGCTTCCTGGCCAAGGGCACGGGCAAGCCCATCTACCTGGCCATCAACGGGGACGAAAGCGAACCCGGCACCTTCAAGGACCGCTACATCCTGGAGAAGGATCCGCACCAATTGGTGGAAGGGGCCATCCTCACCTGCTACGCCATCGGCTCCAAGCATGCCTTCATCTATCTGCGCGGCGAGTTCATCCTGGGCTACCGGCGCCTGGAGGCGGCCGTGCAGGAGGCCAAGGCCAAGGGCTACGTCGGCAAGAAGATATTCGGAAAGGACGTGGACCTGACCATCACCGTGGTGCGGGGCGCGGGCGCCTACATCTGCGGCGAAGAGACCGGCATGCTCTCCTCCATCGAAGGCGGGCGCGGGTATCCCAAGATCAAGCCGCCCTTCCCGGCGGTCTCGGGCCTGTTCGGCTGCCCCACCATCGTCAACAACGTGGAGACCATATCCGCCGTCACCCACATCGTCAAGAACGGCGTGGCCTGGCACAAGCAATGGGGCACGGAGAAGAGCCCTGGCTTCAAGATCTTCTGCCTGTCCGGCGCGGTGAAGAAACCCGGCGTCTACGAGGTCCCGCTCGGCATCGCCATGCGCGAGATGATCGACCGATACGGCGGGGGCATGAAGGACGGGCGCAAGCTGAAGGCGGTCATCCCCGGCGGCCTCTCCGCCCCCGTGCTCACCGCGGAGATGGTCGACAAGTGCACGCTCGACTACGAGAGCCTGGCCTCGCTCGGCTCCATGCTCGGATCGGGCGGCATCACCGTCCTGGACGAGCAGGTGGACATGATCTCCACCATCTACAACACCATGCGCTTCTACCACCATGAGTCGTGCGGGCAATGCACGCCCTGCCGCGAGGGCACGGGCTGGCTGGAGAAGGTTTCGCACCGCTTCCACCACAACGAGGGGCATCAGGGGGACATCGAACTCCTGGCCGACATCGCCAAGAACATGCGCGGCCGCACCATCTGCGTGCTCGCGGACGCGGCGGCCATGCCCATGCAGGGCTTCCTGCAGCATTTCCGCAAGGATTTCGAGGCCAAGATCAAGGAGACCGCGTTCGTGGAGAAGCAGCGGACCTATCGCGACGAGATCACGCCCACCGCCAAGACCATCGCGGCGACGGGCGACGGGCCCAGCGCCCTGGACGTGGGCTCCAACCAAGGCGACCGGTGATCCCGGGAGCGAGGACGAGATGAGCATCAAAGAAGTGAAGATCAAGATCGACGACAAGGAAGTCACCGTCCCGTCCAACTGGACCGTGATCAAGGCCTGCCACGAGAACGGCGTCGACGTCCCGCACTATTGCTACCATCCGGATCTGTCCATCGCCGGCAATTGCCGCATCTGCATGGTGGGCGTGAAAGGCGCGCCCCGTCCCGTGGTCGCCTGCGCGCAGCCCGTCACGGAGAACATGGAAGTCACCACCAAGGGCAAGGACATCGAAGAGGCCCGCAAGTCGGTGATGGAATTCCTGCTCATCAACCATCCCCTGGACTGCCCCGAATGCGATCAGGCCGGCGAGTGCCGCCTGCAGAACTACAGTTACGCCTACGGCCGGGACCACGGCCGCTTCCACGAGGAGAAGGTGGTCAAGTCCAAGGCCACCATGGGCCCCCACGTCAAGTACTGGGGATCGCGCTGCATCGTGTGCACGCGCTGCGTGCGCTTCACGGACGAAGTGAGCGGCACGGGCGATCTGGGCGTCATCTACCGCGGCGACAGGAGCGAAATCGCCCTGTTCCCGGGCAAGACCATGGACAACCCCCTTTCCATGAACACGGTGGACATCTGCCCGGTGGGCGCGCTGGTCTCTTCGGACTTCCTGTTCCAGACGCGCGTGTGGAACCTGCATTCCCGGCCTTCCCTGTGCCCGGATTGCGCCGTGGGCTGCAACACCCGCGTGGACATGGACGCCAAGGGCAACGTCAAGCGCATCGTGCCCCGCCGCAACGATCAGGTGAACAAGGAATGGATGTGCGACTACGGCCGCCTTTCCTTCCCCTACGTGCAGGCGGACCGGCTCATGAAGCCGATGGTGGACGGCAAGGACGTCCCATACAAGGATGCGCGCAAGGCCGCCGCGGACCTGCTGAAGAAGAAGCGCGTGGTGGTGCTGGTCAGCGCCTGGAACTCCAACGAGGCCTTCGCGGCCGCCAAGGAGTTCGTCGAACGGAACCTGCCCGGCGCGGGGATGGCCGGGTACGCCAATCCCGGCCGGGCGGACGAGGCCTTCCCCGGTTTCACCATCAGCGGCGACAAGAACCCCAACCGCCAAGGCATGCGGGAGGTCCTGGGCATCGACGCGGACGCGTCCCTGAAGGAACTGGCCGCGGACAAGGAACCCATCGGCACCCTGCTGCTGGTGCACAACATCCCCGGCTACGTCCCGGCTCCCGAGCTGAAAGCCGTGCTGGACAGGACCGAAAGCGTCATCCTCATGGACCTGGCCAGGTCGGACCTGCTCAAGTACGGCAACGTGGCCGTGGCCCTCCCCACCCTTTCCACTTTCGAGAAAAGCGGCACCTTCGTGAACAGGGACGGCATCCACCAGAAGTTCCTGCCCGTGATGGAGCCGGTGAACTTCGGCCGCAACGAGGTGGAAATGTTCCACAACCTGGCGCAGGACTTCCACGCGGAGTCCTCGGCCGCCGCGGCCTCCAACGGCTCGGTGAAGGCGAAGGCCTGAGATGGAATCCGTCCTTTCCCTGCTGACGAACCCTTGGGTCATCCTCGCCATCAAGATAGGCGTGGGCCTGGGCCTGGTGATGGGCATGGTGCCCATGATGGTGTGGATGGAACGCAAGGTGAGCGCGCGCTTCCAATTGCGCCGCGGCCCCAACCGCGTGGGCCCCTTCGGCCTGTTCCAGCTCGTGGCCGATTCCCTGAAGCTGCTGTGGAAGGAGGATTTCCTCCCCCGCAATACCGATAAGGTCGTCTTCCTGGCGGCGCCCATCATGGCCTTCCTGCCGGGGGTGCTGTCCTTCGCCCTCATCCCCATCGGCGTGGCGGGCGGCAATGAATTGCTGGGGCCGGGCGGCGTGCTGGCCGTATCCTATATCAGCATGGGCCTTCTGGTCATCATGGCGGTCTCCTCGGTGGCGGCCTACGGCATCGCCTTCGCGGGCTGGGCCTCCAACAACCAATATTCCCTGCTCGGCGGCATCCGCTCCTCCGCCCAGCTCATCAGCTACGAGATCGTGATGGGCATGGCCGTGGTGGCCCTGCTCATGATGACCGGAACCCTGAACCTGGCGGACATCGTGATCCAGCAGCAGGAGCTGCTCTTCGGGTTCCTGCCTTCCTGGAACATCCTCCGGCAGCCCCTGACCTTCATCCTGTTCCTGGTGGCCGCCTTCGCGGAGACCAACCGCGCGCCCTTCGACCTTCCGGAAGCGGAACAGGAGCTGGTGGGCGGCTACCACACGGAGTACACGGGCATGCGCTATGCCTGGTTCATGAACGGGGAATACGCCGCCTTGTTCACCATGTGCTCGATATTGACGACCCTGTTCCTGGGCGGCTGGGGCTTCCCGGGCCTGGGCTGGCTGTCGTCCCATCTCCATTTCGCCGTCGCGGGGCGCGATATCGGCTGGATCCTCATCGGCCTCGTCACCTTCGGCGCCTTCTTCACCAAGGTGGCCCTGCTGGTATTCCTGTTCATGTGGGTGCGCTGGACCTTGCCGCGCTTCCGCTGGGATCAGCTCATGAAGCTGGGATGGAACGTGCTCATCCCGCTGGCGCTCGCAAACATCATCGCGACGGCCGTATTCCTGGAATACGTGGCGTCGCGTTTCGGATTCGGAGGTTGACATGAGCGCTGAACCCGCTCGCGATAAGAATAGCCGCGCGGATTTGCCGGGCAGCCGCCTGGCCTGGTTCACGCGCCTGTACCTGCCCACCATCGCCAAGGGCATGATGATTTCCATGCGGCATTTCTTCATGAAGCCGGTGACCATCCAGTACCCGGAGCAGAAGCCCCGGCTAAGCGAGCGCTTCCGCGGGGAGCACCGCCTGACCAAGGACGCCGATGGGAACATGAAGTGCGTGGCCTGCTACATGTGCGCCACGGCCTGCCCGGCCCAGTGCATCCATATCGAGGCCCAGGCGGCCCCGCCCGAATGGGAGAACCGGGACAAGATCCCCAAGGTGTTCGAGATCGACATGCTGAAATGCATCTACTGCGGATTCTGCGTGGAGGCTTGCCCCAAGGAAGCCATCGAGATGACGAACAAGATCCCGCAGGTCTACGACAACCGGCAGGACTTCATCTACGGATTGAAGAAGCTCCTGAACAACTGATCAGCCGCAAAAAGGGCGTTCACGGCACTTGGTCATGACCACGGTGCCGGTGCGGACCGTCTGCTTGCCCCGGGAGACGGCTTCGATCCGGAACGCCGCCTGCACGCGGGTGGGATCCATCCTTTCGACCTCCAGCCGGTACTCCGTCTTGTCGCCGCAGGCCGCTCTCTTGCCCAGGCAGCCCACTTCCACGCGATAGGTGAGGACCTTTCCGATCACGATGCTGTCGATGGATGGATACGCCTCGGTGTAGAAGGAATATTGGCCGGGATGGTTCCCGGAATTGCAATCCGCATAGGCCACCGTGTCCAGGACCACGCTGATGGCGGGCCCGTCCGCCGGGCCGCAGGAGTTGCTGAGCAGCCCGTACCAGACCTTGTCGGGCGGGGCGGGTTCGGTGGAATCCAGGCAGGCCGTCAGCAGCGCGGCCGGGATCCCCAGGCAGGCGAGGGTTTTCGCGAATCGATGCATAGGATCCTTTCGGGGTCCGCATCCGCGCCGGCGCCGGGGTTCACGGAGGCGGGACGGAGTCGGAGACCAGGATGTATTTCTCTTCCAGAACGCGGCTTCCGTCCAGGCCGGGCACGGTGGCCATGGCCTTCAAGGTAGTACTCCGGGTGAGGACAATGGGCATAAAATGGTAGACCAGGGCCGATTCCCCCCCGGGATCGCTCCCGTCCAAGGTGTAACGGATGACGGCGTTGCGGGTTTTGACCGATAGCAGCACCGCCAGGGAGTCCCGGAAGGAGGTGCCGGCGGGGGTGGCCACGGGCCGTTCCGGGACCAGCTCGTAATTGTCGACCGATGCGGGACCGCTGAGCCAGCCCCGGAGGAAGGCGGCGGCCTTGAGGGTGCGGCTGGAGCGCAAGCGGATGGGGCCCGTATAGAGCGGCGAGGTGTCGGCGGGAGCGCTGCCGTCCAGGGTGTACCGGATGGCCGCGCCGGCTTGGGCCGTGAGGACCACGTCCACGGAATCGGAGAAGGAGAACTTGCCCGGGGGAGAGGCGACCGGGGCGCCCAGGACGGGCGGCACGTGGATGGAATCCTGGCGCGCGCCGGGCTGCAAGGGCCGGGTCCAATCCTCGCCCAGGGAATCGGCCATAGCGTGGACGATGCCGGATACGGACACCCAGCGCAAGGGCAGCTTGCCCTCGGGGATGCCCGTGAAGGTGAAACCGTCATCGTCCTTCACCCGGGCATAGAAGGTGGTGCCCGGCACGAACAGGGCCAAGGCCCTGCCCGCCGGAGTGGAATTGTCCACGCTGCCCGTATAGTCCCGGCCGCGGGAAATGCGGATGATCAAAGTGAGGCGGCCGTCGCCGTCGAAGTCCCCCGAATCCACGTGGACGCCGGCCAGGTACCCCACCGTATTGTCGGTGCCGTCCAGGACCACGTTGAATTCGGGAATCTCCGGGAAGGATCGCGCGCCCGCGGAGGCCTTGCGCAAGCCCAGGAACGGGTGGGGATTGATCAATGAGGCGAAGGTGTCCAGGCCGATGAAGTAGGAAGTCAGGCCGGTGAGGAAATGGGTGGGAACCGCGCCGTCCCGGCCGCCCGCGGCGCGCACGGGATCGTCCTCGCCCGGCGGATCGGTGACGAATTCCGGATTGGCGCCGCCGGCGAAGAACTGGAGGCTCCCCTTGAACGCCACGTCCCGATCGCCCTCGCGGAACCGCAGGACGATGCCGGGGTTGCCGCCCTCGGTGGTGGTCCCTCCGTCGCATCCGGAAAGCGGCAAAAAGGCGGCGAGGCCCAAGGCCATGGCCCCGGCCGCGAAGGTTTTTACGGAGGCGGCACGCGGGGGATTCACGGAATGCGCGCCCCCGGAAACAATTGGACGTTGAGCACGTTCACCTGGTTGATGCCGTCGTCCCGATCGACGATCTCGCGCACCTCCTGCAGAAAGGCGTCGATCCGTTGCTTGACGGCCGCGAAGCCCTTGTCCGAGACGGAGAAGGCGAGCACGTTGAACTGGCGTTTGTCCGGACCGTACTTGTCCAGGGCCCCGGAGGCGAGGCGCAGGAACTCCCGGTGGTAATCCTTGGCCACCTGGCCCGTGAAGACTTTCCGGGACATCAAGTGCCGGTCGGTCACGCCGAATCCGTTGGCGGTTTTCCTGATCAGACCCATGGCGAGCAGCAAATCGAGGGACTCCTGTACTTCCTGCGCGGACAGTTCCTCGGCCAGGTGCTTGGCGATGCGGGCGGGCACCCCCTCCGCCTTTTCCAGGCCCAGGTAGTTATAGATAACACTATGATGCCATTTCGCGAAAAAGGCATACTGTTTTTCCAGCAGGACCTTCGCCTGGGATCCCCGGTGTTTGGAAAGATGCGCGAAAAAGTAATTCTTCTCGTCGAGGGTCTTGGCCTGGTTGAATTGGACCAGGAAGTCGAAATATTCGGCCGCCGGGCCCTCCAGTTTCAAAGCCTTGCCGAATTGGAGCCGCTGCCGCTGGGTCAGGTTACGGGTGCCCTTGAGCAGGTTGGTCATATAGCTGGTGCTGGAAATGCCCAGCGCCGGATTGCTCGCGAAGGTGCGCATGGAGTAACCGGGCTGGACCTCCTTGCGGTAGCGGAACCATTCCTTGAGGAAACTCCGGAAATCCAGGTAATCGGTGACGATTGGGGGCATGGGCTTCATGGCGTAACCTTAAGATAGCATGCGGGTCCCCGCCGGGTCCGGGAAATCCGCCCGGGCCCGCTCTCAATTGGAGAGCACTATTTGGAGAGCGGGCTTTTCCGGATCGCGCGCGCCGGGTTAGTTTATGTCCATACCCGCGCAACGACGTTCCCGCGCGACGGCCTTGTCCTCCGTCGCGCCCACAGCCCCGGCCGGGCCCTTCGGCCGGGGCTCCTCGTTTTTTCCGGAATCGGGAGGGAGCCGGCAGGACGACGCGCCGCGGCTCAGGGGGCGGAAGGATCAAAGGGGCGGAAGGGTCAAGAAGCGGAGTATTCCCGGTAATCCGGATCGCCGGGCGGGGCCAGCAGATCGTCCAAGTCCTGGAACAGGGACCAGATGTCCGGCTCGTCCGGGTAGCATTTGCCGGCCCGCCCGGGAAGGCTGCGGTAGAATTTCCCGCCCGCGGTCTCGACCATGTAGAACCGCATATCCTTGCCGAAGCAGGAGCCGAAGGTGGGGTAACGCGGCAGTTCCCCCATCACGCTTTTCAGCGCCTTGCGCCGGGGGCCGCTCAGGAGCATGGCCTTCCTGCTTTCCAAAGGGGCGGAGTTGGGATAGTAGGTGACCTCGCGGTAATACAGCGAATCCCCGAGCACGCGGATGTGGACTTTGGAACCGTTCCGCGTGTCCCCTTTCATGAAGGACATCTCGACCGGCCCGGGATCGGCCGCAATGGCGGAGTCCAGGCCGCCCAAGGCGGCCAGGCTGAGGGAGAAGACGAAACGGCATTTGGCGAGGCGCGAGTTCCCCTGCATGGTAAAAGGATAGTTTTCCTGCTCGGATAGGTAAAGGACATTTCAAATCCGGACCCCGGCTAACCCCTTGCAAGGCCCCGCCCTGCGTCCGGAGGCGTAGCGTTATCCGACGGGAGGCGTTCGCTCTCCGCCCGGAAGCGCTTCGCTCTCCGGCCGGAGGCGCTTCGCTCTCCGCCCGGAGGCGCTTCGCTCTCCGGCCGGGAGCGAGATTTTCCCCGGTCGGCCCCCTTATCCGGAAGCCTTAGGATATACTTTTGGAGGACCGCGTCCGGTCCGGATGCGACGACTATGCCCGATTTATTCGCCTACACCGATTATCGCAAGTTCCTCAAAGACTACTATGAGGAGCAAAAGTCGAAAGACGCCAAGTTCTCCCATCGCTATTTCACCCTGAAGGTGGGCTTCAGCTCCTCCGGGTATTTCTCCGACGTGCTTTCCGGCAAGAAGAACCTTTCCGGAGCTTTCATGCTCAAGTTCGCCAGGGCGCTGAAGCTTTCCAAGGAGGAGGAAGAGTATTTCCTGAACCTGGTCAGTTTCAACCAGGCGAAGACCCTGGAAGAGAAGAACCGCTTCTACGAGAAGATGATGACCGGCGGCAAGGTGAAGGTGGACGTGCTGGAGCCGGAGAAGTACGAATACTTCAGCAAGTGGCATTACGCCGCCGTGCGGGAGCTCCTCCATTACACGGCCTTCGAGAACGATTACGGGGCCCTGGCGAAAAGCCTGGATCCGCCCATTTCGATCAAGGAGGCGCGCCGGGCGGTGGACCTGCTGGCGGGCCTGGGACTCATCCTCAAGGATGCCGAGGGCGTATGGCGCCCGGCCGCCGCGAACATCGGCACGGGGGGGAGCTTCAACGGCCTCAACGTAGCCAACTTCCACCGCAATACCCTGGAACTGGCCATCCGCGCGTTGGACGCCGTCCCTCCGGAGCGGAAAGGGTTCTCCACGCTCACCCTCCCGCTTACCGGCGAGAAGATCCGCAAAGCCAAGCTGGCGATCAAGAATCTGCGAATGTACCTTTTGGCGCTCGCGGAAAACGGCACCAAGGCCGACCGCGTGTATCAATTCAATTTCCAGTTGTTTCCCGTGACTCGGATCGAAAAGGCGGAGGGGGATGGGACTTAGGGGAGGATGGTCCGGGAAAGCGTCTGGGCGCGGCTGGCTTGGTCCGGCCGCGTTTTTCGCGTATGCGTTCTGGCTTTCCGTCCTGGGATGCAGCAGCGGCACCGAGGTGCAGGACCCCTACGAACTGGCGGGCCGCGTGGTCCATGAAAACGGCGAACCCGCCGTCAACGTGACGGTGGTGGCGATGTCGAATTCCCCCGGTTCGGCCAAAACCTCCGCCTCCCCGCTCGAGACCGGGGAGGCGGATTCCAAGACCGTGCTCACCGATTCCAAAGGGGAGTTCAAGTTCGATTCCCTGCCCCGGGGCATTTCCTTCGATTTGATCTTCGAAGACACCTCCGCGCCCCTGGAGGTCCGGGAGAGCTGGAGGCGGTTCGGCATTCGACCCCCCAAGGGCTCGGTCCTGACCCTCAAGCCGGTCAAGCTCAGGCCGCCGGGCGAGGTATTCGGGACCGTAATCGATTATGCGGACAAAACCAACATAGACAGCGCCCGCTGCCAGGTGGACGGCACGCCTTATTCGACGTTCACGAAACTAGGGGTCTTCCATTTCAACCTGGGCGGCGGAGAGCGGGAGGGCGACACGGGGCAGACCGGCGTCCTGTACGAGATCACCTGCGAGAAGAGCCCGTATTCCAGCGGCACCATATTCGTGGAGGTGAATCCGAGCCAGAGCAAGCAGGTCCAGATTTCCCTGGACATGGGCGAAGGGGAGATCCAGCAACCCGTCCCCGCCACCGTCGCCGCCGGCTATGACCCGGCCACCGGCGTGGTGACCCTGACCTGGAACCGGGTGGCGTACGCGCAACATGTCCTGTACGGCATCCGGCGAGGGGATTCGGTCCTGGTCGGACCGACGGAACAATTCACCTCCATCGATACCGTGTTCCGGGACGTGGTCTATTACGGCCAAACGGATACGGTTTCCCGCAAGGTGCTGAAATACACCGTGCACAGCCTGAGGAAGGATCTCATCTATCGGACGGGCACTCCGGCCCTCCGGGTGGAAGCGACGCGCCCCACTTCCCATGGAGCCGATCTGGCGTTGCGATTCCCGGATCGGGGAAATCCGTCCCAAGTGGGGGACACGGCGCTCTTGATCGGGTCCTACCGCAATGTCTTCCGGAACAACAAGTCCTTGCAATGGATGTCCAAAGACCCGCAGGACAGCCTCCTCAGGAAGGTCGATTTGACCGGCCGTTCGGGGGAGGATACCCTGGTCTTCCCCTGCACCGGCGAGGGCAAGTTCGAAATCGGGTTCCAGGTCACGGACAGCGCAGGGATCACCACCTCTTTATTCAAAACCCTGGAAATCAAACCGGCCCCGTAACCACCGGTCCGGCGGCCAGAAGTTGCGCACCGATAAAGGGTTTCCCACCAAACTCTGACCGCCTGCGCTCTCCCTGTCCGTTCCCGTCCGCCCGTACTTTTCGTAAGTCTTCGAATTCAAGGGGAAATCCGGCGGCGTCGCGGCCGGACCCTGGGAATGAAAAGTGGTCCTTTTTTTGCGCTAGTCCTATCCGGAAAGATGTCCCGGTTTTCGGATCGGGATGCGTCCAACGGGAGTGCATCCGAAAAAAGATGGGATCTTTTGCCCCGCCAGTTCGTCTAAATGTCGTGGCGGTCCGGTAGGGGACCGGCGCTCTTGGAAACTGCTCTTGAAAAAAGAGCGGAACCGGGGGTACCGGGGACAGAAAAGGGCTTCGACAAGGAATAGATTTCCCAATATGGCTATGGAAAAGGTGATCACCGGAATGTTCTACATCGCCCTCGGAGCCTTCGTCGCCTACTTGGGTTTTTGGTGGAGCGAAGCCGGGCCGCACATCCGCTTGCTGCCCGCCTTGTTCGCCGTAGGGATGGGCGCCACGGGATTGGCCCTGCTTTTCGGAAGAAAGGCGCGCACCGTCTACCAGGAAGCGGACCCGGAACGCGATTCCCCGTGGGAGACCCGCGCCGAAGCCGCCGTGTCCGCCGCCGCCCGCTCGGCGGCGGAGCGCAATGAAGACGCGGCGCTGTTGGGCCACGAGATGAAGAATTACCTGTGCACCCTCAAGGGCAACGCCCATTTGCTGAGGCAGCGCATCAACGGCCACGATCAGATCATCATCGACCGCATCGATCGCGTGGTGGAAAAGCTGGAGTCTTTCACCAGGAACATGTCCGAGGCGCACAACGCCACGTCCAGCCGGGTGTTCTGGGGTCTGCGGTTGGCGGACTCGGCCAGGGCCTGCGTGGTCACCCACTTCCACAAGGAGGCGGGCCGCTTCCATTGGGACGTCCAGGACGGGGGCGCCCTCCTGCTCGGGGATCCCAACCGCCTGGAGCAGGTTTTCCTGAACCTGTACGCGAACGCGCTGGAAGCGGGCGCATCGAGCGTGATCACATCCGTGAGCCGCGTAGCCGGGCGCCTGGAACTGCGCATCGAGGACGACGGCAGGGGGTGCGCTCCGGAAGACGTGGCGCGCATTTTCGAACCCTTTTTCACCACCAAGCAGGGCCCCGCCCGCCGCGGATTGGGAATGTTCATCGTGCAATCCATCGTGGAGAACCACGGCGGCCGCGTCCAGGTGCGGAGCAAGAACGATGCGGAAAAGGGATCCCGCGGCCTGGTCTTCACCCTGGATTTTCCCATGGCCATACCGGGTTTTCCCGAAAAACCGGCGACCACCTTCCCGCCGGAAGACTCGGCCGGCGTTTCCGCGCACTGGCTGCTGGCCTTGCCCGAACCTTTCTGACCCTGCACTCGCGGCGGCCCTCGCTCCGATGGAAATTACCCGATTCCGTCCAGCGAGCGGCCGCCCGACCGGAGTGCCTTTATTTTCCCCGGGATTCTTTCTAAATTTCCAGCCGGAAATGGGGGAACCTCGAGATTTCCTCCTGGTTTTCCGCCCGGTTGCCTAGGCGCGTTCCGGGGGTGAACCCATACCCCATCAGGTCAGGGAACAGTGCCAGTTTCACCCGTCGTCGAGATTACCTTCGCCCTCTCCGCCGTGGTTATCTTGTTGAGCTCTCTGGCGGTGGTCCTGGTCAAGAACCCGGTCCGGGCCACCTTGCTTCTCATCCTTTCCTTCCTGCCCACCTCCCTGGTCTATATCCTGTTGCAGGCGGCTTTCGTCGGCATCCTGCAAATCCTGGTCTATGCCGGCGCCATCATGATGCTGTTCACCTTCGTGATTATGATGATCAACCCCTCCCCCAAGGACGGGGAATCGCCCGTGGGAGGTTCCGAAAGCGGGGAAGGGACCTTCTCGGGATTGCGCGGGGCGATGATTGGGCTGTTTTTCGTGGGGGCGGCCGGTGCCTTGCTGCTGCCGATGGTCTATCGCGCGGCCTCGCAGGTCGACAAGGTGCCCGTAACCAAGCCCGGCTTCGGCGGTCTCGCCTCCATCGCCGCCCTGCTTTTCGAGGATCCGGCCAACAATCCCCTGACCGTTTCCTTCGAGCTGATTTCCTTCCTGATCCTGGTCGGCATCATCGCCGCCCTGAATTTTTCCCGCCGCAAGGGCGCGGCGGCGGCCAGGGAAGCCTCCATCACCACCCGTCCCACGGAAGCCCTGCCCATCGTGCAGCGGGAAGCGGCCCTGGACGCCCAATGAGCCTATCGCTTTTCAATCTGCCCAATTGCCTGGCCCTTTCCCTGCTGCTCGTCCTCATCGGCAGTTACGGCGTCTTCCGCCGCCGCAGCCTGATCCTGATTTTGCTGTCGGTGGAGGTGATGCTGAACGGGGTGAACCTGTCCCTGGTCTCCTTCAACTTCTTCCGCTGGGGCACCGGCGAGGCCAGCCATTACCTGTACATGCTCTCCATCGGCGTGGCGGCGGTGGAGGCGGCGGTGGGCCTGTCCATGATCATCGTCCTGTTCAAGAACTACAATGACATCACCCGGGAGCGGGTGGCCAATCTGGGGGAGCGCGCCTGATGAATCCCTGGCTGCTGCTCCTGATCCCGCTGCTCCCCGGCGCCTCGGCGGCCTTGCTGGCCCTGCTCGGCGGAAGGCTGCCCTACAACGCCATCGGCGGGCTGGCTTCGGCCTCGGTGGCGGCCTCCCTCGCCATCGTGCTTTCCTTCTGCGGCGCCGGCGTCTTCGGCGCCGGCCAGCCCATCGATCTCGACGCGGGCCCGTGGATCGCGACCCAGGCCTTCCAGGCGGGCCTGCACCTGCGCCTGGATTCCATTTCCCTGTGCATGTGCCTGCTCGTCACCTTCTTCGGGTTCCTGATCACGGTGTATTCCGTGGGCTACATGCGGCACGATGCGGAGCAGGGCCGGTTCTTCGCCAGCCTGAACCTCTTCGTCGCCTCCATGCTCACCCTGGTGCTGGCGGACAACCTGGTCCTCATCTTCCTGGGCTGGGAGGGCGTGGGGCTTTGCTCCTACCTGCTCATCGGCCATTATTGGAAGCAGGAGGACGTGCCCCTGGCCGCCTTCCGCGCCTTCTTCGTGAACCGCATCGGGGACGTGTTCTTCCTGCTGGGCGTGTTTTCCATGTTCTCCCTGTTCGGCACCGTGTCGCTTTCGGAACTGGCCGCCCATGGTCCCGCCCTGGCCTCCATCCATTCCGGCAAGGCCGCCCTGGCCGCCTTCTTTCTGCTCGGCGGCGCGTTCGCCAAATCCGCCCAGGCCCCGCTGCACGTCTGGCTGGCCGATGCCATGGCCGGTCCCACGCCCGTCTCCGCCCTCATCCACGCCGCCACCATGGTCACCGCGGGGGTCTACCTGCTGGCCAGGTTGGATTGGCTGTACGCGGTGTCCCCGGAGGCGCGCCTCATCGTCGCCGTCTGCGCCCTGGTCACCCTGGTGCTGGGCGCCGTGCTGGCCCTGGTCCAGACGGACATCAAGAAAATCCTGGCCTACTCCACCCTGTCCAATCTCGCCCTGATGTTCCTGGCCCTGGCGGCCGGTTCCGCGGGCGCGGGCATGCTGCACCTGTTCGGCCATGCCTTCTTCAAGGCCCTGCTCTTCCTGGCGGCCGGCAGCGTCATCTTCGCGGCGCACCATGAGCAGGACGTGCGCAACCTCCGCGGCGTGCTCAAGAAGCTGCCCGTCACCAACATCGCTTTCCTGGTGGGCTGCATCGGCGGCGCGGGCCTGATCCCGTACCTGGCCGCGGGGTTCTTCAGCAAGGAGGCCGTGCTGGGCGCCCTCGAGGAGGCCGAATTCGGCGGCTTCGGCATATCCCTTCCGGGCCATCTTGTGCATGCCATCGTGGTGGGGGTGGAGACGCTCTCCGTGATTTACCTGTTCCGCCTGTACGGATACCTGCGCAGCGATGCCGCCGGTCCGGCCCATGGGGGGCCCGCCCATGCTTCGGCCCAGGCGCATGCCGGCCACGGCGAGGTGAAGGAAAAGAGCCCGGCCATCCTGTTCGTGCTGGGCCTCCTGTCCCTGGCCGCGCCCATTTTCGGGTACCTCAGCGCCCCGCCGTCCTTCGGGGGAAAGGGGTTGATCTGGTCCCTGATCACCAATGGAGCGGCGGAACCGGAAGGCGTGCGCCTGATGCATGCCTTGCCCTTCCTGATCGTCAACCTGGCTCTGGCCCTCCTGGTCTTCGCCGCCTTCTCCAACGGTAAACGCCGCGAGGCCCTGCTGGGCCGGCTCCGGGGCCTGAGGCGGGGGACCAACGGGCCCCTGTCCCGCAAATTCTATTTCGACGACGTGTACGCGGCCGTCATCGTGATGCCTTTGAAGGGCGCGGCCTATCTGAGCCGCCTGGTGCTGGAAAACATCTTCACCGGCGTCATCACCCTGACGGGTTGGTTGGGCCAGGGCCTTTCCCTGGGGCTGCGCCGCCTGCAATCCGGCAAGGTGCACCAATACGCCATCGCGGTGCTTTTGGCCGTGTTCGTCCTCGCCTTCTACCTGGGAGGGCATTGATCCATGCATTCGTTCGCTGGATTCCTGCCTTTAGCCATCCTGCTGCCCTTGGCCGCCCTGATCCTGCACGGCGCGGCGCCGTCCGGCGCGGCGCCGTCCGGCGCGGTGCCGGCCCGTGGAGGGGCGCCCAAGTCCCGCAACCTGGCGCAGGCCAAGGCCGCGCTGGTTTTCCAATGGGGGTACGGCGCCTTCCTGGTCTGGATTTCCCTGATGGCCATGTCCGTTCCGGAAGGCTTGGTCCTGCGCGGCCGCGGCGCGCCCCTCGGCGCGACCAGCCTGGTCCTGGAGCCCACCTTGTACCTGGACGGCCGCAACGCCCCCTTCCTGCTGCTGCTGGGCCTCTGCCTGCCGCTCATCTTCACGTGGCTGCGCGATAGGGACGGCCGCTACGGCCCCTCGTACTACGTCTCCGCCAACCTGCTCTCCCTGAGCCTGGCCGGGGTCTTCCTCTCCGACAGCCTGGTGCTCTTCTACCTTTTCTGGGAGACCGCCCTGTTGGGCGCCTATTTCTGGATCGGCATGCACGGCCGCGCCAACATCCATTCCGGTTCCGTGTACGGCGCGCTCATCCGCTTCTTCCTGTTCACCCTGGTGGGCAGCATGCCCATGCTGGTCTCCATCATCGCCCTGTGCGCCGCGGCCGGGAAGGATCCGGGAGTCAACGGCATCGCCGCCATCGTGAACTCCATGCCGGCCGGACAGCGCTGGTGGGTATTCGCGGGGTTCCTCCTCGCCTTCGCCGTGAAGCTCCCCCTGCTCGGCTTCCACGGATGGCTGCGCGACACCTACAACGTTTCCGCGCCCGCCTGCCGCGCCGTGCTTTCCGCCCTCATGTCCAAGATGGGCGCCTACGGCCTTATCCTGGTGCTGGCCCCGGGCTTCCCCCTGGAGGTCGCGCGCTTCGCCCCGCACCTGCAGGTCCTGTGCGTGATGGGAGCCCTCTACGGGGCCTTGTTGTGCCTGGCCCAGGACCGCCTCATCGACATTCTGGTCTACTCCTCCTTGTCCCACTTGAGCCTGGTGGCCCTGGGCGTATTCGCCGCCGCCGCGTCCGGGGACGTGGCCACCACGGGCCTCACGGGCGCCATCTTCCAGGTCTTCAACCACGGGCTCATCATGGCCGCGCTCTTCGCCTTCGACGCGCGCATCTCCACCACGGGCGACAGCCCCCTGCTCTCCGCCAGCGGCGGCCTGCGGGCGGGCCAGGGCCGCCTGGCCGCGGTGCTGCTCACGGCCATCTTCGCCTCCGCCAGCCTGCCCGGGCTCAGCAACTTCGCGGGCGAGATCCTGGTCCTCTTCACGGCCTTCCGTTCTTCGCCCTGGATCACCTTCCTGGCCTCGGTGGGCGCGCTGATCGGCGCGGCGGCCCTGGTGCGCGCCTTCCACAGGATCTTCCTGGGCCCGCGCAATGGAACCGAAAGCGCCGGTTTCGTCCAGGCGGCGGATTTCTCGGCAGGGGAGACCGGCCTGGCCGTGGCCCTCATCGCTTTGTGGCTGGTGCTCGGCCTGTACCCCATGCTCTTCATCCAGCCCGTGGAAAAGACCATCCTCACCATCGGGGCCGCCGGCGG
>DATENA010000291.1:0-32438 GCA_035275285.1 Fibrobacteria bacterium | reverse complement strand
CCAACCAACTGAACAAGCCGGTACAGAACCCGACCTTGCGCTGGATCTTTCAAATCATGGAGGGGCTGGGAGTGGTGCACATCCAGGAAAACCCCGACGGCCCGCCCCGTGAGTTGCTCACAAACATGTCGGCCGTGAGGAAGAAAATCATCCAGCTGTTCGGCCCAACGGCCTGCCGAATGCATGGACTAAATCCGGAAAGTGCCTTGTAGGGTCTAGGAATGTCAGTTTCGAAATGACATTTCACTACAATTGCGCTCGACAATAACTATCAAATTAGTGCTGCATGATTTCCGACAGTCTGTAAAAAAGTCCGGCGACGCGGTAACAACCAGGATGAAAAAACCCAAACCGGAACGGCTGCCAAAATTTGATAACTCTATTACGGATTGTGCGTACTTGTGCGTGTTATTAGATTGCCTCGCTTCCGGATATAGGTTAAGCGCCGTGCCTCCGGAAATCGGCAGTCACTCTATCACCAATAAACTTGGTTTAACATGATCAGCAAGATCTCGTCCTTCCAGCCACGTGGGGCCCTCGCGGCCCCTCCCGTCCCCATGGAATCGGCGGAATGGATCGTGGCCTGCCTCGAAAAGGCCGGGGTGGAATACGTATTCGGCGTCCCCGGCGGCGCGGTGGAACCGCTTTTCAACGCCATGGCCAGGAGCGCCCGCCGCGGCGGCCTCCGGCCCGTGATCGCGCGCCACGAATCCGGCGCGGCCTTCATGGCGGACGGCTATGCGCGGGAGACCGGGAAGCTGGGCGTGTGCCTGGCCACCTCCGGGCCCGGCGCCACCAACATGATCACCGGCATCGCCTGCGCCTATGGCGGCGGCGTGCCGCTGCTGGCGCTGACCGGGCAGCCGGCCCTGGCTTCCTTCGGGAAGGGAGCCTTGCAGGAATCTTCCTGCACGGGAGTGGACATCGTGGGCATGTTCGGCCATTGCACGCGCTACAATTCCCTGGTCTCGCATATCGACCAGGTGGAAACCAAGGTGGTCGCCGCCATCCTCCACGCCCTGCGCAAGCCGAGCGGACCCGCCCACCTGTCCATCCCCGTGGACGTCCTGCGCGGCCTGCTGGTGCCCAGGAACGCCGGGAGCGATCTGCCGGCCCTGCTCCGCGACCGGCCCAGCCTGCTGGACGAACGGACCGTGGCCGCCCTGGACGCGGAGCTCGCCTCGGCCGCCCGCATCGTCTTCCTGATCGGGGACGGGGCCGCCGAGGCCGTGGACGCCATCATGACCCTGGTCAACCTGACCGGCGCGCTGTTCATCACCGCTCCGGATGCCAAGGGCCTCATCAACCCGTTCCACGAAGCCTACCGGGGCGTGTTCGGATTCGGAGGGCATGCCAGCGCGGAAGGGGCGCTCAAGGCCGATCCGGACCTGGTGGTGGCTTTCGGCACGGGCTTCGGCGAATTGGCCAGCAACGGCTGGTGCAAGAGCCTCCTGAACAACCGCCTGATCCACGTGGACGAATCGGAAGAGAACCTCATCCGCTCGCCCATGGCGAAGCTGCACGTGCGCGGGCGCATCCGCGCGGTCTGCGACCGCATCATCGCGGCCCGGCAGCCCTCGATCGGCGAGCCGACCCACGGGACTCCGTACGGGGCCGGCCTGCCCCACGGGTACGGCGTGGCGTTGCAGGCTTCCGAGAAGTACCATTCCGACGCCGCCCCCATCAAGCCGCAGCGGCTGATGAAGGAGCTGTCCAAGCGCTTCCCTCCCACCGCCCGCTTCCTGGCGGACACGGGCAACAGCATGATCTGGGCCGCCCATTACCTGCAACCGTGGGGCCGCCGGGGCCTGGGCCATCGCATGAAATCCATCGGCTACGTGGAAGGGGAGCGCCGTTCGGGGACCTCGAGCTGGCTCCGCATCGCCCTGGAATTCGCCCCCATGGGTTGGGCCATCGGCGCCGCCATCGGCGCGGCGCGGGCGAACCCGCGCCGTCCCGTGGTCTGCATCACGGGGGACGGCTCCTACCTCATGAGCGGGCAGGAGCTCACCACCGCCGCCGAGGAAGGGCTGCCGGTCATCTTCGTCATCCTCAACGATCACGCCTACGGGATGGTGATGCACGGCCAGCGGCTGGCGGGCGCGGAGCCCATCGCCTTCGACCTGCCGAAAATCGATTTCCGCGCCATGGCCGGGGCCATGGGGGTTCCCGGCCACGTGATCGAATCCCCCGCGGACTTCGATCGCATCGATTTCCCGGCCATGCTTTCCCGCCCAGGACCGACCCTGCTGGACGTGCGCGTCGATCGGGAGGAAGTGCCCCCCATGATCCTGCGCCTCAAGACCCTGGGCAGCGTGAAGGCCTGAACCGGATGGAGAAGACCATGGGCGCCCCCGGCGGCGCCGCACCGCCCGAAGCTCCCCCCGCTTACATGCAAAGCCGCATCTGGCGGGAAGAGCCGGAGGCGGACAATCCCTTCGCCGCCAGGGCCGCCTATTGCCACGGATACGACATATACGGGGACATGCTCGGCCACGCCGGCTGGGCGGACATGATCTACCTGCTGTTCCGCGGCGAAGCGCCTTCGCCGTCCCAGGCCGAGGCCTTGGAACTCCTGGCCGTGGCCCTGGCCAACCCCGGGCCCAGGGAGGCGTCCGTGCATGCCGCCATGTGCGGCGGCGTGGGCGGATCCCCCGCGGCGGCCTCGCTGATGGCGGCCCTGGCCGTCGGCGCGGGATCCCTGGGCGGGGCGCGGGAAGTCTTCCTGGCCATGGAGGCCTGGGCGGAGTGCGGCAGGAACGTCGGGGCCTGGGAGAAACGGTGGGCGGACCCGGCCCCGGAACAGGTGGGCGTCTGGCCCGGGGCGGAGCATCCCGCCGGCTTCGATCCGCATGGCGTTACGGCCTCCACTCCGGTGCGGCAGGTGCTGGACGGCCTCTCGGGACTGGATCCCGCCTCGCATGCGGCCTGGCTGCGGGCCAATCGCCCTGCGCTGGAAAAAGCCGCCGGGCATCCGCTTTCCCTGGTGGCGGCGGCGGCGGCGGCCTTCGTCGATCTGGGCTTCTCCCCTGCGGAAGGGGAGATGCTCTTCCTCCTGATGCGCCTTCCGGGCGCGGCCGCCCATGCCTTGGAGCAACGGGGATTAGGGCACAAACGCTTCCCGTTCTACCGGCTGGACCTGCAGGACGGTCCCCGGGAGAAGCGGCCATGAGGGGGCCCGGAGCGCTGCACGGGCGCGTGGGGCGGGTGCAATCCCGCATGGGGGCCTGCTTCGTGGGCAGCCATGCCGTGTTCCGGGGCAAGGACCTGCACGCGGACCTGGGCGATGCCGCTTGGATCGATCTGTACCTGTTCGGGATCACGGGACGCCGCTTTCCGGCCGCGCAGCTCCGCCTGCTGGAAGCCTTCTGGACCTACACCAGCTATCCGGACGCCCGCATCTGGAACAACCGCGTGGCGGCCCTGGCCGGTTCGGCCCGCAGCACGGGTAACCTCGGCGTTTCGGCGGCCCTGGCCTTGTCGGAGGCGTCCATCTACGGGCGCGGCATCGATATCCGCGCCATCGACTTCTTCCTCCGCGCCCGCGCCGCGGCCCTGGCCGGAGAGGACCTGGGTCCCTGGGTGCGCCGGGAGCTCGACGCGCGCCGCAGCCTGGCGGGGTACGGCCGGCCCATCGCCTCCGGGGACGAGCGCGTCGGGCCCATCCTGGAACTGGCGCGCGCCCTGGGATTGGCGGAAGGACCGCATCTCGGGCTGGCCTTCGCGATCGAAACCTCCCTGCTGGAGGCGCGCCTCCGCCTGCGCATGAATTACGGCGCCGTGCTGGCCGCCCTGGCGGCGGACCTGGGCTTCTCGCCCCGGGAATATTACCTGTTCATGCATCCGGCCTTCCTGGCCGGGATGCTGCCCTGTTATATCGAAGCCTCCGGGAATCCGGAAGGGACCTTGTTCCCCGTCCCCTGCGACGGGGTGGCGTACCTGGGAAGGCCCGCGCGGGAATGGAAGCGGCCGCCGGGGGGGGGACCGTGAAGGCGGCGATCAAACCCTCTTACCGGAATTGCCTGCGTTCCTTGGAACCCTACGTTCCCGGAAGCAGCAGCGAGGAAGCGGCGGTCCGATACGCCCCGCCCCGCATCAGCAAGATGGGTTCCAACGAAAATCCGCTGGGACCGGGGCGCAAAGCCATGGAGGCCGTGAGGAACCTGGCCGGGAGCCTTTCCGTCTACCCCGACGCGACCGCGGGCGAATTGCGCGGCGCCCTGGCGGCCTCCAGGGGCGGGAAGCCCGGGAACTTTTTCGTCGGCAACGGATCGGACGAGGTGCTGTTGCTCATCGCGGCCACCTACCTGAACCCGGGCGACAACGTCCTGGTCAGCGCCCATACGTTCTTCAACTACGAGTTCGTGGCCCGGGTCTTCGACGGGGAGGTTCGCACCATCCCCACCCGGGACCTGCGCTACGATCTGCCGGCTTTCGCGGCGGCGGCCGATGCGCGCACCAAGCTGGTCTTCCTCTGCAACCCCAACAACCCCACCGGGCTGTACTTCACCCATGCGGACCTGGCGGGTTTCCTCTACGCCATGCCCCGGGACGTGCTGGTCGTCGTCGACGAGGCCTATGGCGAATACGCCGACGCGGAGGACTTCCCGGACGCCCGCGCGCTGATGGAGGACTTCCCCAACCTGGTCGTGACCCGCACCTTCAGCAAGGCCTACGGGCTGGCCGGCCTGCGGGTGGGCTATGCCATGGCCCCGGAATCCATCGTCAAGGATCTCCGCCAGGTGAAAATGCCGTTCAACGTCAATCTTCCCGCCCAGAAGGCGGCGCGGGCGGCCTTGGAAGACGCGGAACATCTGCGGCGGACGTTGCGGCTCAATGCCGAAGGCAAGCGGTCCCTGACGCGCGCCCTGGAAAGGCTGGGATGCGAGGTGCTGGCGAGCCAAGGGAACTTCCTCTGCTTCCGGCCGCCCCGGCCCGTCGCGGCCGCATCGCTGTGCGAGCGGCTCTTCAGCCAAGGCGTGATCGTCCGCCCGCTGGCCCGGTTCGGGCTGGAAGGCTGGGTCCGGGTCACCATCGGGACCCCGGATCAGAACGCGCATTTCCTGGGAGCCGTTTCGGAATGCTTCGGCGCTTAGCCGCGGCCTGCAGGAATCCGCGGCCCGGCGCCGGGCAAGGCCGCTGACGCCGGCCGATCAGGTCCGGACGCGGAGGATCTGCCGCACCCGCTTGAGGATTTCCGAAAGCCCGAAGGGTTTCTGCAGCAGGCTTTCGCCGCGGAGCGGATCGAAGCTCTCGGGCTGATCGGCGTATCCCGAGATGAACAGGATCGGCAGCTTGGGCCTGCTCTTGCGGATGCGCTCGGCGAGCTCCTTGCCTCCCATGTCCGGCATCACGATGTCGGAGATGGCGAGCTGGACCTCCAGGGACGGATTTTCGAGCCATTGCAGGGCTTCCCGGCCCCGGGCGAAGGCCAGCACCCGGTAACCCTGCGATTCCAGGGCCTGGGCGGTGAACTTCCGCACCGATTCCTCGTCCTCCACCAGCAGGATGGTTTCCCCGCCCGCGGGTTTCGCATCCCCGTCCAGGCGGATCAGGACGTCGCCGTCCTCGTGCCCGGACTCGACGCGCGGCAGGTAGATCCGGAAGGTGGATCCCTGCCCCACCTGGCTTTGCACGGAGATGCCGCCGCCGCTCTGGTGCACGATGCCGTATACCACCGCCAATCCCAGGCCGGTGCCCTTGCCCACCTCCTTGGTAGTGAAGAAGGGTTCGAACAGTTTCGCCTGCACCTCCGGCGTCATGCCGGTGCCGTTGTCCCGGACGGCCATCATCACGTAGGATCCGGGCGCCATGCCCGGATGCCCGGAACAGAACTCCGGCCCCAGCTCCACGTTGGCCGTCTCCAGCGTCAGCAAGCCGCCCTTGGGCATGGCGTCCCGGGCGTTGACCACCAGGTTCATCAGGATCTGCTCCACCTGCCCGCGGTCCGCGCGCACGTGGCCCACGTTGGGGCCGAGGACGGCGTCCACGGCCACGGATTCGCCGATGAGGCGCTCCAACAGGGACTCCATCTCCTTGACCATCTCGTTGAGGTTCCAGATCCTGGGGGAAAGCACCTGCTTGCGGCTGTAGGCCAGCAATTGCCGGGTCAGGCCGGCCGCCCGCTCCCCGGACTTGAGGATTTCCCGCAGGGAGATGAACAGGCGATCCTCCCCGGCCAGGTTGATGAGGGCCATCTCGCTATAGCCGATGATCGCGGTCAGCAGGTTGTTGAAATCATGGGCGATGCCGGCGGCCAGGGTCCCCAGGGCGTCCATTTTCTGGGAATGGCGCAGTTGCTCTTCCACCTGCTTGCGTTCCGAATACTCCCGGCGCAGTCCCTCGTACAGGCGCGCGTTCTCCAGGGAGATGGCCGCCTGCGAGGCCATCAGCTCCAGCACTTCGAGCTTGTCGGCGGTGAAGACGCCGGCCAGCAGGTTGTTCTCCAGGTAGAGCAGGCCGGAGGGCTCGCCCTGCCGGAGGATGGGCAGACAGAGCACCGATTTGGGCTTGGCGCGGGCCACGTAAGGATCGGTGGAGAAGGTCGCGTGCATGGCCGCGTTCTCCATGATCACCCGTTTCTTGCTCCTGGAGGCGAAGGCGAGCACGGACTGGGGCAGCGGGCGGACCGCCGCTTTCGGATCCGCGTCGGCGGGATGCAGGGAGACTTTCACGGAGTCGTCCCGGGAAAGCACCGCCTCGGCGGCCAGGACGTACTTGTCCCGATCGCGGAGGAGCAGGCATCCCCATTGGGCGCCGGCCTGCTCCAGCATGGCGGCCATCATTTTCCGGAGCAGTCCGTCCAGCAGGATCTCGCCGGAAATGGCCTGGGAGGTCTTGGCCACCGACAGGATGTCCAATTGGCGGGCATGGGATTCATAGGAGGTGTCCCGCCCGATGTGCTTTTCCGTGCGCAGGTCGGGGTGGTGCAGATCGATCAACCTGACCTTCCCCGTGGCCCCCAGGCGCCGGTACGCCGATCGGGCGCGGGCCAGGTGCTGATCCGCCGAGCGCTCCAGTTCCTTGGCGCGGAAGAAACGCGCCGCGGTCTCCTGGATCAGGCCTTCGTCCAGGGTCAGGCCGTTGGCTTCCGCCGATTCCATGGCCTTCTCGAAATGGCGCATCGCCTCCAGATCCGAACCCCGGATGCGGGCGATCTCGGCGCAGACCAGATGGTGCCGGGCCGCGTAATTCTCCGGGCAATGCCGGGCGGCCTTCTCCATCCAGGCCCGCTCCGCGTCCAGCTCGCGCAGGGACTCCTTCCGCTCTTCGGGGGAGGCGCGGAAATGCTGGCCCGCCAGGGCCAGGGCGCGGTAGAAATGGTGGGTGGTCTCGAGCGGCAGGCAGCGGACGGTGATCAGCACCGCGGCCGCCGACCCGGCATGGGCCAGCGCCTCCTCGAATTGCCCGTGGAGCACGGACAGCATCTGTTTGCGGATATGGTGGGCCGCCACGGAAGGGATGAAGCCCGTGGTGGTGAACAGGTCCAGGGTCTCCTTCTCGCTGAAGGTCGCGTCATCGAAGCTGGTGGCGCCCTTGGTCCGGCCCTGCAAGGCCGCGATGAATTGATCGACGGTCTCGATGGAACGCTCCACCACCAGGTTGTGGCTTTGCCGGGTGAACTCCCGGTACCGGGCCGTGAGCTGGAGCAGATGATCGAAAGGCATGCCCGCTTCGATGGCCTGGTACACGTGCTGGATGGCGTTGTAGGAGGCATGCAGCAGATCCCCCGTCTCCAGGCCGGAAAGATAGCCTTGCTCGAAAAAGGGATAACCGCTGACGAAGGGGCGCTTGCGGTAATTGTGCGGGGCCGCGTGCAGGTACAGGACCGCGCTCCGGCGCTTGGCGTCCCCGAATCTCTCGTTGAGGCGGAGGGACATTTCCGAAAAGCGGAAGCCCGTGTCCACGTCCTCCTGGATGATGGCCCCGTAACAGCAATAGGCGATGCAGGAATCCTCCACGTTGCCGTGGCGGAGGGATTGGATGGTGCTTTCCAGCACCACCCGGGGAAACAGGGCCGGCTTGATGTAGAACGTGCTGGGGATGGTCCCGACCAGGAGGGAGATGAGGGCGCGCACGTCCGCGTCGTCGGCCGTAGGCGCCTCCAGGATGGATTCGACGGTCCGGCCGCGCATCAGGTCCTGCACCTGCCCCATCGCCTTGCCGACGTCGGCGAAGATGTCCTCGTCCCGTTCGGGCCAGGCGATCCCGAAAAGGGCCAACCCTTCCATGGACAGGGCCAGGGCCCTGTCGAACTTCCCCGAAAGCTGGTGGCAGCGCATCCTCAATTCGTACACCGCGGCGCGATCGGACCGCGAATCCGCTTTGTCGAGCAGCATCAGGGCGAGCTCTTCGGCCCGGTCGAAATTGCCGAGCAGGAACTCGCATTCCGACAGTTCCAGGTGCAGGGAGAAGCATTCCCGGTAGCGGTGGTCCCAGGCGCCTTCCGGCAGCAAGCCGATGGCATAGGCGTAGCAGGCGCGCGCGGTGTCATAGGCCACGGAGGCCTTGGCCTTCCGGCCCGCCAGGGTGTCCAGCCGCAGGAGGTCCTCCTTTTCGCGCTCCTCCCGGATCAACCGGATGCCGAGGTTGAGCTGGCTGATGATCGGGAACACCCGCTCTTCGATGGCTTCCTGGGAGCGGGCCTCCTGCAGGCGCCTCCCGATCCGCAGATGCCATTCCGGCCGTTCGTCCTCCGGAATGAGCGAGTAGGCGGCCTCCTGCACGCGATCGTGCAGGAAGGCGTAGGTATCGAAGGAGGACACCACCAGCCCCGCGGCCATGGTTTCCGAAAGCGCGTCGTGGCAATCCGCCTCCGGGAGGCCCAGGATCCTGGCCATGTCGCCCGCGCCGGCCTTGGCGCCCAGGCAGGCGAAATGCATCAGGGCCTCGCGCGCGGCCGGGGAGAGCCGGTGCAGGCGCTCGGACATCAGGTCGATCACGTTCTCCGTGAAGCCTTTCGCGCGGATGGCCTCGATGTCCCAGTTCCAGGCCCCGTTCTCGTCCCGGTGCAGCAGGCCTTCCTCGTTCAGGGAATGCAGGAACTGGATGGCGAAGAAGGGATTGCCTCCGGTCTTTTCCAGGAGCAGGCCCGTCAATTGCGGCAGGTTCCCGGAGGCGGGCCGCAAGGTGTCCGCCACCAGGGTGGAAAGCTGGGGCCCGGGAAGGGGGAAGAGGACCAGGTTGCGGATCCGGGTGCCCGCTTTTTTCGCCGCCTCCATCCCGATGGCGAGCGGATGGCTGGGCCCCACTTCATTGTCGCGGTAGGCGCCGACCACCAGCAATTGCCGCAGCTCCCGGTTGCCGGCCAGGTCCAGGATCAATTCCAGGCTGGCCGGATCCGTCCATTGCATGTCGTCCAGGAACAGCACCAGCGGATGGTCCTGCTGGGCGAATACGCCGATGAATTGCCGGAAGACGATGCGCAGGCGGTTCTTCGCCTCCGTGGGGGAAAGCTCCGGGACCGGCGGCTGCTTCTCGAGCAGGGTCTCCAGTTGGGGGATCATTTCGATCATCAGCCTTCCGTTCACCCCCAGGGCCGCCTGCAGGCGCGCGTTCCAGTCGGCGATGCGCTCCGTTCCCTCCGCCAGGATTTGCAGCACCGCGCCGGAGAACGCCTCCACCAGGGTCGCATAGGGAATGTCCCGGTGGTATTGATCGAATTTGCCGGCCACGAACATGCCCTGGGCCGCGATGCCGTTCACATGCAGGATTTCCACCAAGGCGGACTTGCCCACGCCCGAATAGCCGGACACCATGGTCATCTCCGGGCCTTCCCCGTCGATCACGCGTTTCAGGGCCCCGACCATGACGGCGGTCTCCACTTCCCGGCCGTAGAGCCGGCGCGGGATCCGCAGGCCCTCGGAGAAATCCCTGGCCGCGATGGGGAACGCCGGGATGGAACCGGAGGCCATCCAGAGCCGCTGGCACTCTTCCAAATCCAGGCGCAACCCGTTGGCGCTCTGGTACCGGTCTTCCGGATCCTTGGACAGGAGCTTGAGGACGATGGCCGAAAGCGTTTCCGGGATGGTCCCCACCCGTTCCCGCGGCGGCGGCGGGATCCGGGCGATATGGCAATGGACCCACTCCAGGGCGTCATCGGCCTGGAAGGGATAGGCGCCGGTGAGCAGTTCGTAGAAGGTGATGCCCAGGGAATAGAGGTCGCTGCGCTGATCGATGGCCTTGTCCAGGCGGCCGGTCTGTTCCGGGGACATGTAGGGCAGGGAGCCTTCGGTCCAAGCGGATTCCCGGTACGGGCGCTGGGAGTTCAGCGGGGAGGAAATGCCGAAATCGATGATCCTCGCTTCCCGGGTTTTCGCCGAATACAGGATATTGTCGGGCTTGATGTCCTTGTGGATCACCTTTTTGCCGTGGATGCGGGCGAGGATGGCCGTGATGCGGCAGGCGATGTCCAGGAACCGATCCACCGCCAGGGGAGGTTTCACCTCCCGGTGCAGCGGCCGGCCGTCGAAATGCTCCAGCACCAGGGCGGGACGGCCCTGGTAGGACCACAATTCCAGGGGTTGCATCACCCCCGGGACGGGCAGCTTGGATCCGATGGCGAACTCATTGCGGATCCGGTCCGAATCCGCCACCGGGAATCCCTCCGGCAGGCTCTTGATGATGACGGGGGCGCCGTCGGATTTGCGCGTGGCCAGGAAGACCAGGCTGCGGGAGCTGGAGTGGAGGGTTTGGCCCACGCTATAGGCATCGGATCCGGGAGAAGCGCCGAAGGGGACAACACCGGCCGCGGGACCCTTGTCTCCGACCGTCCGTTGACCGGAGCTTTTTCCCGCCACGCCTGGAGCTTCCATCCAAACACTCTCCTATGGGAGGTGATTATCGCCCTTTTTATGTAGGATTTTCTGCTGAAATGTGCGAAAAAAACTTCCGTTTCCGTAAGATACCGCATGGCCTGCGGGAGCTTTCCGCTTCGGAGCGGACGGAAGGTTGCGCGGCGCGGAGCCGGAAACTCTCAGGGGATCGAACTCCACCGTGTTCGCGCGGAGTTCGAATATGCACATGGGCAGAGAGGTGCAGAAACCATGAAAATCCGATGAATTCGCCTATTCCCTCAGCCCCGGCGGCAAATCCTGCGCCGCACCCCTCCACGGCTCCACGGTCGAAAACGGGAACGTGAACCCGTACCCGTACCGTCCCGAGGCGAACGCTCCCCGACCGGCCGTCGCGGTCTCGAACGCCGCCGCGCCGAAGTATTCCCCGTCTTCCATGGACTCCCGGCAATAGAAGCGCGCGCTGTCCGGCGCCGTCGAGGAATACCCGCCCGTGAAGTACACCGCCTCCAGGCCGCTCCCCTCTCCCAGCCGGTTCACCGCGGCGTAGTCTCCGAACACTTTCTTCGCCCCGCCCGCGTCCCCGAAGCGGTACCGCTGGCGCAACGTCTCCTGGACCAGGGCCAGCCGGTACACCGCCGTGTCCTTGACGCCGTTCACCTCGTAGGCCCAGGCCGGCGGCAGCTCCGGCGAGGACACCTTGGTGCCGGCGAAGTCCAGCTCCAGGCTGTCCCGGCCATAGAGCCGGATCAGATCGGGCGGATACACCGGGGCCATGCGCGCCTTGCCTTCATAGCGCGTGAAGAACAGGGCGTTGGCCAGGGTGATTTCCTGGTTGCCCAGGACCAGCAAGGTGCGCGTGGTGCGGGAGAAGGACATGCGCAGGCGGTTGAAGTCCACCCGGAAAGCGAACTTGGGATGCGCGATGTCGTCTGCGTCCACGTCGATGTCGCCGTCGACCAGATCGGCCAAGGGCCCCCCGGTGAACTTGAAAGAGGGCGGCAAGAGCGTGTAGCCGTATCCGGTGACGTAGGATTCCAGATCGAACAGGTTGGCGCGGATGGTATCGCCTTCCGCATGCCCCGGCATCCCCGGGCCGTAGTGGAAAGCCACGTCCAGGGTGAAGGTTCCGTTGCGGAAATGGTAGACGCCGCGGCTGAAGGTATAATCGAACCCGTCCAGGATCTCAAAGGGGAAGGCGGAGCCGCTCAAAGCCCGGGCCAGCTCCAAGGCGAACTCCGAGGAGCTGAAACCGTCCTCCCGGGTCCTTTCGACCGTGAACTGGGAAAGCGCCAGGGCCATGCGCATCAGCGCCGGTTCCTGCGCATAGGCCGGGCAATCGGAATCGTATCCCGGCGCCCGGAACACGCGGCCAAGGCCGGGGTGGACCCGGTATTCCAGGGAGGCCGAGTTGGTGAATCCCGCCTTGTCCGTCAGGGTCAGGCGCAAAGTGCGGTCGCCGGGTTCCCGCGCCGCCAGGGAAACGGTGTCCGTGCCCTCCACGGTGGTGTCCACCGTGCCGTCGCCGTCCAGGTCCCAGGCATACCGGACCACCAAGCCATCGGCCTCCACGGGCTCCGAGGTGAGCCCCCCGACGAAGCGCACCGTGTCCCCTTCCACCGGTTCCGCATCGCCCAGGCGCTTGAGAAAGGCTTCGCTCCTCCCCTGGTAGCGATCGGCATCGGGATCGGAGGGATTCCGGAAATCGCGTTCGCATCCTGCCAGCAACAACAGCGCTACGGGCAAGGCCCCGGCCGCGCGCGGCTTCAAAAGGACACCACCACCAGGATTCCGCCCAAGGCGGCCCCGGCCAATCCCGCCCAGGTCAAGCGTTGATGCTTTTCCACGTTCTCGCGCAAAACCGCGGTATTGCCGGTGAACGCGGACTTGCGGTAGAGCGCCATGTCCCGGTCGGCTTCCCGGTTCTGGGAATAGGCGAAAGCGCCTCCCCCGGCCAGGAGCAACAGGCCGGCGCCGGCGACGTAGAGGTGGGCATGGGAACGGGACGGCGCAGCCCGGCCGCTTTCCGCGAAGGATGCCGGGGACAGGCACAGGGCGGCGGCCAGGAGGAATGGGCGGAACCTATGGAACATCGGCATGGCTCTCTCTGGTAAAAACCGCGGGTATGGAAAGGGCGAAGACGGGAACGGGCTGTGCCTAATGTAGGTAAAAATCCCGGGAGGAACCCAGTTGGCTAATTAGACCGAAGTTCGACGATTCGTTCCAGTTCCAAGGTAACGGCGGCTTTATCCATGCGTCCTTCCGCAACTCCGAGGGTAAGGGAGTACAGGGCTTCGGACTGATCCGCTATTTTTATGCCGTTAATGTGCAGAAAAGTTAAGGCCGAAAGCAGGCCCGCCCTCTTATTCCCATCGACGAATGCATGATTGCTGACAATATGAAACAGATAAGCGGCAGCCATTGCAATCAGCCCTTCGTGCGCAAAGACACCGCCAAAAGAGCTTTGCGGTTGTGCAACCGCGGATTCCAACAGACCCCGATCGCGCAAGCCATCGGATCCACCAAATCGTTTCAACTGCCGTTGATGAAGGGCGAGGACATCTTCGACCTCCAGGAATTCCGGTTCCCCTTCCATCATTGGGCCAATTTGCGAAAGGTTTCCTGATGGGCGTCCATCACTTCATCCGCTGCCGCGAAAACCCGGTCCTTCTTGCTCTGTTTCACCGGTCGGATGATCAGCGCTTCACCATCCGTTTTCACGTCCAATGGGGTATCCTTGGTGATATTGAGAAGGTCCAAGATGGGACGTTCGATAATTAAGCCGAGACTGTTACCAATGGAACTAAGTGTTTTAACCATACCACCTCCGTTATACCAATATAATACATTTATTATGACAAGCGTATTATATTTCTCGACCATTGGTATTGTATATCCATGATATCCCAAAAATAACCCCACAAACACAATTTACCCAAGGGCAACGAACGCATCGGTTTATACTTGCGAGCCCCTGCATGTGTTTGCTGGCAAGGTGCCTCCGGGGCGGACCGGTGCCCAATGGGTTCCGGCCCGCCGGGAATTCACTTGATGTCCGGCTGAGGCTGGACCGCCTCGCGGAAGTTGCCCATCGGGGTTTCCATCTCGCGTCCGCTTTCATCCAAAGGCAGCTTCAGATAAGGCGCTTCTTCGATCCGCACCCGGCAGGCGCCCACCCGTTCCAGGCGCGCGTTGCCGAAGCCGATGGTGTTCCCGAAGCCACCGTCTTCGCGCCATTCCCACCAATGCCCCGCTCCCAGGTTCCTGGGGGAAGAAGTGGTGATGTCCCATTTCATGCCGTCATGGCCCACGTCCTTGGCGTAGTCGCCGTGCATGGTGATCTCATCGCCCTCCTGGGTGGCCATGCCGTTCCAGTCCGGGTAGGTGTCCGACCACCAGACGTAACGCTGGTGCGTCCCCACGATGCCCGCATAGCGGAAGCACAGGCCCTGCGTCGCCCATTGATCGTGCGCCGGCGAGGCGTCATTGTAGAAGGTGATGGTCCACCGGTTCCCGTCCTTGACCAGGTCGGGCTTGTAAAGCCCCTGGGCATGGGCGGCCCCGGCCGCAAGGGCGGCGGCGGATACCAGGGAACGGATCGTCCGGATGTTCTTCTTCATGATACGACTCCTTCACTTGGGTGATGGAACCCGGAGCGGATACGCGGAACGCCTCGACGAAGCGCCCCCCGATCCGGATTCGGAGTCTTAGATAGGAAGACTGCGCGCGTTGTAATCCATTTTGTATGTTTCGTATCGGTTACGCGCATATTCCGCTTACCGCGGGAAGCGGAAGGAACGGTTGCATTCACCGTCATTCATGGAGCGGCGGCCCCTGTCCATGCGCACGGCGTACCGCCGGCGGGTCTTTGGCAGGGTATTGAAAGATGGCGAATTTTCAGGAGGGAACCCTGCCAAAACCCGGCCCCCATCCCGCCGGCTCCGTCGCAAACAGCCCCGGCCGGGCCGAATCCGTATTGAGGGAGCCCTCGAACATGTGACCGAACCCATTTCTACTCCAATCCTTTCATGTCGCTCCCGTGGGGGAACACGGTCGTGCGGCGCCACTATACGCGGAGCATTCAATTAACGGCCTCGGACGCGCGGATCGGATGGTATCTTAGCTTGAGCAATCATGGCGAACGTATTCGATTATATGGATTACCGGCAGTTCCTGCGGGACACCTATCGGGAGAACAAAGCCCGCAGTCCCGCCTATTCCTATCGTTTCATCGCGGGCAAGGTAGGCTTCCGCTCCGCCAGCTTCTTCGGACAAATCCTCAAAGGCAGCAGCAACATTTCCCTCTCCATGGCCGCGCGCTTCGCCGCTTTCCTCAAGCTCAAGCGCAAGGAGGCGGATTTCTTCCTGGCCCTGGTGATGTTCAACCAATCCAAGGGCGAAGAGGAGCGCAAGCAGGGATTCGAACGCCTGCTGGCTTTCCGCGGTTCGCGGGTGCGCATCCTGGGCGCGGACGAATACGCTTTCTATGACAAGTGGTACTATACGGCCGTGCGCGAGCTGCTCTGGTTCGAGCCGTTCCAGGGCGACTATGCGGCGCTGGCGCGGCGGCTCTCTCCGCCCATCACGGCCGCGGAAGCCGAAGCGGCCGTGGCCCTGCTGCTCCGGCTCCGCATGATTGCGCGCAATTCCCAGGGCCAATACGCGCGCACCGACGGCGTCAGCACCAGCACCGGCCTGGCCGCGCGCGCGGAGGCCATCCGCACCTTCCAATTGCAAACCCTGGCGCTCGCGGGCGAAGCCATCGATCGTTTCCCGCGCGAAACGCGCAGCTTGTCGACCTTGACTTTGAGCTTGTCGGCCAAAGGCTTCAAGGCCATCGAAGAGGAGTTGAGCGGATTCCGGCGCCTCCTGCTGAAGATCGCCGAAGGGGATGAACGCGAGGATACCGTGTACCAGATCAATTTCCAGATCTTCCCGCTGACGCGGCCGCGCCCCGGAAGGTCGGCATGAGCCCCGCCCGTAAGCGCGGAAGCGGGCCGGGCAGGATTCTCCGCCTGAGCCTGTGCGCATGCGCCGCGTTCCCGTGGGCCTGCTTCCGATCCGGCGGCGACGATCCGGATTTGCAAGGGCCGGGTTCGGAAACCGTCGGCCTCGCGGGCTCGGCCGAATACGCGGGGGGACGGCCCGCGGCGCAGGTCCAGGTGATCGCGCGGCCCATATCTTATTTGGCGGACACCGCCGAGCGGGCATCGCACACGCTGCCCGGGGGCATGACGGCCGCGAACGCGGCGGGCGGCTACCGCATTGCGCCGGTGCAACCGGACAGTTATGCCGTGGAGGTGCGCGGGGACTCGGGCCGGGCGGCCTTGGTGGCCGTGACCGTGGATTCGGGGCTGGCCGCGGCGCCGAAAGCCGTGCTGAAACCGGTCGGGGGCATCCGCGGCCGAGTGCGGCGCCTGCATGCCTCCAAGGCTTCCGTCTTCGTGCGCGTGTTCGGGATGGATCGCCTCGCCTACGTGGGGCCGGACTCTTCGGCCTTCGCCTTCCCGGATTTGCCGGAGGGGCGCTACCGCGTGCAGGCCATGTCCCCGGATCCGGCCCTGGGATCAATCACGGTGCGCGACATGGAAGTCCGTTCCGGCGAAGTGCGCGACATAGGGGAGGTGCTGCTGGATGCCTTCAGCAACGAGGACTATGCGGCCTGGGCGCGTTCCGAAGCCGTGGCGATCCGCACGGGACCGGCCGGAGCCGGCCTGACCGAAGGCGTGCGCGCGTTCCCGTTGGCGTTGCGCCTGGACGCGACGTCGTTCCCCTTCGATTCGGCGGCGGCGGACGGATCCGACATCCGTTTCGCGGACGCCTCGGGACGGCACCTTCCGTACGAGATCCGCGGTTGGGACGCGGCGGCCAAGCGGGCCATGATCTGGGTACGGGTGGATTCCCTGCGCCCCGGAGACGATACCCAATCCATCCGCATTTTCTGGAAGCGCGCGAACGCGCCGGATCTTTCCGATGGGCGCGCCGTGTTCGACACCGCGGACGGCTGGCGGGGAGAATGGCATCTCGACGGCCAAGCGCCCGCGGGGAAATTCCCGGACGCCTCGCCCCTGGGTAATGCCCTGGTTGCCTCGTCGGATTCGGCCGTGTCGGCGGCCATGGTTTCGGATCTGGGGGGCGCCGCCGCTTTCCCCGGCAAGGGTCTGCTGAGTTCGTCGGATTCCATGCGGGCGCCGCAGGTCTTCACCTTATCGTTGTGGTTCCGGACCCGCTCTCCCGGCAAGCTGATCGGCTTTGAATCGAGCTACATGGACATGAAAGCGGGTGCTTACGATCGCCATCTTTGGATAGAACCCGACGGCTCGGTGCATTTCGGCGTCTACATCGCCGACCCGCCCGAAGGACGCACCTCCTTCGAGCGCATCGCCGCGTCGCCCCCGGGCTTCGCGGACGACAACTGGCACCACGTCGCCGCCGTGCAGGATCCGCAAACCGGCATGTCCCTGTATCTTGACGGAGCCCTGGCCGCCGTCAATGCCGAAGCGATCCACGCCGAGGACATCGGAGGCTGGTGGATCCTGGGAGGCGGAACGCTTGCGCAATGGAGCGCGGCCATCAAAGGCGACACCCATTTGAAAGGCGCGCTGGATGAAGCGGGCGTAGCCCATGTCCGCCGTTCCGCGGCCTGGATCAAGCTGGCCTACGAAACCCAAAAGACGGGCTCCACCGTCGTGCTGTTCCATTCACCGTGATCCGCGTCTCCGTATAGTCGCACCGCACGCTTTCTCCGTCCGCAACGAAGCAGACGGACCCTGTTTCACCTAGATTTCCCCGAGCGGAACCGCAAGCCAAGGTCCGCACGGAGGGGGGTCCGTGTTTCCAACCAAGATGAACCGAAGGACGATGCTGAAGCGCACCGCACAGGCGGCGGCGGCTTTCACCATCCTGCCCTCTTGGGCGCGCGGCCAGGCGCCCAGCGATCAAATCACCCGCGCCGTGATCGGCTGCGGCAGCATGGGCATGGGCCACGTGAACGGTTTGGCGGGCGATAATTCCCGCCTGGTGGCGGTATGCGACGTCGACTCGGACCACCTTGCCCAAGCGCTCTCGGGAAGGAGCGGCGTGGCCGGATACCGGGATTTCCGCGAATTGCTGGCCAAGGCCGACGCCAACGTCATCCACATCCCCACGCCGCCCCATTGGCACGGGCTCATCTCCATCGCCGCCGCCGAGGCCGGCCGCGACATCTGGTGCGAGAAGCCCATGACGCGCACCATCGGCGAGGGCATCCGCGTGATGGAGGCCGTGCGCCGCAACGGCGTCATGTTCCGCCTCAACACCTGGTTCCGCTTCACGGGCGCCAGCTCCATCTACGGAAACGATTTTTACGGCGCGGGCGTTCCCGCGCGCGACCTGCGCAAGGCGGTCATCGCCGATTTGCTCGGAGGCCCCCTTACCGTGACCATCGGGGCGGGCACGGGCTTCGATTGGAAGTTGTCCCTGTGGAAGGGCCAGCAGAACCTGGCGCCGCAGCCGGTGCCGCCCAATCTCGACTACGATTTATGGTTGGGCCCAGCGCCTTACAAGCCTTACAACGCCGCCCACGTGCATCAGAACTTCCGCGGCTATTGGGACTACGATGCCGGCGGCTTGGGCGACATGGGCCAGCATTATCTGGACGCGTTCCAATACATCCTGGGCAAGGACGAGACCAGCCCGGTGGAAATCGTTCCGGATACCGATCCGCAGCCGCCTTATGCCGTGATCCCCTGGCGCAAGGTGACCATGACCTATGCCGACGGAACCAAGATCATCTTGGACGGGGTGGGAAAGGACACCGCCCTGATGCAAGGCAGCAAGGGGCAGATCCGCGCCAATTTCCAATCGGACATCCCCGACCTCAAGGCCAAGGTGGACGCGCTTCCCAACCCGCCGGTGCAGTTGGACGATTTCGCGACCGCGGTACGCACGCGCCGGCGCTTCGGCCTCAACGAACGCAACGGCTTCCGCTCCTGCACCTTGGTGAACCTGGCCGCCGGCGCCGTGCGCCTGGGGCGCGCGCTCCGTTTCGATCCCGACAAGCTCGCCTTCGTCGGGGACGAAGAAGCCAACCGCTTGATCCACCAGCCGATGCGGGCTCCGTGGGCTCTTTCCGAAGGGGGATTCTGATGAGACGCGAGCCTTGGTTTTCCGTGGCGCGCCCCTTTGCCATGAGCTTCATGCGGTGGGGCCTCGCCGCCCTGGCGCTGGCGGCCGCGGCCACCGTGGGCGCGCAAACCGCCGCCAACGGCATCGCGCAGCTCAAGAAGCCCGGCACGGGCAATGATGCCGCGGCGCGCCTGCAATTGCGCACCTTGACCAATACCGGCTATCGCCCCGGCGCCGAAAGCGAAAGGCAGGCGCAGGAAAACGCTTTGCTCGCGGGCTTGGCCAATCCCGTGGATTGGGAGATCAAATCCTTCCTGATGGAAGAGCTGCGCTTCGGCGGCAAGTCCGCCTCAATCGCGCCCCTGGCCGCCTACCTGGCCGATACCAATTTGTGCGGGCCGGCGAAGGAGGCCTTGACGGGCATCTCGGTCACCTTGGGAGCCGATGCGGTGGTTTCCGCGGTTCGCGCGGCCCTGCCCGCGTCCGTGGGCAAATGCCGCACCGTCTTGTTGCAGGCGGCGGGCTCCTTGCGCGATACGGCGGCGTCGACGATTACCGAGCTGATCAAGGATGCGGCCTCCGCGGATCGCGGCGCGCGCGCCATGGCCTTGCGCGGCTTGGCGAACATCGGCGACGCGCGTGGTAAAGCCGCCCTGGCGCAGGCGATGGCGGCGGCCGATCCGCTGGATGCATATCACGCCGATGCGCTCAACCTGATCTTCGCGCGCCGCCTCGCGGAACGGGGGCTCAGGTCCGACGGATTGGCCTTGGCCAATAGCGTGAAGTCCGCGGCGCAGGCCGTGCGGCGCGGCAACGTCGTCATCGACGCCGATTCC
This sequence comes from Fibrobacteria bacterium, assembly GCA_035275285.1. Lineage (GTDB taxonomy): Bacteria > Fibrobacterota > Fibrobacteria > UBA11236 > UBA11236 > Chersky-265. The sequence goes on along the minus strand of DATENA010000291.1, from coordinate 12,703 downwards.
GCCATCGGCTATATCCAGGGACTGCCCACGGGAGTGCATCGGGGGGACGCGTTCGTGCCGGGCGGGCCCCTGCTGGCGCGGGCGGGAAGCGTGTTGCGCCTGGAATGGCCGGGATCCGGATCCTACCGCGTGCGGGTCGCCAATCTACAGGGGCGCTTTCTGCGCGAGTGGGCAGGCGCGGGAAACCTGTCCTTGGCCTGGGATGCAAGCGCCTTGCCCGCGGGCGTGTACCACCTGATGGTGGAGCGGGCTGAAGCCGCACGAACATTCACTTTCCTTCCGTTCTAAGCGGCTGACTTTTCCGGCCGGTTATCCAGCGAATAGACCATATGACCCGGGCGGCCCCGGGCATGTTCCGAGTCAGCTTGGATTGCAGGGATTGCCGCCGGGAAAGCGCCTCCTCCCCTCGAAAGACTCAGGGCCGGGAAGACGATACCGGATCCGCCCCCAAGTCCACGAAGCGTACATCCAGGTGTTGCCGCAGCCAGGTTTCCCAATCGGACTTTTCGTTCGGGTTTTCCGGCAGCACTTGGTAGGCCAGCGCGTTCCAAATGATTTGATCCCGGTTTTTCGCCGCCCGGAATGCGCGATCCGAAGGCCCGGTCTCTCCATCGTTGCTTTCATCCCGGTTGCCGTGAATGTTGCGCGCAATGATCGGCTTTGCCTGCGCCAGGCTCAAAGGAGTCCCCCCGCGTCTGATCCCTTGGGCCTCGAAATACCAGGTCCCGAATCCGGAACCGAACGGGCCCACGAGCGTGCCCGGACGGCAGGGCAGGAAAAGGCCCAGCTTTGCGCGCACGGACCGCGGCAGGTCCCAGAACCCGACGGCCTGCGGCGATCGGGACGTATCCACCGCCGACGCTTTGCGCGCGGGCCTCGGATCGAGCCAGGCTCGGAAGCAGGCCGTGTCCGGGCTCCGGAAATCGCCTTGATGGGAAGCATAATAGTCCGAAACCTGGCGCTCGTCGGCCGCCCGCATGGCCGCATTGTCCTGCGGGTACGCCAGGAGCGCGGGAACCGCCTCCTCGAACGGGATCTCCGGGAATTCGCGCAGGGAAACCCAGCGCACGATCAGGAAGCCGTAAGGAACGCGGATGGGCCGCGAGACGGCGCCGCGTGCAAGGCTATCCGCGGCGGCCGCAGCCCGGGGCGGCAATTCGCGACGGGCCAAGCTTTGCCAGGGAAGGACGTCCCGCCGCGGGCCGGGGCCGTTAGGCGCATTAGGCACATTAAGCGCACCAGACGCGCCAGCCGGCGGCGCGGAGGCCGCGACCGAAGCCGTTCGGTACAGCGATTCCGCGGCCACGGAATCGCTCGTCGCCAGAAGTTGCGCGATTCTCTCTTCCCTGCGCGCGAACATTTCCGCGTACAGGCTCCGGTACCGCGCCAGCAAGGCGGAATCGCCCGCCCGCTTGCGTGCCGCGGAAAGGCGCTCTTCCCGGCCGGCGCGCCATAACCGATCCAGGCTGTCTCCGACGCCTGCGCGCGCCACCCGATCGCGGAGACGGAAGGTTTCCAACAACCCTTGCAAGGTGATCCGGCGCGAGGCGCGGATCCGTTCTTCCGGGGAAGCGCTATCCGGTATGATTCCGGGGGGATAAGCCCAGCCCTCGACAGCCCGGTTGAACCGGGCTACGGTGACCAGGCAAGTATCCAGGCCCGGATGGTAGGCCACGCAAGCGCCCTCGAATTGCTCGAGCCGCAACGACGTCCTGAACGCCCTGCGCTCCCGCTCGCGCAGGCGCAGGGCATCCGACTCCTGAGCGGCCCGCCGGGAGCTCTCCCGCGCGAGTTCGGCCCGATCCTGCCCCTTCTCATCCCGGAGCGGACCGGCGCCGGCCGCGGATGCGGAAAGCGCGCCGGCGAACAGGGAAAAGGCGGCGATGGAGCGTAACAGATCGGTTACCCGGAACGGAAGAACCGTTCTCATCAGCGGATCTGGATGCTCACGGTCTGGACGTCGTCCTTTATCTTCAGCCAATTCAAGGCGGTTTGACCGGTGGTGCAGGCCGCTTCGTCCAGGTTCAGCCGCGTGGTATACAGGCCGTAATGGTTGCGCACGCCCGTTCGAGCGGAGGCGATGAACACCTGGAAGTCGCCGTTCTTGAGGAAAACCCGCACCTTGGGGTAGCCTGAGCCGGCCCATCCTCCCAGATCGGACCACTTCCCCTTGGCGTTTTCCCAGAACCAGAAGTTGAGCGACAGGTTCTGGTCGTTCGGGTAATTTTCCGGCGGCTTCGCTTCCAACTCATAGCAATGGGTTTCATTGGTATAGTTGTTCAGGTAATAAAGCAGATCGTATTGGTAGCCGGCCCCTTGGCCGAAATCGAAATAGTCGTACATGAAGACTCCGGCCGCCTGGAAATCCAGGTTGTGGTAATTGTAGACGGTCCAATTGTTGGTACCCATGTTCTTGTACCATTCGCGGCCTGCGGAGGCGGGCGCGGCCAGGGAAAGGGCCAAGGCGGCAAGCCCGAACCAGGTTCCCGCGGAGAGACGGAGATTGGCGTTCATTTTCTTTCCTTTTCCAGTGATCGGTTTCAAAATGCGCCCCCGCCGAAGGAGAGGACCGAATTCTTGCTTTTCACCCAGGGCAGGGTCGAATTGGTGGTGCAATCGGCCTCGTTCTTGTTCAAGCGCGTGGCCGTATAGGCGAAGGTCATGGTATTCCAATCGGAGGAGTAAGCCGCGGCGAAAAGGGTCATGGACGTATTCCCTCCCAGGTAGACGCGCGCCTTGGAATAGCGGTTGGCCGCTCCGTTCTTGTCGTCGTTCAAGCCGCTGTAAGCGTTGCCGTTCTTGACCCAAAAGCGCGTATCGTTATTGGGCTGGCTGCCGCCGGTAGCGTCGAGGGTCTCCACCTCGAAGCAGATGCCGCCGCTGGCGAGGGAGAATTCGTATTCATAGGCCTTAACGCCGGGATGGGCGGCGGTGAAGGTGTAGGTGGGCGGCCAACTGTCCCCGGTACCGGCAATTTCCCGGAAGTTGATGTAGTTGGTGCTTTTATGATTGAAGCTCCCGAGATGCTCTTGGGATTCGGTCACGGAGGCGATGGCCGCGGAAGCGAGGAGCAGCGACCCCGTCAAGCCCCATAGCAGGCTGGTGTATTTCGGTTTCATCCATTTTCCCTTTGCTGGTGTGTATGCCCGCCTCAATGTTCACGGACGCGGCCTCGGAGGATGAACTTATTTCCGCGCCCGCGGTCACGTCAATCGAAATCGATACCGCAATGCATTTTCAAATAGCTCAGTAATGGATCGTGAATTAGTGAGCCGAAGCGGCCGGGAGAGCGCCGCCTATCCGCGATTAGGCGCCGGAAAATCGGCGGGGATGCGCCCGTTGCCCGTGTGGATACCGGGGTTCCCGGCCTTGGAGGCGGAGCGCCGGGAACCGGGACCGCATCACCGGAGAAATAAAAAGAGGCGGCGATAGAACGCCGGATCGGTATATGCCGGGTCCAAGGATCCTCAATTCATCGATATGGGATCGGTGCGCATTTCATTCGCTTCGCCTGGGATGCAAGTGATTCGATCGTCAGGCGATGGCGCCGGGCCCCAGATTCATTTGCAGAAAATAGCAGTGGCCTTCGCCGGCAGATCGAATAGGATCTTTACGAAGTCCGGAACACCGTCCATCAAGCCGATGAACGGCAGCAAAATCAAGGCAAGGCTTCCCAAAGACAGAAAAGCGTAGGTTTTATCGCCACGGGGCCAAGGCCTTTGTTCATCCGCCAGGATGATGCCTTTGTCTATTTCCTTCATTTCCCGGTCAAATCCGGATTGGCTGGAAAGCTTCTTTTTCCTCACCATCAACGATCTTTTTTGCTTTTCCTGGCTGTCCCGAGTCATGACCCCGAAAATACTGACGGGAATCAAGCCGATGATGACCAGCATTGAAACCACGACCAGAATCGCGATTGGCTGGCTGATCATTCTCAAATTGGGATTGGACCAGAAACTGGTCCCCTTGGATCCGTTGATGGCTGTTTGGAAAAAGAACGCCAGGGATCCTATGAACACCAAGGCAGATGAATAGTTATAGACCTTGTCCAGCTCCCCCAATCCGAATCGCCTATTTTCATCCTCGAAATTCAATTGAATAAAGATTCCGCGGGTATCTTCGGTGGTTGGCGGCAGACCCGACTTCGGAACCTTGGCCATGGCCGCTTTTTCGATACCGTCCGCCCCATTTTTCAGCCCGATGAAAATTATTGCGAGGAAGAAGGCGATTTTAAGAAAAAGCCAAATCGCGTATGAGAAGAAGAAGGCCTGGAACGAAAGACTTAAAATCAAGAAAATGCAATGAAGGGGGAAATTTCCGCTTCCCCCCATGACCCCGATTATTTTGATGCCGCCATACCCGACTCCGACGAATTTCTCCTCGATGAATTGGATATTCTTCGCATTCAATTGTTCAAGCGTGCTACCGAACCACTCGCTTGAAAATGAGGACTGGACCCAACCGAAAAAACTCGGCGCGTAACCTTTCATCTCGGTCGCGAAGATGAATAGCAAGGTCAATAAAAAAAGGCCTGGAAACAGTAATTCGGGGAACAGCTTTCTATTGTATTCGGATATGAATTCATCGGGCGGCACTACCGTTTGACCGTGCTTCAAGTAGAGATTGCCCGCAGTGTTCAAGTTGGTCACGCTGGTTTTGGCGTAATAGAAGAATGCCAAGGTAAAATAAACGAACACCGGAACCGCCACGACGTTGAAAATTCCATGATGTATTTCAACCAGATATCCGAAAACCAATTTTTCGATGCGGGGTCGAATCGATGACGAATCCGAAAAATACAACTCGAGGCATGCGGAACCGTCCAACCATGCGATTATACAAACAACTACGGCGAATGCGAAAATGGAAATGGACAAAACCACTTGCGCCCATTTCGACTCGAGAAAAGGATGCTTGAATTCCGTCAGGAACGGATTCCTGGAAGCCTGATTCTGTGTTTCCAAGTCCCCAACCTTTCGTTACGGAACCCAAGGGATCGGTTTCTTGCTTGAATCGAAAGATAATTCCAGCGCCTTGCGCATGGAGTTGGCCAAAATATGATACCCTGCAAAGCCGCCCAGATGCCCCATACGAGGACAAATTAGACAGGGTTTTACGCCGGAATATATCGTCAGCGATCAAGACCTGGTTGTAAAGCGTCGAATCGCGACGTGAGACATCATGGACCGTAGTGGAAAACGGACCATTCAGAACCTTGGCCGTGGACTCCATAGCGGCCATTCGGAACATCAACGGGATGTCCTTGGGCCGCCGACCGTTTGGAGAGGCGAAACTCGCGTCCTGGGCGGTTTTCCCCGGAAATCCGCCCCAAGCCGCCTGTTTTCTTGTTCCAACCTCTTTTGCTCCGACCCAGGGTCAACCGGGCCCCGGGCCCGGGAACTCCGCTGGCGCACCGGATGCGACAAATCACTGCGTTCGTACATCTAACCGTATAACCATGCATTTCCCCGGCTTCCCGTCCTCCGGCGATGACCTGCGCCAATTGGCCTTACGTTCCGCTTTCCGCCGGGGTGGAGGTTGGGGCGCAGCCTCCAGGCGCAAGGCCGAAGCGGCTAGGACCGCGGAGGCTGAGGCTGAGGAGGGATTCGCCTCCGCCGTACCCCAGCCTGAGGACGCCAGGAAGGAGCAGGCCATGAAGGCCGGCGCCTCCTTGGTGCTGTCGCCCGGTTGGATCGAGGAGAAGGTTTTCTTCAATGCCAAGGCCACGGCCCGGGTGGAGGCCGCCTTGCCCCCGGAATCCGCCCACCTGACCCGCGTGAAGATGACCTTGTTCGCCCTCCACCCGGATGGGCAGCGGGAGAAGCTGGCGACCCAGGAGGCGTCGCTCACCGGCGGCAAGGCGACTTGCGAATTCACCGCCTTCATTCCTTCCTTCAGGAAGGATGGCGAACTGCCCAAAGCCTGCGAGTATATATTCATGGCCAAGCACTCCCTCTCGAAGGAGACGGAGAGCCCGCCGCTCAAAGGCGAGGCCCGCCCCATGGCCTGGCTGCGGCTCAGGCTGGAGGCGGCCTTCCAGGGTCCTCTGGCCAACCGCCAATGCACCCTGAAAATCGCAGGCGAATCCTATGAGCTCGCCACGGATGCCAAGGGCGTGCTGGCCAAGTTCGTGCCCGCCGATGCGCAAAGCGCCGAAATCCTGGTCAAGGCGGACGGGAAGAAAAAGGCCCTGACCCTGAGCGTCATCATCGACAAGCTGGATCCGCCCGGCCGACCCAAGGGCGCCCGCGATCGCCTGGACAGCATGGGGTACCTTCCCGGCCCTGACGCGGAACGCCCGACCTTCCGCAAGGCCCTGGAGGAATTCCAATGCGACAGCCGCCTTGCGGCCACCGGGGAGCTGGACGGCGCCACCGAAGGCAAGCTCAAGGAAGCCTTCGGATGCTGACCCCGGCCCGGGTATCCCTGGCCCAAGGCGCGGAATCGAGCCGGGTCCAGGTCCCCTTGCGGCCCGTGGGCTGCTGCCTGCTCCCCGACAAGCACTTCGATTTCGATTCCTCCTTCCTGCGTCCCGATGTCGCCGAAAGCCTCGGCCGCCTGGCCGCCAAGCGCAAGGCCAACCCCGGCAGCCCCATTTCCCTGTTCGGCCATGCCGATCCCGTGGGCCAGGACGAATACAACAAGTCCTTGAGCGATCGCAGGGTGAAAGCCGTTTACGGGCTGCTGGTCCGCGACGCGGCCGTCTGGGAGGAACTGTTTTCCCAGCCCGCCGGCAACGACAATTGGGGGCAGAAGGGCCTCCAATCCATGCTGAAGGCGGTCGGGAACGATCCCGGGCCCATCGACGGCAAGGCGGGACCGAAGACGCACCAGGCCACCTTGGATTTCCAGGCGGCCAAGGGCCTGCCCGGATCGGGCTTCGTCGATCTGGCCACCCGTAAGGCCCTCTTCGAGGCCTACATGGACGTGCTGCACGGCAAGGATTCCCGGCCCCTGGACAGGGAAAAGGATTTCCTAGCCGGCCGCGCCGACTCCAAGGGCAAGGGCGATTTCCAAGGCTGCGGCGAGTTCAATCCCATCCTCGTCTTCTCCAAGGCCGAGAGCCAGGCCCTGGAAAAGGACAAGTCCGAGCGTAACGCCGAGAATACCGCAAACCGCCGGGTGACGGCCCTGCTCTTCGAGCCGGAGTCCAAGGTGAACCCGGCCCTGTGGCCCTGTCCCCGGGCCGGCGAAGGCTCATCCGGCTGCCGGGCCCGCTTCTTCTCCGACGGCGACATGCGCCGGTCCTTCCGGGATCAGCGCCGCAGGAACGAGGACACCCGCGACACCTTCGCCTGCCGCTTCTACGACACCCTGGCCGGCGACCTGCCTTGCGAGAGCGTCGCAGGTGGCCGGCCGGCCGCCCTCCGCGTCACCTTGCGGGACGCCCGCGGGAAGCGGGTCAAGGAGGGGACTCCCTTCCGGGTCCATATCGGCGGAAAGACCCGCGACGGAGCCGTCGGCGCCGACGGGCTGGTGGTGATGGATGACGTGATCCTCCGCGACGTGGACCTCATCGAATGGGGAAGGGACTTCCCCGCCCTTTCCAACGCCGACCCCGAGATTCCCGAGGGGCTGCGGCGGAAGATCACCGACGGCGTCCCGCGCCATCCCTTCCTCGCGGGATTCAAACCGGATCCCGTCAAGGACGTCTTCCTCTTCAGGGGCCGGCCCATCCTGGATTCCGATCACGAGGCGGTGGACGATCCCATCCAGATGGACAAGCGCCTCCTCAACCTGGGCTATGCGGGCGAGGAGACCGTCGACGCCCGACTGGATTCCTTCCGGATCGCGCATCGCTTGGAGCAGGCCGACGGCCGGGACAAGGTCGGCCTGCGCGACGTGCATCGCGACGGATTGGAGATGCCGGATCCCGAGGAAGGCGACCTCACCGATCCCAAACCCGACGACGCCGAGTCCCCGCCCCTGGACGCCTTCCCACTCTGACCCCGGAACCGCAATGGCCGAAATACCCCAAGGCGCCTTGGAAGCCGACTTTCCCACCTTCGTGAAGGAGAAGAAATCGACAGGCACTATCGAATTCCAGGGCCGGCAGGTGGAACTGTTCAATTTCAGCTTCCTGGGCGTGGATATCGCCGGCGGAGGCGTCAACAAGGATTTGGCGGAGCGCCTCATCAACGCGCAAACCGCCCTCTACTCCCTGGCCTTCCAGGACAGGATGGACCAATTGGCGAAAGAGGGCAAACCGGCTCCCGCCGAGCTCACCAAGGACGAATTCAAGGCCTGGTGCTGGCTGGGGCAGGAGCCGTCGAATGGCGGTGCGCCCCAGATCCGGCAGCATGGAGGGTTCCAGGACCGGGGCAACCCGTCGAGCAAGCACAGCAGCGGATCGGCCATTGATATCAATTACGAGGCCTGTCCCTGGACGCCGGTGCGCGATGCCAACGGCGTCCATGGCGGGGAACTGCACAAGACCAAGGACCCCAACGAGGATCCCAAGAAGAGGATCTTCCTCTTCAAAGGGGATTTCCGCGCCCTGCACACCGATAAAGTGTGGAAGCCCGCCTTCGTCATCTTCGACCGGGCCAACGCCCTGTTCCAAGGCAAGCCCGCAGACCTTCGGCCCGAGTTGGATCGCGGCAAGGCCGACGACATGTACCACCGGTTCCGCGCCTTCAGCTACAACCTGCAGACGTATTTCCGCTACGCCTTCCACCCCGCCAATTCCGGAAGGAAGCCCCTCCAGAAGCCGTTCGAGGAGTTCAAGGCCGCCCTGGAGACCGACCTCAGCACCGGACTCATCCACGATAATGCCGTGCACGTGGACGGCACCCCCCTGAAGCCCGCCCTGAAGGGCCCGAACCCCGATGCGACCTTCCAGGCCTTCTACGACAAAATCGTGGAGGACCATGCCTTCATGCCTAAGGTGATCACCGTGGGCAAGCTCACCGTGGACGCGAACGGCGACATCACCGGGCCTGGCGGAAGGCAGCGCGATCCCTGCAATGGGGTCTTCAACATGCGCAAGGAAGTGTTCATGGAAATGGTGGTGAAGCAGAAGCTGCGCTGGGGCGGCGCCATGTTCGGGACCGACAGCGGCGATACCATGCACTTCGACCTGGACGGCCACTTCATCGACGGGAAGAAGGTGACGGTTTGAACGCGGGCCTTCCTTGGCAGGCCTGAAGGTTGCAGTAAAAGGACCGCGACAACCACGCACGTCGTTCCCGCGCTATTGCCGGATGGAATCGATGGAAAGCGAATCCAGCAGGAAAAAACCGGTAAAAATGCCATTGATATTGATGCCGATTTCCAATTCGCCCTCCTGTTGCGCCAGGCCCAGGAAGGAGGAGCCGATTTTAAAGGCGTTTCCCCCTCCGATCCGTGCGAAAAGGGCGTAGGAGGGTTGATTGGGTACGAGCCATGCGCTCCCTCCGAGGCCCGAACCTCCATCCGGTCCGTAGATTTCTCCGAGGCGCCCTATCATTTCACCCGATGCATGGATTTCCAGAAGGGATTTCGCCGGGACCAGGATCCCGGTCCGCAGCCATTGATAATCGGGCCTGACAAGTACGAATCGATGGGATGCCTCCCAAGCCTTGCCGTCCGAGGCCCAGGTCATGATCCGGAATCGGGTGGCAAGGGATCCGGTTATCACATAGGTCAAGGTATCTTCCCCTTTTTGCGCCCCCACCTTGGCTCTGAGAAGGGGGATTGCCGCTCCCTCCCGGAACCAGGCGAGGGAATCGATGCGCCCATGATGGGCATCGAAAGCGGACACCAATTGCAAAGTATCTTCCCTCTGGCCGGCGTCTCCCGGCAGCAATTTCCGCCGGAAGGCGAAGGACGTCCGCAGCAGATTCGGGGATGCGGCCGATAGCCGGACGGGATCCGAAAAACCGTTGCTCACGTTGAAGGCGCGGTCCTGGGCCTTGACCCGCCATTCCATTTCCAACCTCGCCGTATCGCCCTCGGACCAATGCAAGGTGTCCGGAAACGCCGTATCCTGCCAGGGACCGGCGTTGATCCTCGTCAGCTCGGAAGACCCCGCCTGATTGCGGAAAAGCGCATACCCCGCCAGATCCGCCACCTGCACGGGATGCCAGTGCAGGTAGACGACGCCCTCCAATGAATCATAGGCCGTTATGGAAAGACCCGTGGGCATGGGCGGGGGCAAGGCCGTATCATTCGTCAGTTCTTTGGCCGGCAGGATCATATCCTTCCCGGCGGATACCCGGATGCCTGTATCGGGCGACCCGGCCAATCCGGCGGCCAGGTAATTGAGGATATAGGTTCCCTGCGGGACCTTGGAGAGCGCGAATCGGCCTTCCCCATCGGTGATGGCGAGATAAGAAGTGCCGGGCAAATAGCAGAAGACCTTCTCCACGCCTTTCCCATTGAGCAGCACTTGGCCCAGGATGCGTCCGGGTTCCCGCAAGGTATCATCCCCGACGTCCAGGTTTTTACCCGCTCCGGCATAGGACACTCCGCCCACGAAAACCACCTTGCCGTCCTTGAAGTAGCCGCCGAGCAGGTTATAGACGCCCTTAGGCAAATGACGGAAGGAATAGGTTCCCCAGGCATCGGTGGAAAATGTGTCCGCGGCGACCGTATCGGGCCCGACTTGTTCCGGCCGCGCGGCGGGTTTACCCAATGCGAATTGCGAGGACGGAAGGGCCCGGACCTTCACCCCTTCCACCGGGCGGCCGTGGACATCGAAAATCCTTCCGTACAAACCCACCTGGTTCTCCACTTCGGAGCCGCGGGTGGAGGCGGTTTCTTCGCCTCGTTGGAACAGGCAGCCGGCCAGCCACAGAAAAAAAGCCAGGGCGGTCGTCAACGCGATGGGGGCGGATCTCCTTCTGGTCCCGGCTGGCATGGGCGTAGGCATAACCCTGAAAGAGTACATTCCCCTATTCCGGCCTGCAATCGCGGCCCGGAAAAACCGATCGGTTTTTCCGAACAGCCGGCCGTATCCGCCCAGGGCGCATCTGATCGAGATTTCCGATCGGAATCTCGTCCCTCGCACACCATCCCCAACGGCCGATCGATACCTTATGCATGACCCCGGTGGTGTTCACCTGTCAAAACCTGATTGATCAAAAGGAGTTTCCATGAAAAAGAACAATCCCATCTGGTTGGGCGGAATCCTGGCCTTGTTTTCCGCAGGCTGCCAATTCCCGGCGGATACGGAGAACGGAGTCGATGAAAATGACTGGGCTGCCCGGAGCGTCCCCTTCCCTTCTTACCTAGTCGGTGATTATCCATTCTCGGGCAACGCCCAGGATCAATCCGGTTCCGGCAACCATGGGAGCGTGCTGGGAGCCGTTCCCGCCCCGGACCGGCACGGCCACCCCAACCGGGCCTATGCCTTTGACGGCTCGACCGATGCCATCGCCATACCCCATAGTCCGAGCCTGAACATCACGGGCCCGCTGACCCTGGCCGCCTGGGTGCGACTGGATCCAGCCGATTCCAACGGGGTCATCCTCTCGAAATACGCCCCCGGCCGAATCGCCAGCCAACAAGGCGGCTATAGCCTCGGCATCTTCCGCCATCGCATTTCCTTGGCCTTGGCCGCGCATGACTATTTCGCGGAGATACGCGGCGAATCCCGGCTGGCCCGCTGCCGTTTCCACCACCTGGCGGGAGTGTACGACTGCAGCGCGTCCCGGATATACCTTTACGTGGACGGCGTCCTGGATGCTTCCTTCTCACTCTCGCCCGGTCGCATCGCACTCGGGCCGAATACCCTGCCCGTGTTGATCGGGAACAAGCATGCGTCCTCGCTTTCCCAGGATGGCCGGAAACCCTTCCGAGGCGACATAGATGACGTGCAAATCTTCAACCGGGCGCTGTCCTAACAGGAGATCCGTAAAATAATGGCGCCCAGCTAATCGGAAAGAGGGAACACCTGGAAATTGCATTGGTATACCCGGGTAGGATGAGGGTCTTCTCCGGTCAAGGCCAACACCCTTTTGCGCAAGCTGCGCACGTCCTCGCGCACCTCCCGAAAAGCCTTGTCGGAGAGGGAGATGGTAAGGGCCGAGATGTCCCGCTGGTCCTTGTCGAACCTGTCCAGCGCTTCGCCCGCCAGGGCTATATGCGATTTCAGGAATCGGGTGAGCAATTCGGATGGAAAGGCCTTGTCCTGCTTGAGGGTCGTGCCCTTGGTGAGATAGTTCCCCGCGTTGTCCTGTTCCAGGAATCCCATCCGCTGCAACAGGTCGATGCTCTCCTTGACCTCCGCGACCTTGATCTCCGGCCGCAACTTCCTGGCCAGGGCCGCGTAATCCCCGCGGAAAGGAAAGAAGAACAGCAATTCCCGGAGGGCCGAATGATACCAACGGCTGTAGAACTCGATGCGGTCCTCCCCGACCAGGTCCGCCTTCACCTCCTTGCAATTGCGCATCCGGCGGAAAAAGCGGTTCTTGGTTTGGGTCGTGGCGGCTTGGCCGTAACCGACCAGGGCCTCGAAATAATCTTCTTCATTGGTTTCCATCCCGAGCAGGCGGGAAAGACGGATGATATGATCGGCGGTAAGGTTTGCGCGGCTCTTCAAAACATCGGAGAACCAACCCGCCGAGCCCACCTTCATTTTTTCCTTGATGAAGCGATGGGAGAATTTCCGATCCACTAGCTTGCGGGCCCGGTAATAATCCGCAAGAAAGGCCCGGTAATCGGTATAGGCGAAAACATCGATGCCGTCGGGTTTCATGCGGATGGCCTCGGGGCCGGCGGA
>DATENA010000290.1:0-3438 GCA_035275285.1 Fibrobacteria bacterium | reverse complement strand
TCGACCCCGACGTTGATTTGCATGACTCGGGCCGCGACCGGCATGTATTCGTCCAGCGCGAAGAGCGCCGAAGCCGTGCAAAGGGCGGTTAGGGTGCTCAGCATCATCTTATGGGACATTCCGTGCTCCTGATCATTTTGTCCGGGTTCAAAGGCCGCCATTGATCGGCAAAAAGATACATGCTCAGTTTAACCGTCATTAGGCCATGATTTCAATATTTTGATGCTGAAAAGCTCAAATTCTTCCCCAAGCTGCGGCCAAAACGATAAGTTTGGGAATTCCTGCGGTTCGGAAGCGCTCCATTGGGTTGGAAAGGCGAGGAAAGGTGGGTTAGACTATATTGTTATCCTGGGTTAGGCCATGAAATTCACCAAGAAAACCGACTATGCCCTCCGGACCATGCAATTCCTGGCCCGGCAATGGTTCCTGCCCGATGGGGGACTGGTGGGGCAGCCGCATCCGGTCCCCGTCCAGGCCATCTCGGAGCAGTCCCATCTCTCCATGCGGTTCCTCCAGGGCATTGTTTCGCGCCTTTCCAAGGCCAAGCTGTTGCGCACCATCCCTGGAGTCAAAGGCGGCATCATGCTGGCCCGCCAGCCCGAGCGGATATCCATCCTGGACATCATCGAGGCGGTGGAAGGGAAGATCAATCTGATGGACTGCCTGGAGCATCCCGAGCATTGCGGGGATTTCCAGGGCTGTTCCATCATGGGCGTCCTGTCCACGGCCCAGACCGCCCTGGTCACCAGCCTGGCCAATACCAATCTCAAGTTGATGGTGAAAGCCAAGCAGGATCCCTTCAACCGGATGCCGGAGAAGCATTTCCTGAAGCCCCAATTCGGCTGCCCGGTTCTCCGTTAGGAGAAGCGGCCGGTTCTTCTAGCGGAGAACCGGGCGGTTTTCCGCCGGGAGGCGCGCCGGGTTCCCTGCCCGGAGACGCGCCGGGCTCTCTCCGGGGAGTGCCTACGGGTCCGGAAGCGGGGCATGATCGCACGTCGACGGCGGCGGGCTTTGTTCGGGCAGCAAACGCGTCCTTCCTTTTTCCCTTTCTTTGCCTCAAAATGATTGATCGCGGGCCCATTATTGAGCATTTTTTAGCGGTTGTAAACCAAGCAAGGAAAATCCATGAAGTTGCATGAATACCAAGCCAAGGCCGTCCTGCGCCGGGCCGGGCTGCCCGTGCCCAAAGGCGAAGTGGTCTTCAAGACCGAAGAGGTGTCCGGGGCGCTGGCCAAGCTCGGCTTGAGCGCCGGCGTGGCCAAGGCCCAAGCCTACACCGGCGGCCGCGGCAAGGCCGGCGGCATCAAGCTGTACAAAACGGCCGAAGAGGCTTCGGCCCATGCCAAGCAACTCCTGGGCATGACCCTCGTCACCAAGCAGACCGGTCCCGAGGGCGTCAAGATCGAAGCCGTGCTGCTGGAAGAAGCCAGCGTCATCAAGCGCGAACTCTACGTAGCCGTGACCCTGGACCGCGCCAAGGCCAACATCGTCCTGATCCTGAGCCCCGAGGGCGGCATGGACATCGAGGAAGTGGCCGAGAAGACCCCCGACCGCATCCTGAAATTGTATCCCGCCTGGGGCCGCAACGTCGATCCGGCGCTATCCGCCCAGGGCGCCAAGTTCCTGGGCCTGGAAGGCGATCAGGCCAAGTCCTTCGCGGACATCCTGGAAAAACTGTACCGGATCTACCAGGAGAAGGATTGCACCTTGCTGGAGATCAATCCCCTGGTCGTGAACGGCTCCGGAGCGCTTTCCCTCCTGGACTGCAAGTTCAACATCGACGAGAACGCCGTGTTCCGCCAGACGGACACGGGCGGGGATCCGGATGCGGAGAAGGATCCTTCCGAAATCGAGGCCGGCAAATACGGCCTCAGCTACATCAAGCTGGACGGGGACATCGGCTGCATGGTGAACGGCGCGGGCCTGGCCATGGCCACCATGGACATCATCGCCCATTACGGCGCGCAGCCGGCCAACTTCCTGGACGTGGGCGGCTCGGCTTCGGAAGAGGCCGTCACCAAGGCCTTCGAAATCATCAGTTCGGACAAGAACGTCAAGGCCATCCTGGTCAACATTTTCGGCGGCATCATGCCCTGCGATCGCATCGCGCGCGGCGTGGTGAACGCGGTGAAGACCACGGGCCTCAAGGTGCCCCTGGTGGTGCGCCTGGAAGGCACCAATGTGAAGGAAGGCAAGGAAGTGATCGAAAAATCGGGCCTGAACCTGACCAGCGCCGCGGATCTCGAGGATGGGGCGAAGAAGGCTGCGCAATGGGTCAAAGCCGGCAAAGGAGCGAACAGCGCACAAAGCGCTGTGAGCCACGAGGGGGAGCAACTGCACCCCCGAGCGAGAACGCAGGGAGAGAATTGAAATGGCAATTTTGATCGGCAAGGAAACCAAACTCATCACCCAGGGCATCACCGGCAAGGCCGGCCTGTTCCATTCGCAGAAATGCCGCGAGTACGGCACCAACGTGGTCGGCGGCGTGACCCCCAAGAAGGGCGGCACCACGGTGGACGGGTTCCCCGTCTTCAACAGCGTGGCGGAATCGGTGAAGGCCACCGGCGCCAATGCCACCATGATCTTCGTGCCCGCCCCCTTCGCGGCCGACGCCATCCTGGAAGCGGCGGACGCGGGCGTGCACCTGATCGTGGCCATCACCGAAGGCATCCCCGTCATGGACATGCTCAAGGTGCACAACTACCTGAAGACCAAGCAGTGCATCCTCATCGGGCCCAACTGCCCCGGGGTGACCACGGCGGGCGTGTGCAAGATCGGCATCGCCCCCGGACCCATCCACAGCAAGGGCCGCATCGGCATCGTGTCGCGCTCGGGCACCTTGACCTATGAAGCCGTGCATCAGACCACGGTGGCGGGCCTGGGCCAGACCACCGCCGTCGGCATCGGCGGGGATCCCGTCCACGGGCTCAGCCACATCGATGTGATCAAGATGCTCAACGCGGATCCGGAAACCGAAGGCATCATCCTGATCGGCGAAATCGGCGGGAGCGACGAGGAGATCGCCGCGGCCTGGATCAAGGACAATGTCAAGAAGCCCGTGGTGGGATTCATCGCCGGCGCTTCGGCCCCCAAGGGCAAGCGCATGGGCCATGCGGGCGCCATCATCGACGGCACCTCCGGCACCGCGGAAGCCAAGATCCAAGCCTTGAAGGACGCAGGCGTGACCGTGGCGGCTACGGCGGCGGAGATCGGGAAGAAGATGGTGGAGGCCATGAAGGCGAGGTAGGAAAAGAGCTGAGTAGGTCGAATGGCGGTAAGAAGAAGGTCGGGCGTACGGGACTTCATAAAAAGGTCGGGGGTACGGGCTCCCGCCTTCGGCCGGCCTGCCGCTGCGCCCCTCGGAGTCGGGGGTCGGGAGTTGAATACGAAGAGCGCTGCCTATCGGCTTCAATGCGCGTATTCAACTCCCGACCCCCG
>DATENA010000289.1:0-7131 GCA_035275285.1 Fibrobacteria bacterium | reverse complement strand
AAAGGAAAGATATCTGAAGCAGCAGGAGTATGCACGCCACCATGATGCCCTGGGTCGCCCCCTTAAGGACTCGACCCTCGAGAAGGGAAAGCCGGAGCCGAAACCGGCGAAGGAAAAACCGGCGCGTTCTTCAACATGGGTCTGGTGGGCCGGGAGCGCGGTAGGGGTTGCGGCGGTTGCCACCACGGCCGTTCTGCTTTTGCATGAAGATTCCAAATCCTCGAATGCATCCGATCCACTCCAACCCTAAGGCATGGCCATGAAACATCGAAGGGCCCAAGGATTCCTGCTCGCATTGATTTCGTTCTCCGCGCTGCTCATCCTTGCCGCGTGCACGGCAACGGATGACTCCGAGCACACGCTCAACATGATCATCAACAAGGACAACGACAGTCTTTTGACCTTCGATTCCTTGATCGTGAAGGTGTACAGCCAGGACAGTTCGTTTTCCCAGGAGCTTTTCCACGGCGTCTTGCGTAATCCCAAGCAGGTCGCGAGCCTGCCCATGGATCCCCGCGTGGGCCGGGAATACATCGTATTCCTCATCGGCTATAAAAACGGAAAGGTAGGCGTGAAAAAGGAGTTCGCGGTCCATGGCCCGGGAAATTACCAATCCAAGGACCTGCTTGCTCAAGCAGGAAAAGACACCGTGACGATCGACCCTACGCCCCCGGAAATCCTGGCCCCGTCCGACACCTCCATTGCCGAGGGCGATTCCCTGCGCTTCCGCGTCACAGTCCGCACTCCCTGGAGCGGTCCCACCACGTTAACCCTGAAGGACCCCCTTTCCGGCGCGGCCCTGGACACGGTGGGCCGCGCCCCCGGCGAAGGTGAGTTCACCTGGAGGCCGAACTTCGACCAAGGCCGAAGCGAGCCCTATGTCGTAACCTTCGTCTACTCCGCCTCGGCGGATAAGAAGGTTGAGAAAAGCACTCGCGTGAAGGTGCTCAACGTGAACCGGCCGCCTGTCTTCAAGCTGGTTCAGAACCAAGTCGTCAAAGAGGGCGAGCCCCTGGAGTTCAAAGTGGAAGCCACGGACCCGGATTTGGATTCCGTCGCCTTGACCTTGGATAGTTTGCCGGCGGGGGCCCATTTTACGGCGGGACAGTTCACCTGGAAACCCGCTCCCGGCCAATCCGGGAATTACTTCCTGACCTTCCGGGCCAGCGATGGCAAAGCCCAGGACACCTTGAGGCTCACGATTACCGTGGGGAATGTCCTGCCTCCCCCTGGAAAACCGGTGGTGAAAGGGAAATCGCCCACGAACAATAAAATGCCCACCTGGACCTGGAGCAGCGGCGGAGGGGGAACGGGTGTTTTCCGCTATCGCTTGGACAATGACGATCTCTCCGTCTCCGTTCCTATTTCGGATACGTCCTATATCCCCCCCAAGGAATTGAGCGAGGGAACCTATACGCTTTATGTTCAGGAAAAGAACTCCGATGGGGTTTGGTCCTTGAGCGGGCGTCTATCCATTGTCATCGATGCCACGCCGCCGGGCGCCCCCGCGGTATCGGTTCCCGCTGCTTTTACCAATAATCCCAAACCCACCTGGACGTGGGTTCCCGGCAATGGCAATGGGTCCAGATCCTATCGCTACAAATTGGATGACGGAGATCTGATGACGGGAACCACCTCGACGCCCATTCCGAAATTCACCCCCGCCACCGCTTTGCCGGAAGGGCCGCATACGCTCTATGTCCAGGAGCAGGATTCCGCCGGGAACTGGTCTGCAACCGGTACCGCCTCGGTGACGGTGGATTTGACCCCTCCGGGAGTCCCGAAAGTCTCCCTGGGGCAGCCGTCTCCTACCAATCTTCCGAAGCCGGTGTGGACTTGGGTGGGCGGGGGCAACGCGGGCATGGGCCTGTTCCGTTCTAAATTGGATGACAGTATCTTGACTTCGGGAGCCGCCCCGGGAACGCTCCTGAGTTTTACCCCCGATGCGGCCTTGAAAGAGGGGAAGCATACTCTCTATGTTCAGGAGCGGGATTCGGCCGGGAACTGGTCCGCTACGGGTACCGCGTCCGTTACGGTGGATTTGACCCCTCCGGGAGCGCCGGTGTTTGACGCTACTCCTTTGTCTCCCTTGAACAGCCTCAAACCCGTTTGGACGTGGAAAAGCGGGGGCAAGGGCGGGGTGGGTACGTATCGGTGCAAGGTGGATGAGGCCAACCTGGCTTCGGGAGCTACGGAGGTGGGCAATGAGCAGTATGCGCCGCCGGGGAATTTGAGCGAAGCGCCGCATACTTTGTATGTGCAGGAGCGGGATTCGGCGGGGAATTGGTCCTTTACCTCCTCCAAATCCCTGGTGCTTGCCTTGCAAGGGATTGTGGGGAATGCCGGGTTTTCTGCGGGTAATATAAGTGATCTTTCCCTGGTTCTGAGTAGTACGGGAGTCCCTTATGTTGCGTTCCAGGATGAGGTCAATGGAGGTAAAGCCACGGTGATGCGGCTGAATCCAACCGGAACCGCATGGGAATATGTGGGGAAGGCTGGATTTTCTACAGGTGAAGCAAGGTACACCTCTCTGGCTCTGAGCAGTGCGGGAGTCCCTTATGTTGCATTCCGGGATGGGGACAATGGGGATAAGGCCACGGTGATGCGACTGAATACCGCAGGAACCGCATGGGAATATGTGGGGAATCCCGGATTTTCGATGGATATGGTATACTTCACCTCCCTGGCACTGAACAACACGGGAGTCCCCTACATCGCGTTCCAGGATGGGAGCAATTACCAGGAAGCCACGGTGATGCGACTGAATGCCGCAGGAACAGCCTGGGAAAATGTGGGGAATCCCGGGTTTTCCGCGGGTATAGCATTCCCCTCCCTGGCGCTGAGCAGCACGGGAGTCCCCTACGTCGCGTTCTCGGATGGGAACAATGAACATAAAGCCATGGTGATGCGGCTGAATGACGCAGGAACAGCCTGGGAAAATGTGGGGAATCCTGGATTTTCCGCGAATGGAGCAAGCACTCCCTCCCTGGCGCTGAGCAGTACGGGAGTCCCCTACGTCGCGTTTAGGGATTATGGCAATGGATATAAAGCCACGGCGATGCGACTGAATGCCGCAGGAACCACATGGGAAAATGTAGGGAATCCCGGATTTTCCTCGGGTATGGCAGGCCCCCCCTCCTTGGCTTTGAGCAGTACGGGGGTGCCTTATGTCGCGTTCGAGGATAATAGCAAGGGGGATAAGGCCACGGTGATGCGACTGAATGCCGCAGGAACCGCGTGGGAATATGTGGGGAAGATTGGATTTTCCGCGGGTATGGTAGACTCCCCCTCCCTGGCGCTGAGCAATACGGGAGTCCCCTACGTCGCGTTTAGAGATTATGGCAATGGGGAAAAAGCCACGGTGATGAAAACGTCCTTTGATCCTTGAAGCCCTGAAACAGTAATGCCGAGTCAAAAAGCAAGCACATCTTCGGCCCACTGCCGATCCGGAAGGCAGGGATAGGATGTTCAAATGCAGGGAATCTTCAAAAAGTCTTGGGATGAAGTGTTTTGGCGGTTGCGGGCATTCAGAACTTCCGCCCCCATGATACGCGACGTATTTCGGCGACCCATCGGATCGACACCGGAACCCCGGAACGGGCGGTTGAGGGGGCGAAGTAGCCGGGTTGGATGCGGACCAGAACGATTAACCTGTGAAATGGCCGGTTCCGGTTGATTTCGGCCGGAAGTCGCCGGAACCCTGCAAAGGGTAGGGCGGGGCCTCTACGGGCTTCCACAGGCCGAATTCTCCGCTTTCCATAGCCTGGCCGAGGTAGGGGCCGCCGTGCCTAAAGGTGTCGTATGCCTGCTGTCTGCGCTGCGCTTCCATGACCTCACCACCCAACTTCCTCCCGATGTCTGGGTGGCGGTCTCGGGACCCGTGTGGCGGCCGACCAAGACACCCTTTCCGGTGCGTTACGTGCACATGGCCGGAGATTCTTTCCTGAAGGGTGTCGAGAGTCACGTCGTGGACAAGGTGCGAATACGAGTTTTCAGTGCGGCGAAAACCGTAGCGGACTGCTTCAAGTACAGGAACAAGATCGGCTTGGATGTGGCCCTGGAAGCACTGCGGGATTATCTCAAAAAGCGTCGCGGCGGGGCGGATGAGCTGTGGCGCTTCGCCAAGGTTTGCCGGGTGACCCGCATCATCCGGCCCTATCTGGATACCCTGCACTGACCCAAGGAAAGGTCTCCGCCCCGCCAAAACGGGCCCGAATGGGTCCGAATCGTCCCCCGGACCCCCTTCCCGGATTGACCCGGCGATGCCGGAACCCTATAATAGTCTCCGGGATCCGTAAGCCCTCCGGACGGCCGAACCGGCCGGGCCGGGCAAGGCTGTCGGGCCGTCGCCCGCAGACAGGAACGCTTGGAATTGAGAATCGAAAAAGGCGGACTGGAAGCCCGCCTGATCCTGGCACCCGTCCGCACGGAAACGGGCGGCTACGTGGTTCCCTCCATCGCGGAAATCGACGTCTACCTCAAGGAAAAAGGCGTCCTCACCCCCCTCGACGTCCCCTCCCTGGAAGCGGGCCTGGCGCGCATCGCCCATGGCCTCAACGCGGAACCCATAGCCTCCCGCGGCATGCCGCCCGTCCAGGGCGGGGACGGCTACCTGGAATACCTGATCGATTTCGACGGCGCCTTCTCGCCCACCACGGCGGAAAGCGGCGCGGTCGATCTGCGCGCCTCCCTCATCCGCAACGTGACGCCGGGCCAGCCCCTGGCGGTGATCCATCCTCCCAAACCCGGACAGCCCGGCATCGACGTGTTCCGCCGCCTGGTGGCCGCGGAACCGGGAAAGGCCCTGGAGCCGCGCCTGGGTCGCAATACCGAACGCTCCGCCCACGATCCCAACCTTATCGTGGCCGGCGCCGTGGGCCACGCCCGCCTGGTGGACGGCCTGCTGGAAGTGCAGGAGTTCTACCTGGTGGACGGGGACGTGGACTACGCTTCCGGGAACGTGTCCTTCGGCAAATCCGTCCAGGTGCGCGGCGACGTCAAGGCCGGTTTCTCCCTGGACGCAGGAGGTGACGTGGAAGTTACCGGGCTGATCGAGGACTGCACCGTCAAGGCCCAGGGGAAGGTGCTGGTGAAGGGCGGCTTCACCGGCCAAGGCAAGGGAATGCTGCACGCCAAAGGGGACATCACCCTCGGCTACGTGCGCAACCAGCAGGTGCGCGGGGAGAACGAGATCAGGATCCTGAAGGAAGCCGTGAACAGCCGCCTGCAGGCGCGCCGTTCGGTCTTCGTGAACGGCCTTTTGGCGGGCGGAAAGGTGCAAGCCCGCTACGCCATCGAATGCCAGGTGGCCGGCACCGAGACCGGCACGCCCACCCAGATGGAGGCGGGATACGATTTCACCGTGGCGGAGGAAATGATCGAGATCCGCGCGGAGATGGAAAAGATGGGGAAGTACGCCAAGCGGCTGGAAGACTCCCTGCGGCAGATCCAGGACGTGGAGAAGCTGAACCGCGGACTGGAACCCTGGGCCATCGAGCTGATGTTCGAGCTGGAGAAGATGCGCGCCAAGGTGGACGCGAAGATCGGCCGGCAACGGGAGCGCTTTTCCCTGCTGGACCGCCAGGCTTCGGAACCCGAATCCGCGACCATCACCGTCCACAAGAAAGCCTTTCCGGGAGTGATGGTCAAGATCGGCCGGGAAGTGATGCTGGTGGACGAGGTGCTTTCGGGCCCCAAAACCTTCTACTCCAAGGACGGCGCCATCCAGGTGCGCTGAGCGGAAACCATGAGCAAACACTCGGAGTATTGGGACACCCGGCGGGACAAGGAGATCCGCCAGACCCTGAGCGAATTGCGCGCCCTGGCCGATGCGGGCTATTTCGAGGGCCTGCAGCCGCAACCGGCGGTTCCGGAGGACCTCAAGCTGCAGTCCCTGGTGGCCGCGCAGCTCAGCAAGGGCGCGGTCTTCGCCCGCAAGGTGCAGGTGCTCAAGCCCATGGACAACCCGGTGGGCCCGGCCTTGACCCAGTTCATGACCCAGTTGCTGGTGCGCGATCGGACCGAACCGTACAAGCAGGAGACCCTGAAGAAGTTCGAGGACGCCGTCGGCCAGGTGCGCATCCTCTTCGGGAAAATCGTGCGCGGGGAAATCGCCAGCAACGCCATCATCCGCTCCATCGTCGCTTCCTTCCTGGACACCTTCATGAAGGACCGCAACCTGCTGCTCAACCTGGCCGCCTTCCCCCAGACCGGCCCGGACTACCTGTACGATCACTCCGTCAAAATGTGCCTGTTCTCCCTGTCCCTGGCCTCCGCCGCGGGCTATTCCCGCAGCCAATCCATCGAAATCGCCCAAGGGGCCTTGCTGGCCGACGTGGGCATGATGCTGATCCCCGAACGCATCCGGCTCAAGCGCGGCAAGCTCAACGAAGGCGAACTGTTCGAAATGCGCAAGCATCCCATCCTGGGGCTGAGCCTCCTGGAACACGTCCACGGCCTGTCCGAGGCCGTCCTCGTCATCCCCTACCAGCACCATGAACGCATCTCCGGCAGCGGGTACCCGGACAGCCGCTCCGGCCAGGCGGTCAGCCGCTTCTCCCGCATCGTGAGCATCGCCGACGTCTTCACCGCCCTCACCAACCAGCGCAGCTACCGGGAATCCCTCGTCCCCTACCAGGCCATGCTCTCCCTGCTCTCCATGGGCGGCTCCGGCCACCTGGACGGGGAGCATATCAGGCAGTTCCTGCGGACCATGTCCATCTTCCCCTTGGGTTCCCTGGTCCGGCTCGCCAGCGGAAAGGTGGCCAAGGTGGTGAGCCCCAACGCCTCCGAGTTCACCAAGCCCGTCGTTTCCGTGCTGACCAACGAAAGCGGGGCCCCCCTGGGGAGGTTCGACATCGTGCAGGTGGACCTCGCCGCCTCCGACGAGAAAATCGTGGAAGCGTTGCCGCATCATTCGATCACGCACGGAGTGCTGGACGGGTTCTGAGAAAAGCCGCTCGGAATGTGCGGGTGGGGATTTGATGCTGAAGCACAACTAACCGCATCACGTCGGGAGTACGAGATGAAAGGTCGGGAGTACCGGGCAAAAGCCGTGAGCCTGCCGCTTCGCCCCTCGGAGTCGGGAGTCGGGAGTTGAATACGAAGAATCTTCCGTATTCAACTCCCGAC
>DATENA010000288.1:0-6820 GCA_035275285.1 Fibrobacteria bacterium | reverse complement strand
GTCGCCGCGAGCTGGAGCGGCGACAGCAAACAGCTCACGCTGGCCCTGGGCAGGCTGGAATCGGATTCCCGCTACGGCATCGTCATCCCCACCTCGCTGAAGGACCTGGCCAAGAACCCGCTGGAACGCGAATACCGCGCGGTGTTCCGGGCCGTCGCGGAAACCAAGGTCGCGGACCAGGCTTTCACCGTGACCTCCACCTATCCCGCCGACAAGGAGGCCCTGAAGCCCACCCAGAACCCCATGATCAACTTCTCCCGGCCCCCGCAGGGCTTCTCCGCCCTGAGCGCCATCGTGATGGACCCCAAGGTGGAGGGTTACTGGGAAGTGACGGGTTCCCGGCTCACCTTCGTCCACAAGGAACCGTTCCCGGTGGGCGCCTCTTTCACGGTGGGCGTCCCGGATACCCTGACGGACCTGGGAGGCAAGCGGCTCGACAAGATCTTCCGGTTCGGTTTCACCGTCAAGGATTACGAGGGCGCCGCGAAGGACAAGAAAGGCCGCGATCAGGCGGTGGCCCTCTTGATGGAGGACTTCTTCAATTCGTACCTGCAAGGCGACATCGGCCGCCTGGGCAGCCTCCTCGATCCTTCCTTCCGCATGGAAAAAGGCGCCCAGTTCCTCTCCTCGCAGCAGTTCCTGGACAGGATCCGCAGGGAAGCGTCCGAAAAGAGCCTGCTCAACGCGGGCTTTTCCGCCCCCGTCTACAAGCATGACGCCGCCACCTGCTCTTCCAAGGTGGCGCTCCGCAAGGTCGCCTCCGCGGCCGGCCAGGACACGCTCTGGGTGCAGGCCAGGACCGCTCCGGGCATCCTGCCCAAGGTGTTCCGGGGGGACAAGGAAATCGCCTCCGGCATCGCCTGGTCCAGGACCGAACCGCGCTTCACCCTGGACGGCAAGGACTATGTCTACGACCTTCCCGCCGCGAGCGGCCCGGAGAACGCGGCCGCGGATCCCCGTTTCCTGGGCGAACAATTGCGCCTGTCCACCACGGTGGTCCTGCAACCGGTCAAAGACGCGATCAAGGACGAATTCACCATCGACGGGGGCATCTCGGTCACCGAGACCGAGGCCAGGGCCGCGGTCAAGGTCTCCACCGTGACCGAACACGGCCGTTCCGATTGGGATCCCGCGCCGGCCTGCGCCGACGGGGCCGGCAAGGACACCAGCTTCCAGATCCTGAAATTCATCCTGGGCTACACGGGCACCAAATGGATCGTGAACCACGCCGTGGACGGCGGCAAGGTCGAAAAGCGGCAATTCTCCCAGGCCGTGGCCGCGAGCGAGTTCAAGGTGCGCGAGATCAAGCCCCTCAACCTGCTGGGACCGGTGGGAGGCATCGACGGCGCCGGCGACGCCGCCGGCAAGATCACCTTGCGTTTCCGCGGGCTCGACTTCGACAGCGTGGGGGGATATCTGCTGGGCCTGGCCGAGGATCCCAAGTTCACGGGCGGGCGCCCCCTTTTCGGCGCCTTGTACTTCATCCGCACCCAAGGCAAGGGCTCCGAACACAGGCTCATCGTGGACGCTTCGGCCCAGCCCGTGTCCGGAGGCACCGCCATCCTGCGCGACGTTCAGGCCCTGCAATTGCCGGGGTGGGAACGGGTCAATTTCAAGTTCCAGCTCACGGAGCTTTTCAACGCGTCCAAGGGCCTGGCCGGCGTCTACCAATGGAAGGTGATCGCCGTGCGCGACACTTCCGCGGCGCAATTCCTGGCCAACGGCTTCCAGGCGGAACGCTATTACGGCGAATCGGACTTCGGCGCCTCCCGCGGCTCCTTCGCGGTCAAAGGCTACCCGAACGCCTCCGACTTCAGCAAGCTGGACAATCAGGACGCCCTCACCCTGTCCCAGGCCAAGGCCCAGGAGAGCTTCACGGACCGGGATCTGGACGGCTTCACGGACTTCATGGAAGCCAATTACCGCACCAACCCGGACGACAAGGGCAGCTTCCCGAACTTCCTGGTGGACACGGACCGCGACGGCATCGCGGACTTCCTGGAACAGATGATCGACGCGAGCGGCATCGAGCGCGAAGCCACCGAAGCCGGGAAAAAGGATTTCTTCGAGGCCCTGGCGGCCCTGGGCGTGAAGTGGACGGACGCGGACGGGGACGGCGTCCCGGACGACATCGAAAAGCTGCTCGGCTACGACCCCGGCGACGCGGCCAGCAAGCCCGCCACGCGCGCCCGCGTCTCCGCCCCTTCCGGCGTGTACTCCGGCCTCATCAAACTGGGCGACAACGCCTACCCCCTCAAGTTCAAGGTGCGCGCCCAGCAGGACACCCTGCTGGTCTCCTATTCCGCCTACCTGAAGGACACCCTGACGGACACGGTGGCCGCCAGCTTGAACGAATCCATGGGCGAGTTCCTCTTCCCCGTCCGCCTGCCGGACAACGGACCGGATTCCGGCAAAAGCCTGCTCTTGCGCGGCACCTACGACAAGAACCGCGCCTTCTTGCAGGGCGTGGCCAACCGCATCGCGTCCGTGCCCAGGCTGAGCACCGCCTTCGCCGGCGGGCCGTTCGTGGGCCAATACGCCGCCAGCGGGCGCGGCGAGGACGTTTCCGGCTATCTCGACATCCAGAAGGCCGCGCCCGCGGGCACCACCGTCCCCGTCGCGACCCAGCCCGCCTCGGGCGGAACCGCCACGGTTTCGCCGTCCATCGTCATGGCCTACCGCAAGCCCCCTTCCGGCCTCGGCAACGCCCGTTTCAGCCTCAGGCAGTCCGGGAGCAAGCTGTTCATCCTGACCCTCAAGGACGAGTTCGGCGACGAAGTGGCCGTGCTCGATTCCACCCATTCCTACAACCAGGACGACGGCAGCTTCGACATCAGCGCCCGCATGACCCGCACCGACGCGGCCAAGCAATCCACCCGCCGCATCGAGGTCAACGCGCGCCTGGGGCGCGGCAAGGATTCGACCGCGGAGGTCTGGGTCCTGGACGGCAGCCTGATCGAAAGCCTGGACTCCTGCAGGAAATTCGACGCGAACGCGCCGTCCAAGTGCACGGACAGGCTCTACCGGGACGTGCCGGGCCAATTCTCGGCCAAGGTCCCGGTCGGCGACGCCTCCGTGAAGGTCTTCACCAACGGCGTGGCCGGGGATTTCGCGGGCTGGTTGCAACAGGACAAGTTCGGCACCGGGCTTTCCGACGGAAACGCCGCCGAAACCGCCGGCGGCGGCGCCATCCCCGGCGGAACGGCCGCCGATCCCACGCCTCCGGAATCCTTCTCCAAGCCCTATGCGGGCACGGCCGCCAAGTTCCGCGTGTTCCTGGACCAGGCGGGCATCGGCCAGGGGGACGCCTTCTACCTGTCGATGCGGGGCCGCGTGATGCGCACCGTCAACGATACCCTGCACGTGCGCGACGGGGCCTTCCCCTATTGCGGCAACGTCCGCATCCTGCCCACCCCCATTCCCCTGTTGGACGGCGCCACCGCCCAGGAGAAGAAGGATTTCACGCGCGATTCCATCCTGGCCGTCTCCTCCAAGTACGCCGTGCTGGCCATCGAGGACGATCTGCTTCCCGGCACCCCCGCCAAGCTGGCGAAGGCCAGGGACGCCTTGGGGTTCGTGCGCACGAACGTGTTCCTGATCGAATCCCGCTACGTGGATCCCAACGCCTTCGTGGGCGGCAAATGCCTGGACGGAGGCACCCTGCCCCCGCCCTTCCCCCTCGATGCGGGCCTGCCGGCCCTGCCGTCCGGTTACGAGTACTTCCGCGGGGATCTGGAAACGTTGCGGGCGGCCCTGGAGGCCGCGGGGAACAAGATCACGGTGGTAAAGGACGGTTCGGCCGCAACGGCGGCCCGGGAGATCAACCCGGCCACCCTGCGCATCGATCCCGACTCCCGGGCGGGCATGGCGGCGGACGTCGAAGATCCCTCCCTGGGCTACGTCCTGCTGGGCGTCCAGGCCAAGGCCGGCATGCCCAAGCTCGTGAACGGCCTGCCGGCCGCGCTGGCCCGCTGAGGGCCGATAACGCTCGGGAAAAAGCCGCTCAGAAGAAGAAGCGCATCCCTAATCCGGCGGAAACGTCGACGTTCGTCGAAGGCAGGACCGAGATGCCGGGAGCGATTTCCAGGAAGACGTCGAAAGGCGTGGTCGGGAAAATGTATTCCAGCCCCACCACCCCGCGGATGCCTATGGACGCCTCATCCGAGATGGAAGTCCACACGCCCGGTCCGTAATACAACGGCAGCCGGCCTTTCTTGACCGGGATCAGGCTCCATTCGTGCCATACGTAGTCGGCGTCCAGGTAGATCCAATCGTTCACGATGCTGAAGCCGGCGGTGAAGTCCAGGGCGTTGTCGGGACCCACCCACAGTTTCCCGGACAGTCCGGAGGGGTTGCCCGCGATGAAGCCCAATCCGAATTCCCCGCTTTGATTGGCCTCGCTCCGCAGGGGCCCGAGCAGCAATGCCGCCGCGACCAGCGCGCCCGCGCCCGGCCTGGCCAGGGTGGCGAAGGTGAAAAGGTTGGACAAAGCGGAGAAAGACAGGACTCTTCTCATAGGCAAAACCTCCCGGAAGGAATTCATGAACGGCACACAGGGAATATATTAATTGAAGGAGGCGGGAGGAACGCGCATCGCGCCGGAAACGCCTGTGGAACGGCCCGATACCGCGAGTACCGGGATACGCACTTCCCGTATCTTGCGGCAGGGAACCCCAATCTTTCCAAGCAAATCGGGGCCGCAGGGGAACTTAATTCCTATTTTCCAGGCATGGCCATGGTCGATAAAATCGTGACGTTGATTTGCCTGTTCGGAGGCTTTTTCTGGCTGCGCGCCCGGGCCCGCTCCATCAATCTGGAGAACCAGATCGGCAAGGCCGTGGTCGGGGTGTTCGTACTTTTGCCCGCGGTGCTTTTCGGCGAGAAATACCTGTTCGACAACTACCACTTCGGAACCTACACGGACCTGCTCCTCAAGGTGGCCCTGCTGCTGGCCACCTTCCCCGCCATCGGCCTGCCGTTCCTGAAGCCGGACCCCGGCGCGGGCCCGGACCCGGAGGCGCCCCGCGCGGACAACGCGGAAGCGCCCGATTCCTCCCGTTAGGCCGCCGCGGCG
This sequence comes from Fibrobacteria bacterium, assembly GCA_035275285.1. GTDB lineage: Bacteria > Fibrobacterota > Fibrobacteria > UBA11236 > UBA11236 > Chersky-265. The sequence goes on along the minus strand of DATENA010000288.1, from coordinate 1,746 downwards.
CCTTGCATGGTCTCATGCGCCTTCAGGACCATGCGCTCGGTGGTCTCCCAGCCCACGCATTGATCCGTGACGGAAACCCCGTAACGCAACTGCGACCGGTCGCCCGGGATCTTCTGGCTGCCTTCGAACAGGTTGCTTTCCACCATCGCCCCCACCAGGGCCGTGTTCCCGGCCATCCTCTGCTCGACGATGTTCCGCCAGACCGCTTCCTGCAGTTCGTGGCGCTTCTGGGTATTGCCGTGGCTGCAATCCACCACCAGGCGGGCTTCCATGCCCGCCTTCTTCAATTGCGCGACCGCTTCCGCGATGCTCTCGGGATCGTAGTTCGGCTTGCTCTTGCCGCCGCGCAGCACCACGTGCCCCCAGGGATTCCCGCGCGTCTTGACGATGGCGGTGCGGCCGTCCGCGTCCAGGCCCAGGAAATTATGCGCGAAGCGCGCCGATTGCATGGCGTCCACGGCCACCTGGATGTTTCCGTCCGTGCCGTTCTTGAAGCCCACGGGCATGGAAAGGCCGCTGGCCATCTGCCGGTGGGTCTGGGACTCGGTGGTGCGCGCGCCGATGGCGGCCCAGGTCACCAGGTCCGCGATGTACTGCGGCACGATGGGGTCCAGGAACTCCGTGGCCGCGGGGATGCCCATGCCGTTGATCTGCAGCAGCAGGCGGCGCGCCTCGCGCACCCCCGTGGAGATGTCGCAGGAATCGTCCAGGAACGGATCGTTGATGAAGCCCTTCCATCCCACCGTGGTGCGGGGCTTCTCGAAATAGACGCGCATGAGCAGGAAGAGCTTGTCCCCCACCTTCTCCCGCAAGGCCTTGAAGCGCCCGGCGTATTCCAGGGCCGCATCCGTATCATGGATGGAACAGGGCCCCACGATGGCCAGGATGCGCGGATCCCCGCCGGCCAGGATGGCCTGGACCGTCTCGCGGCCCTGGACCACGGTTTCAACCGCCGCCGCGTCCATGGGCAGCATCCGCTTCAGTTCTCCCGGAGCGATCAAAGGCACTATCTCCCGTATGTTGAGGTTCTCTGTGGTCGGCATGGCTTCCTCTTTCATCCGGCGGGAGCGCATGCGAAGACGCGCATTCCCGGCCCAGGGAGTAACAAAAAACCCCCGGGGACTCCCGGGGGTTGGTGGTTCGGCCTCAAAGTCGCGCGAATTCCCTAACCCCCGGCGGTTTTCCGCCAGAAGTAGAGGAAATAGATGCTGCTCGAGACGTGACGCATGGTTCTGAGGGAAAGATACCGCAATCGAGGTCTCCGGTCAACCGGAAATCGAGGGCGGGTTCCGATTTCACGGATGATCCGGCCGGCTCGCGGGTCGATCGCCGGCCATTTGGGCGCATATGCCAAAATCCTGCCCAAATCCAAATCGGTATGAAGCTCGTCGGTCTATTGAAAACCGATACGGCAATCGTGCCACCCAAAATCATCCACCATACTTTCCTTACCTGAATCAAGGTGCTCCCCCGTGGTTTACTCCACGGTCCATCCCCTGTCATTGATGTACCAGGAGTATTTTCTGCGGCTCCGATAATTGCATTCGGCAACGCCTTGGCTACTTTACAAGCGGCATTTTGTTTACCGGAATCCATCGGATCTTCGTATCCGTTCTCAGCCCCCCCTTTCCCTTGACCTCTCCCTTGGCTAGGATTCTTGGTTTCACGCAAGGAGTCCCATGCCCAAGCTCACCCAAACCCAAGCCCGCCGGCTTTTAACCCTGTACCGCGCCAGTGGCCTCTCCC
>DATENA010000287.1:0-2851 GCA_035275285.1 Fibrobacteria bacterium | reverse complement strand
ATGTATTCGTCGAGGGAGGCGCCTTGCCAGGCCCGATCCGTCCACGGGAAGGAAGCGTGGTCCCAGACCTGGGAAGGCCCGTGCACGCCTTCGGGCTGGAAGAAGGAAGCCGGATCCGGCCGGGGCTCCTTGCCGTTCCGGGAGTATTTATAAAGCTCCCCGGGCCGGATGCCCTCCACCCTGGCTTCCCAATAGCCCTGGTCCCGTTTCTGCAACGGCCTGGATTCCCCCCTGCGGATCAATTCCACGCTCAGGCTTTCCGCGTGCGGCGCGAAAACCCTGAATGTGCACACGCCGTCGCCCTGATAAAGCGCTCCCACTTTCATGCCGGAAATTCCCCCTCCGCCCCGATGCGACCCGGACCGGTCATCGCATGGAGCCGTCCTTGGGAAAGAAACTATTCAGAGCCGGGAATCCAATTCCTGCTTGAGCCGGGCCAGGGGCATGGCGCCTTGGAAGCGGTGCACTTCCCGGCCGTCCTTGAAGAGGATCAGGGTGGGGATGGCGGAGATGCCGAAGCGGTTGGCGAGATGGGGTTTCTTTTCCGTGTCCACCTTGATGACGATGAGGCGGCCCTTCATTTCCTTGGCCAGATCCTTGAGGATGGGATCCATCATTTTGCAGGGGGCGCACCAATCGGCCCGGAAATCCGACAGCACGGGCGTGGACCGGGATGAAATGAAAGTGTCGAAATCCTTGCTCTGATCGGTTTCCTGTTGCGTTTCCATGGCGTGTCCGGGATGGGTTCCCTACTAACATACATCCCCCGGCGGATCCGGCAACCCGTTTTCCGGCGCCAAGATGTCAGGGGGGGTCCCTAGAGGGTGTTATGCCCGATTTCCGCTACTTCGGCCGGCTGCGCGGGCCGGGGCCGGCGTCGGGCTCGGTCGCGATACTTTCCAAGTATCGCTCCCTCCCCCTCCTTGGCCGCGACCCGCTGCTTCCACCCCAAGGCGTCTTGGAGACGCCTTGGGGGCCCCGGGCTCGGCCTCCGCTACGCAGAAATCGGGCATAACACCCTCTAGCCGAAAGGAACTTCTTTGGCAAGCAAGTCTTCGTTTCCTTCCTCCGCCCGGGGTGTACCCGGCGGGGGCGGGGGAGAGCCCGTCATCGCGAAGGGCCCCTTCTTCCTTTTCCTGCTCATGATGCCGGCCTTCATCCTGGTCATCGCGATCCTGCTGGTGGCGATGCAATACAAGCAATTGCGCGCTTTCGTTTCGGACCGGCCCATGCAGATCGCCAAGGTGCCGGAATCCCCTCAGGCCCAGGAAGAGATCCGCGCCCAGGTGCGCGGTTTCTTCGCCGACACGTCCCGGGACACCCTGGCCCTCACCGCCGGGGAGATCAACCACCTGACCCGGAGCAGCAGGCTGCTGTCGGATCAGCATCTGGACTATCACTTCGACGCACAGGACACCTTGCTGGTGGCCCGCAACAGCCTTCCCGCCACCAGCTTGCGCGGGGCATTGTCCACCTTGGCCCGGGTGCTCGGCATCAAGGGCTATCTCAACTCCGAGATGAAGGGATACCCCGAATTGAAGGACGGCAAGATCACCCTCGTGCCCGTGAGCGCCGTGATGAACGGCGTCCCCGCGCCGGTTTCCGTGCTCAACCAGAAAGGCCCCCTCGATGTGCGGGAATGGGTGTCCGACAAGGACTTCTATGACCACGCGCTGGCGGAATTGGCCGAGGTGAAGGTGAGGGGGGGGAGGTTGGAGTTGATTAAGAAGAAGAGGGCTTCGTAGAAGGTTTTCGTCCCACTCCCAGCCACGTCAACATCGGTCCAGTCATCGCCGTCGTCGCCAATGCGACCAGCACCATCATGGTGAAGATCCGGGGCGAAAGGATGCCCAGGTCCAGACCCACGTTCAGGACGATCAGTTCCATCAACCCGCGCGTGTTCATCAGCGCTCCCAAGGCGAAGGCGTTGCGCCAATCCGTCCCCGTGAGGCGCGCGGCCAGGCTCACGCCGCCCAGCTTGCCGGCCACCGCGATCGCGAGCAAGGCGGCGCATATCGCCCAATCGCCGGCCCGGTCCATCACGTCCATGCGCGTGCGCAGGCCGGTGGAGGCGAAAAACACGGGCAGCAGGAACAAGGACGCCGAATATTCCAGCCGATCCCTCAGGAAGACGCGGAAGGGCCCCACGGCCGGCATGACGGCTCCCGCCAGGAAGGCCCCGAACAAGGCGTGGATGCCGATGGCCTCCGTGGCCAGGGAGCTCAGGAAGACGCCGATCAGCACCAGGGAGGCCACCCCGCGCCCCGGGTGCGAAAGATCCCCGGCCCGGGCGGCCCAGCTTCCCGCCAGCGGCCTTGCCACCCCCAGCATGGCCAGGGTGAACGCCGCGGCCAGGGCCGCGGTGGGCAAGGCGGAAAGCGCGGATTGCGCCCGCGCGACGGAGATGACCACGGCCAGCAGGATCCAGGCGGTGACGTCGTCCACCGCCGCGCTCGCCATGGCGGTCATCCCCAGGTGCGTCGACTCCAGCCCGCGTTCTTTGATGATGCGGGCCAGCACGGGAAAGGCGGTGATGCTCATGGCGATGCCCATGAACAGGGCGAACGCGGGGAACTCCACTCCCGCGGGCGCGAACCCGGAGTAGAGGAAGTACGCCGCCCCCGTTCCCAGCAGGAAGGGCAGGATGATGCCGGCATTGCTGACGAAGAGGGCCACCTTGGCATGCTTGCGCAGGGCGCTCAGATCGATTTCCATCCCCACGGAGAACATGAATAGGATGATCCCCACCTGGCTCAACAGGTTCAGGTTCGCCAGGCCGGCGGGCGGAAAGAGCAGGCCTTCCACGCCGGGCAGGAAATGTCCCAGGAGGGACGGCCCCAGGAGGATGCCG
>DATENA010000286.1:0-8101 GCA_035275285.1 Fibrobacteria bacterium | reverse complement strand
CTCAGACATGCCTACGGTACGGCGAACCGCCCCGCGAAGCCCCTCTCGGAGGCCCGGCCCGATGGCCGGGGTCTGCTCCCTGGCAAGCCTCACTCCGGGAAAGCCGGAGCGGTATTGTCGGCCTCAGCGGATCGGCCGGCTTCTTTGTCGGGTCGTTTCAAAAATTTCTGCAGGGACTTGTTGCAGGCCGCCGTGGATCGGCTCGCTTCTTCGGCGGGTTGGGATAGGGTGGTCCGCATGGGTTTGAAGGAGGTGGTTCGTTTGAATCGGTCGGTAGGAATGTTGGGTTTGTCGCTGGTCCTGGCTTTGGCGCAGGGGGCCGGGGCGCAGACGTTGCGGTCGCGGCAGGATGGGTTGAGCACCACCATATCGTCCTCGACGGCGGGGGTCGGGAACATGCATATGACCCTGTTCGGGCGGACCTTCCTGTGGGACAACGCGGCGAACCAGAAAATCCCGCCGGTGCTGCCGCACGTGGAGATCAACTACGGCCTGACGGATTACCTGGACGTGGCCGCCGGCCTGAACGCGCTCACCTACGTATTGCAGCCGGGATATGCCTATGCCCGGGCCAAGCTCACCACGCCGGACAACAAATCCATCCGCCTGATCGGCCTGTCCCAGACCGTGGAGGCCAGGAAAGTCATGCTGGACTTCTTCCCCTCCAACGGCTTCCGCTACAAGACGGAAGGGTTCGGGCCGGAAGGGTTCATGCTGGGCAACGACGGGACGGTCACCTCGTGGAAATTCACCACTTCCGCGGACCTGGAGCTGATCCGGTTGTCCTCCTGGCTGCCGTTCAAGCTGTACGCCAACCTGGGCTGGGAAGGCGAGTTCTCCTCCTTCATCAACGAGGACAACGCGGCGAGGGTGAAGGCGAGCAAGAACAAGCTGAAGATCCCGGAACAGGACTTCTCCCTGGTGCCCATGTCCCTGGGGTTGGAACTGAAGACCTTCACCACGGATTTCTTCGTCGAAATCGAGGCCCAGCCCTTCGCGGCCCAGTTGGCCCGCAAGATCCGGGCGGACCTGAGGGGGGAGGACGCGGGGGAATACGCGCGCTTCCGGATGGTCGGCAAGACCTTCGACGTCCACATCCTGGAGACGCCCGTGTACGTGAATTCCGGAGCCAAGCTCAAGTACAAGAACGGCCTGGAACTGCAGGCCGGGCTGTCCTGGCTGTTGAGTTCGGACCGCGGGCCCCGGCTGGGTCCCTGCGACGCGCTGGCCAACAAGTGCCTGGAAGGGGCCACGGACGGCTATTCGCCCTTCTTCCCCCAGTGGAAGGTGTTCTGGCTGATGCGGTACCCGTTCTGGTTCACCCAGCCTTCGAGCGAACTGTATCGGTCGTTTTTGCTGAGAAGATACGCGGACAAGCGGAAAAAGGTGGACCTGGAATCCACCCTGGGGAAACCCGCCGCGGACGCGGAGGAATTGGACGCATCGGAAAGGAAGCGGAGATTGGAAGAAAGACGCAAGGAGGCCGATGGCAAAGCCGTCGACCTTAACTAGGATGCTGCGGCGGCTCAGGCCGCTGCTGCTCCTGGTCTTATTCGCCCTCAGCGCGCCCGCCAGCGGCAGCCTGGGACCGAACACGCCCTCCGCGAGCGGCTCCGCCGCCGCGGACAAGGGCCTTTGGTCCCAGGCCGACGCCATGGTGAACCGTTTGCGCGAGGAGCGGAGGAAGTTGCGCCTCATCTTCGAGGAGCTGGAACGGCTCCAGTACATGGGCCAGGATTTCCGCGATCTGCAGCTCTATCCCACCCGGGTCACCCGTCTGGAGCCGGAGGACGACGTGCGCCTGGATCGGATGATCGACGCCCTGGAAAAGAACCTGGCCCGAACCCGCAAGCAGGTGGTGGAGCTGGAGAAGCCGCTCGACGACGCCTATTTCATCGCCAAGGAAATGCTCCAGGAAACCCCCAACCAGGACATGGTGGAATTGCTGCTCAAGGACAACGTGGAGCGCATCGGCCGCCTGGTGCTGGTCCAGAAGGAGCTGAACAAGCGGTGGGACGATGCGTTCGCCCTGCTGGCGGAATACCGCGCCCGCATCGGCCTGGCCAAGCCGGGCCGGGACGGCGGCCTCATCGAGGACGACTTCTTCAAGGTGCTGATGGCCAACGTGGGACGCGCGTCCCAGCGCTTCTACGGGGAGCTCAACGATTATAAGGACTCGCTGGCGGCCCGCACCGACAAGCAGGAATGGGAGAAGATGGCCAACCTGGATCTGGCGCGCATCAAGGCCCGCCTGGCATCCAAGAGCATCGAAATGGTCCAGGAGGACCTGGCGCGCCTCTCCGACCGCTTCCAGGGCCGCATTTCCATCGGCAAGATCGACTTCTACCTGGGCTCCAGCTTCATGGTGGGCGGCAAGCCGTTGAAGGCCGCCGACGCCTTCGCCAGGGTCGCGTCCGACAGCCGCATCTACGGACCGGCCTGCCTGGGCGTGCTGCAGGCCCTGTTCGATTCGCGCCAGGACGATTCCCTGCTGTCCCGTTACAAGGCCTTCATGGCGGCGGGCGCCTTCGACGAGAAGCTGTTCCCGCCGGCGCGCTTCCTGGCGGTCCAGAGCGCCTACGAACTGGGCCAGGATTCCATCGTCGAGCGGGAGATGATGGCGGGCGGGAACAAGAACGCGCATTACTTCAAATCCCTCTTCGTCTACGCCAAGTCCCTGGTGCGCCAGAAGCGCTTCCCGGAGGCGCGCGGCGTGCTGGTGAACCTGGTCAGCGAATCCCAGATCGACAAGCGCCTGCACAACCAGGCCGAACTGGCCCTGGCCCACCTGAATTTCGAGGAAGGCCATTACGAACAGGCCTTGAAAGGCTACCAGAACCTGCTGGATCAGCAAGGCTTCCAGGCCGAGGCCCTCTACGGCATGGTGTGGGCCAATATCCGCATGGGCGACCTGGACGCCGGCGAGTTCATCCTGAAGAAGCTCATCGCCCAGTATCCGGACAATCCGTGGGCCATCGAAGGCTTCAACGTCCTGGTCCGCAAGGTGATGCTCAAGGCCAGGAACGAATGGGCCTTCCGCCTGCAGGTGGACAAGGAAACCGATCAGTTGAAGGCGTTCGACAGGAAGTTGCGGGACCGCGAGGACGGGAAGCAGATGTCCGGGGAACAACTGGCCGCCGTGAAGGCCAAGCTCGAAAAGGCCGCGGCCGCGCTGGCCCGCCAGAAGCCCTTGTCTCCGGAAGCCATCGCCCGGCTGTACCAGCAGGGCCTGGGCCTGTGCGACTTCGTGGAGGACCGGTACAAGAGCGGCGAATACTCCGAGCAGACCTTCAACAAGGAGCGGGAAACCGTGCTGGCCAAGCTGGTCGATCCGGCCCATCTCAACGAGAAGGCCGCCGATTCGGCCGCGGCCGATTCCATCGGGTTCCGCATGCAGATCAAGAGGAAGCTGTTCGAAAGCCGCGCCCTGGCCCTGGACATCCACGTCCTGCACAAGACCTGGCTGGAGGAATTGCTCAAATACACCCAGAGGAACCTGAACCTGGAACTGGCGGCGCTCCGGAGCGATACCACCAAGGCGGCCCAGCGCGCCGAGCTGTCCAGGCGTTCGCGCATGCTGGCGGACGACATCTCCGAGCGCCTGGCGGGCAAGGCCGACGATATCCTGCGCCGCATCCGCGAGCTGTCCGAGGATCCCAACTCCTCCGGCATCATGGATTGGCTCTTGTTCCAGAAGGGCTACCTGAACTACGGCCTGGAGGAGGACGCTCTGCGGAAGCGCATGGCTTCCTTCCAATGGCTGGAAGCCCAGGCCGGCGCCGGGCCGCCCCCGGGCCAATCCGAACCGACCCTGGATCCGCAGAGCTTCGAGGCTCCCTGGAAGGAGTTGATCGAGAAGTTCCCGGATTCCCCATGGCGCCCGGCGGCGCTCTATTACATGGGATACACCCAGACCCTCCGCGGCGAGACGGTTTCCGGCCTCGGGTATTTCGAGGAACTGGCCCGGAAGTTCCCGCGGGCGCTGTATGCCCAGCAGGCGCTGATCTTCATCGGCGAATACTATTTCAACGAGAATAAGCTGGAAAAGGCGGCCGAAGCCTATGACAAGGTGCTGGATTACGCGGATTCCAAGTACTTCGAACAGGCCCTGTACAAGCTGGCTTGGACCCGTTACCGGGCCAACGCGTACAAGACCGCCATCAGTTCCTTCACGTTCATACTTGAGGAATCGGCCCGCAAGGACAAATCCCAGCAGAGCAAGTCGGCCCTGACCAGCGAAGCCTTGCAATTCGCGGCCCTGTCCATCGCGGAAAGCGACACCAGCGGGGACGGCGGCCTCAAGCAGAGCAAGGCCTTCGCCGACAAATTGGGCGATGCCCGCCTGGGGGCCAAGCTGTTGCACCGCATGGCGGTCATCTATACCCAGGCCGGCAGGATGGATCGTTCCAAGCAGGCCCTGGAAGCCCTCATGAACGGGTACAAGGACTATGAGAAGATGCCCGAGGCCCTGCTGGAACTGGGCCGCGCCTACGAGAAGGAGCAGGACTACAATCGCGCCGCCGAAGTGCGCGAGAAGATCTTCCGCCTCTATTGCCGCGGCAGCGATTGGTACAAGAAGATCAATTCCGCGGAGGCGAAGGCCAACGCGGATTCCGTGAACCAGCAGGCCATCGAGATGGTGGCCCGCCATTACCTCTATGAAGCCAAGCAATTGGCGGCCGCCACGGGAGAGGGCGCCCGCACGCGCGAGACCTATTTCCGGAAGGCCATCTCCGCCTACGAGGCCTTCCTGTCGATTTATCCGGAAAACCCGAACCGGGCCAAGTACAATTACCAGGAGGCCGAAGCCTATTATTCCCTGAACGAATTCGGACCCGCGGCCAGGAAATACATGCAGGTCTCGAAGATCGGGGACGCCAAGCTGAGGAAGACCGCCGCCTACAACGCCATCGTGGCCGCGCAGGAAATGCTGAAGAAGACGGAAGATGAGAAGAAGTAGCCGCCTTTCCCCTTATCTCGCCTGCGCCGCGGCGGCCTTCCTGCTCGCCGGTTGCGGCGCGTTCAAATCCCTCGGGAAAGAAGGGAAAAAGGACGCCTCCCCGCCGCCGGCCGAGGTGAAGGTGACCGCTCCCAAGGGCGACAGCGTGGGCACGGAGGATGCGGGCCTCAAGCACGCGGATTCCAGCAAGGCCCCTTCGGCCTATGCTTCGGAGCTGTACCTGGAGACCCTGGACAATTACCTCAAGGTTTCGCCCGATGACGAGAAAACCCCGGAGATCCTGGTCTGGAAGGGGAACCACCTCTACAACCAGGGCCGGTTCGAACAAGCACTGCCCCTTTACGAAGACGTGCGCAAACGCTTCCCGGACAACGCCCTGAGCGGCGAGGCCGCGCAGATGGCCGCCCAGTCCTACGCCCAGCTGGGGAAACTGGAGGAGGCCGAGAAGACCTACCGCTCCATGCTCAAGGGCAAGGACGCGACCTCCATCGCGGAAGCCAAGGAACGCTTGGCGCAGTCCGTGTACCTGCAGGCCGAAAAAGCCGAGAAGGAAGGCAAGCTGCAGACCGCCTCGGAGATCTACCAGCGCATCCCCAGGGAATTCCCGGCGGCGGACATCGCGCCCGTGGCCATGTTCAACGCCGGCGTCATGCAGGAGAAGCAGAAGAAGTGGAAGGACGCCATCGCCATCTACTCCCTGTTCTTCGACGCCTATTTCGAGTCCAAGCTCCTGTCCAAGGTGCTTTTCCGCGAGGCCAAATGCCGGGAGCAGGACGGGCAGTGGCAGGCCGCCGGCGACAAGTACCTCAACCTGACGCGGGCCCATCCGGAGAGCCCGGAGGCGGAACCCTCCATGTACAACGCCGGTTTCGCCTACCTGAACGGCAAGCTGCAGGATTCGGCCGCCCGCGCCTTCGAGGCCTATGCCAAACGCTATCCGCAGAAGGAAGAGGCGCCCAACCTCCTGTTCCGGGCCGTGGAGATCTTCGGCGAATTGCAGAACTGGGACAAGGTGGCCGAATTGCAGACCCTGTTCACGCGGCGCTACGCCACCGACAAGGGCAGGCTGGTGCAGGCCCTGTGCATGGGAGGGACGGCCGCCTTCCAGCGGGGACGCCGCGAGGAGGCCATCCAGTTGATGGGCCGGGTGGTTTCCGAATTCGCCGCCATGAAGTCCTCGGATCCCACGGCCCGGTTCTACGCGGCCCAGGCCCAGCATACCCTGGGCGAAATCGCCGCCAGGAAGATGCGGGAAGCGCCCGTCCGCGCCGGGTCTTACGATGCCGATCTCAAGTACAAGACCGGTCTGCTCAAGAGCGCCGTGGACGAATACCTGAAGGTCCTCGACTACCGCATCGTCGATTGGGCCTTGCGGGCCGCCTATTCCCTGGGCCTGGGCTTCGAAGACTTCGGCACCGGCGTCTACTCTGGCCCGCGCAAGGCGGCGCGGTCCCCGTCCGAACAGCTCGACCGGGAGGAAGACGCCATGGCGGCGCTTTCCGCGGCCTATGCCAAGGCCCAGCAGCAATACCTCCAGGTGCTCACCATCGGGCGCAAGCAGGAAGTGAACAACCGCTGGGTGGGCGAGGCCAGCGGGCGCCTGGTGGCCATGGCCACGCGCTACGAAGGCTACCAGATAAAGGCCATGGCGCAAGTGCCGGTGCTGATCCGCGTGGACGCCGGCACGCCGGAAAAGGCCATCGCCGGAAAGCTGCAGCAAATCGGCCGCATCGCGCCGTATCAGGAACAGGGGATGAAATATTTCATGGCCTTCCTGGACATCGCCCAGGAATATGAGCTGGACCCCAAGGCGGGGGACACCTTGGGAACGCAAATCCTGGGCAGCCTGCGCGCCCTGGGTTCGCACTACGCGGATGCGGCCGGGTTGGCGCGTTCCGCGCCCTTCCCGGCGGGTTTCCATCCCATGGAGCGTTTTTTCTACCAGGTGAAACTGTTGCAGGAAGGCATCCCCAACCTCGAGGACAAGGCCATCGGGTATTTCAAGCAAGGGCTGGACTTCGCCGCCAGGTACAACCTGACCAAGGATCCGGCCTACGACAGTCTGAGGATTTCCCTGGGCCGGGCCCTGTACATCCAGGCCAAATGCCTGGACCTGCTGTCCTATGAGGCCTTGGTCAAACCGCCCATTCCGCCCGAGGCGGGCCCGGAACAGCGCAAGACGTTCCAGGAAAAACTGGAAACCGTCGGCTATCAGCTCCAGGACCAGGCGCTGGACAAATACCATAGGCTGGTCGAAAAGGTGGTGGCCGGGATGGTCCCGGTGGAATTCGGGGAGATGGCCTTCGCCCGGCTGTACCAGATCGAACCGGACAAATGGACCCGCAGTTCCGAACAGGATACGGTGATGGACGTGTATACCGGGAAAGAATGGTCCGCGTTGCCGGCGCTGACCGTGGCCGGATGGCCCTCCAAGGAGGATCCCGCCTGGAAGAAAGTGCGCAAGGGCGTAGTGCCCAGGGCGGACTTCCCCCCGGAAGTGACCGCGACCCCGCGCTTCCTCTGGTGCGGGGACAAGGGCCTGGGGCCCAAGATAGACACGACGGTGGCGAACTATATCCCCTGGAAACAGGTATGGGTCCAGACTCCGTTCACCCTGCCGCCGCACGTCCTGAAAATGGACCTGGAGGTGGTGGCCCAGCAGGAATGGACCATCCTGATCGACAAGGATACCGTCCTGAACCAGAAATCCCTGCAGGGTCCCTGGTATAAAGGCGCTTTCAAGGACGTGTGGCCGCTGCTTTCCAAGCGCTTGGCGCCCGGCGAGCATTTCCTGCGGATTGCCGCCCAGAACCTGAAGCCGGCGGAAGGGTTTGGAGTCTGGGCGCGTTTGCGGATCCGCTACAAGATGCCCGGGACCGGGGCCGTTTTCCCGTGGAACCAGGCCGCGGTCGGCCCCGAATACCTGAAAAGCCTGCTGGAACGGGGAATCCCCATTCCCAATTTCACCAATCGGCCGGGGGGACAATGAACCGGAAAGCGTTCAAGTTCCGCCGCCGGATGCCGATAACCGGAAACGCGATGGCTCCGTTTATCCGCATCGGCCGCTGCCTGGGCCTTGCCGTGTTGCTGGCCGGTTTCGGCACCGCCGAAGCCGCCGGGAAAAAGGCCAAGCCGGAAATC
>DATENA010000285.1:0-11251 GCA_035275285.1 Fibrobacteria bacterium | reverse complement strand
ACCCCGCGGGCCGCCGGGACCTCCAGCATCGGCTGGTTCCGCGCCGGCGTGTACATGCTTTCGGTGTCCATCGCCTTCTTCAGCTCCTTCGTCCGCAAGAACCCTTATGGAGCGGCCCATGCAGCATGACTCCATCATGTTCTCGGCCCGCCTGATCTTCGGCTTCTGCTCCCTGGCCCTGGTGGCGGTCATCCTGATGATGATCCGCCGCAACGCCATCAAGGAGAAATACGCGCTGCTGTGGCTGCCGCTGGGGATGGGGTTCCTGGTCATGAGCTTCTTCCCGGACCTGCTGCTGGACTTCTCGGCGCGCGTCCACCTCCATTACATGACCGTGGTGGTGCTGGGGATCATCGTGGTCTTCACCAACATCCTCCTGTATTTCACCGTCCGCATGTCCCAGCTCCGGGAGGACGTCAAGAAACTGGCCCAGGAAATCGCGCTCGCCAGGCCCCAAGGCGGCGGGGCGTCCGGAGCGGGATGGGTGCCGGGAACCGGCCGCGTCGAGGCCGGCGAACAGACCGGAAGCCGGCCCTGACCCACTTCGTCACGCCCATCCACGATCGCGTGTACCGGGAGAACGCCCGGTTCGTGTCCGGTCTGCTGCAGGGGGAAAAGGACTTCCCCGCCCGGGCGCCCCGGGTGCTGGACGTGGGCTGCCACAAATGCTTCCTGAAGGGATTCCTGCCCGCGGGAAGCCGCTATACGGGCCTCAACATCGACAAGACGGGCGAAGACGTCGTTCCCGTCGATCTGAACCGGGGCCGGCTGCCCGCGGCCGACGCGGCCTACGATGCCGTGGTGTGCACGGACGTGCTGGAGCACCTGTTCTGCCCGGAAAAGATCGCCGCGGAGATCCAGCGCTGCCTCAAGCCGGGCGGGATCTTCGTCATCTCCCTGCCCAATGACATCGGCATCACCGTGCTGCTCTCCTTCCTGCTGAAATGGTTCCGGCGCACCGTGGATCCCATCCCGGTGCAACGCTTCGATCACCATTGGAAGTTCTCCTACGCGGTCTCCACCGCTTTCTTCCGGGAGGCCGGGCTCGCCGTCACCCGCGCGGAGCTGTACGTGGGTCCCTACATCCGCTTCCTCACGCCCCTGATCCGGCTGTTCCCGTCCCTGTGCACCACCTGGTTCTTCGTGGGGCGCAAGCCGGCCTGAAAACCGCTATGGCTTCGCTTCCGGCCAGCGTTCCACCCGCATCAGCCTCCAGCTCCCCGAAACCTTCAGGGGCGGTCCGAACACGACGCCCTGGCCCGTCCAGTATTCGCAATAATAGTCGTTCCGCGGTCCGCAAATGGCCCAGGCTTCCTTGCCCCTGGCGATAGGCGCGACATAGGCCAGGGGATGCCTGCCGATGAGATGGAAGGCCGGGCAGCCGGTCCGGAGGTAGGTGTAATAGGCGTCCGGAGACAGGCAAAGGTCCGGCTTGGCGGGACCGGAGGCGATCGCCCGGTGCAAGGCGGTGAAGTCGCGGGGGTAATCGATGAATTCGGTTTCGAAATCGTGGCGCAGGGATCCCCAAGCCTGGTTCGCCAGCAGGACCGCGCAGGCCAAAGCGGGCAGCCGCTTCCGCCATGCGGGCGCGGCGGGCGCGGCCGCGGCCAGGAACGGTTCCAGGAAGAACAAGGCCTGGAAGGGGAAGAAGGGCATCAGGTAACGGAAGCTGTCATGGGCGTGGAAGATCAGGAAGGTGGGCACGGAGCTCAGGACCACCGCCGCCAGCCAGGGCCTTAGCTCCTTCCGCCGCTTCCAGGCCAGCAGGAATCCCCAGGCGGTGATCAGGAATACGGCCACGCAGACGGCGCGCTTGGGCTTGCCCATCGCGAACGCCTCGTACCCATAGGGGAAAAGGATGTGCGCGCCGGTGGAACCGATCAGGGCCCATAGGTTGGCGCCCAGGTTGCCGGCCAGGGCGAGGACGCCGGCCTTGAAATCGACCAGGATGGGATACATGCCCGTGAACATCCCGTCGCTGTATTGCATGACGCGGATGCCCCGCGCGGACAAGCGCTCCAGCGCCACCCAGGCCGCGGCCGAAGCGGTGGAAGCGCCGGCCAGCGCCCAACGTTTGCGCCGCCCCGCGGAGGCCAGGAAGATGGCCAGGAAGCACCATCCCACCACCCGGGTGCGCGCGAGGATGACCCATAGGATCGCTCCCATCCAGGCCTCCCGGCCCGCGCGGCGGCCCGCCGGATTCCCGGCTTCCCCGCCGTCCTCCGCCTTCCGCGCGGCATCCCTCCGGGACAGCCACAACCCGGCGTACAGCAAAGGGCAGAACACGCATTCCGTCATGACGGAATTCCCCTGGACGATGAAGGTATAGGCGGAGCCGAAGGCGAGCGAAACCATCAACGCGAGCGGGAAGGCCAGGAAGTATCGCAGCCACAGGAACGCGAAGACCGGGGCCGTCGCCATCAGCATGGCCACCAGGGTTTTCAGCAGCCCCAGATGGGGGTCCAGGAAGGACCAATATAGGCTCAGGGCCGCGGGAAAGAAGGAGGGACCGAGCAAGGTGCCCGCCGCGGGATCGGGGGAGGAAAGGTCCTGGTAGGCGCGCCCCGCCGCGATGCCCTTGGCGGTGACCAGGTAATAGCAACTGTCGTTGCCGGGCGGATAGCCTTCGAATCGCCGGGACAGGATCCAGGCCAGGGACCAGGCGAAGAGGAAAAGCGGAACGGCCCGCCGGATCACGAGGCTCCCCGGATCGCGCTCATTCCAGGCATGCCGAGCGGATGGCGTCCTGAAGGCGCTCCAGTTCGCCGGTCCCGGAGCTGTAGCGCATGCCCCCGGCCAGGCCGTCCAAGGCTTTCCGGATGGCCGGTTCGATGCCTTCCACGCCCTCCAGGGTCACGCGCATGGCCTCATCGATGGGCCTCAGGGCTTCCGCGGTCTCCACCTGGTGATCGTCCACCGCTTCCCCCAGATCCGGGCGGCGCGGCAGGGTGATGATGGGCTTGCGGAACTTCTTCGCGTACACCAGGGGGCCGCTGGACGTGTGCGCCACCACCACGGTGGCGTCCCGGTAGTATTCCATCAGCCGCGCGTAATGGACCAGCCCGATGGTGCGGCAATGCTTGGCGGGATAGGGCTCGGGGCCGTCCTGGATCACGAACGGCAAATCGAAGCGGGGGGCCATCTCGTCGATCGCGTCCAGGAAGCGCCTGAAAGGGTATCCTCCCGATCCGGTGATGACGAGGATCAGAACACCCTCCCGGCGTATTCGGCTTTCTTCCCCATCAGGCCGCAGGCCTCGGGCCATTGGACGAAGAAGCGGTGGCAGAACGGGTACAGCACCTTGCCGGTGAGGGAGACCTTGCGGGGATGGACGGCGGTTTCCAGGTGGATGAGGCGCGCGCCGAACAGGAGCCGCCCCAGCAAGGCCACGGGGATGGCGATTTCCGCTCCGGTGGAGAAAACCACCTGCGGCCGCGCCTTCAGCAGGATGAAGAACGCTTCCAGGAAGTTGAAGCAGAAGGAGGCCGCCAGGCGGACGCCGACGGTATTGCCCCACAGGGAAACGCGGTGCACCTTGCGGATGGACAGGGACTCCAGGTCCACGTGGGCCAGTTCCCCCTTCAGGCGGTAGTAGACCAGTTCCACGGTCCACTCGCGGAAGGCGGGGAGCACCGCCGCCGCCACGTCGAAATGGCCGCCGTTGGAAGAGACCACCAGGACTTTCTTCCCCTTCGCGGCGGGCGGCTTTGCATCCATGCGATCATCCGGAATCCGGTCCCGCCGGAGCCGGCCGGTACCAGGCGGATCTTATCAAAAATGGGGTTCCCGGTGCAATCGCAACCGGAGATCTCAAGATCCGCCGCGGGGTGCGGCATCCCGCGGTTCCGCGTACAGGGCGATGGGCTTGACCGCCAGCCCCGCCAAAGCGGGCACGAACAGGATCAGGGCCGATTGCAGGAAGGCCGCCAATACCGCCGCTTCCGCCCCCACCCCTTCCCGCGCCAACAGCAGCATGGAAACCCCTTCGCGCACCCCCAACCCGGCCAAGGTGACCTGGAAGGAGTTCGCCAGGGAGACCAGCGCCATCATCCCGGCCAGGCGCCAGGGATCGGGCACGGCCGGGACCAGGAACCCGAGCAGGAAAGCGATTTGCAGCCACTCGAACCCGTACGCGAGCATGGCCGCGCCGTAGGCGCCCAGGTAGTCCCGCCGCGGGACGCCTTCGCCCGCTTCCAGTCCCGCGCGCGCCGAAGCGCGGAAACCCCAGCGCGACGGAAGCAGGGGAGTTACCTTGCCCGCGGCCCGCAGCCAGAAGGGGATGGGCGCGAACGCCGCCGCCAGCGCGGCCCCGCAGGCCAGCCCCGTCCACCCGAAACACGCCAGCCAGCCCAGGCAGGCCCAGGTCAGGACGGCCAGGAAATCGATCCAGTTGTCGATGAGCACCAGTCCCGCGCCGCGCCATCCCTGTACGGCCCGCTGGGGAAGGTACAGGCCGCGCGAGAACTCCCCCACCCTGCCGGGGGTCACCAGCCCCAGCGCCATGGCGCCCAGGTAGCTGCGCATGGCCTGGGCCAGGGTCACGTCCGGCGCCGCCCCGCGCAGCAGGAGGCGCCATTTCCGGACGCGCAGGTAGAGCAAGGGCGGCAGGCAGGCGCAGGCCCAGGCCAGCAACTCCCAGCGCAGGCTGAGAGCGGAGAGATCGGGACGGGGCCGGGACCGGACGTACCAGGCGATGGCGGCGAAGGTGAGCAGGGTGAGGCCCGCCCGCAGCCAGGCCAGGAGCTTCGGATTCAGCAAGCGCGCGCGCGCCGGGGAAGCAGGAGGCTCATGCCCGCGCGCCGCCGGGGCGCGGGCCGGAGGTCGGCTCACCCCAAGGCCTTGAGGATGGCCGCGCCCATGCCGGCCGTGCCCACCGGCTGGGAAATTCCCGCGCCCGGGACCGCGATGTCCGCGGTGCGCACCCCTTCATGGATGGCAGCGGCCACCGCATCCTCGATGGCCTTGGCCGCGGCCTCTTCCTGGAACGCGTAGCGCAGCATCAGGGCGGCCGAAAGGATCTGGGCGACGGGGTTGGCGACGCCCTTGCCGGCGATGTCGGGAGCCGACCCGCCCGCGGGTTCGAACAGGCCGAAGCCGCTTTCGGAAAGGCTGGCGGAGGCCAGCAGGCCCATGGATCCGGTGATCATGGCGCATTCGTCCGAGAGGATGTCCCCGAACATGTTCCCGCACAGCATCACGTCGAACTGCTGCGGGTTCTTGACCAATTGCATGGCGGCGTTGTCCACGTACATGTGGGTCAGCTTCACGTCCGGATAGGCCTTGGAAACGCCGGTGACCACCTCGCGCCAGAACACCATGCTGGTGAGCACGTTGGCCTTGTCGATGGAGACCAGGATCTTGCGGCGCAAACGCGCGGCCTGGAAGCCCTTATGGGCGATGCGCTCGATCTCGGCGCGCGTGTATTCCTTGGTGTCCCAGGCGCGCTCTTCCGGGCCGGAGCCTTCGCGGCCCTTGCTCCCGGCGTGCTTGGCGAAATAGATGCCGCCGGTCAGCTCGCGGATGCAGAGGATGTCGAAGCCTTCGCCCACGATGTCCTGACGCAAAGGGCAGGCCGAGGCCAGCGCCTTGTACACCTTGGCCGGGCGCAGGTTGCAGAACAGCTTGAAATGCTTGCGGAGCGGCAGCAAGGCCGCGCGTTCGGGCTGCTTTTCGGGGGGCAGGGATTCCCATTTGGGGCCGCCCACGGATCCGAACAGGATGGCCTGGCTCTCTTCGCAGGCCTTGAGGGTGGAAGCGGGCAGAGCCTCCCCGTGATTGTCGATGGCGCGGCCCCCCACGTCCGCATGGCGGTATTCCAGGCCGAACCCGAACTTCTTGCCGGCGGCATCCAGCACCTTGAGGGATTGTTCCATCACTTCCGGGCCGATGCCGTCTCCGGCCAATACGGCGATTTTATAGGTCTTCATGGGACTCTTTCCTGCTTGGTATTCCAGGGCCGGAAATATAGGATCCGGGGGCGGAGAGCGGCTATGCAACCAGGTGCCCCGGCGCCCGGATTAATGCTAATTTTCCGTCGGCGTGGGACCGTATGACTATGCCAGCCTCCGCTATTTCCTGGTCGATGCGGCGCCTTTTTCCGCGGCCGGGGCGCCCGCCGGCGCGGGAAGCGGCAAATCCCAGGCGCCCAAGAACGGCGGGGCCGATGCGGAGGACCCTCCCGAAAAGCTGGAGGAACCCGCCGGGGAAGCCCAGGAAAAGCCCAAACCGGGCCTGAGCGGAAAATTCCTGGCCGAGCGTTCCAAATGCGGGGATGAGGTGGGCGTGCAGTTGACCGGAGAGAACATGCCTTCCAGCGCGCAAGTCAAGGTCGAGATCAAAGCTGTGCAAGGGGACGGAGTGGTGGCAACCCTCAATGGGGCGCTGAGCTCCACGCTGGAAAACCCCCAATCCCACCGCCGTCATGTCCTCCGGCCTTCAGGTTCCCTTCGAATATTATTGGGACTTCCGGGATTGGTTCAAAGCGAAAACGGGAGAAGACTGGGAGGGAATGGCCTGATGGGGCGTTCCCGGACCCCCAAGTTTACGGCCGCGGCGGCCCTTTCGATCCTGACTTGGACCGCCTGCCAAGGCGGCAAACCCCAAGGAGCAAACATGTCCACCTTGATTGAAATCCGTTACTGGTCCACGGCCGCGGACGAAACGATGCCTTTGTCCCTGTCGGTTTTCCCCGCCACCCATGCGGACCTCTGGCTGCCCTGCAATCGCGATCATGCGGCGCAAGCCGCCCTGGGCAGGTTCCGCAAAACCGTGGACGGGTCCGAAGTCAAACCCATCCTCTCCGCCGTGGAAGCCGAGGGCTTTCTAGGCTCCGCCAATCCGCCCTCCGTGCTACCGGGGGAAGTAGTCCGGAAAATCACCCTCAAATACGCCGACGGCCGGGAAAGCATGCGGTTCCAGGGGGAGGAAGGCAAGGCCTCCGAAGGGTTCGCCCGCGCGGAACAATCCTTGCTCGCGATGCTGCGCACGGTCGAACGCCATCCTCTCGCCTCGCTATCTTTCCATGGGGACGCGCTCCCCGCCCAAACGGTCCAGGGCCATGTCCTGGGCTTCAGCCTTATCCTGACCAATGCGGGGAAGGAAACCCTGCGCGTTCCCATGCCCTCCGCATGGGCCGCCACCCAAACCGGCCTGGAAGCGCGGGGGCTTCGCAGCGACATTCCATTGGACAAGCTCGACAACTCGCATGCCCCGGCCCTCGCCTTGTCCGCGCGGCACCTGGCCCCGGGATGGAAGGCCCCCGCGGCCGGGGACGACATGGAATTGCGCCCCGGCCAGACCTTGGCGCTGCCCTTCCAGACCGTCCTGACCTGGATACCGGGCGACTATGATCTGAGATTGATCTATTCGTCTTCCTTGGGCGAGTCCTCCCCATCCGGATCCGATCGCATCGAGTGGGTGTCGCCGCCCTTCAAGTTCACCGTTCTCCCTTCCAAGTGATCCTCGCGGAATTGCTACCTTCGTCCCGAGTCCCCGTTCCAGACCCGCGGGGAACGCATCACCCTTTCCCGGAGCGGAAATGAAAACCTTGAAACCCATGGTCACCGCCCTGTTGCTCGGTTTCACCACGTCCACCCGCGCCGGCGTCACCCTGATCCAGAGTTACGAGGAAATCGGCGGCGGCAAGCCCGCCACCACCAACACCATCCATCTGGATAAGGACCGCGTGCGCATCGACGCGGGCGTCAGCCCGGACGCCTACTTCATCTACCGCGGCGACAAGAAGGCGTTCTACACCGTCAACCTCAAGGAAAAGTCCTACATGGAGATGACGGAACGGGACCTGGACGAAATGGCCGCCAAGATGGACGACGCGCGCAAGAAGATGAACGAGAGCATGGCCAAGCTCCCGCCCGAGCAACGCAAGGCCATGGAAGCCATGATGGCCAAGATGATGCCGGGCGGTGCCGAGGCCCCCAAGACCGTATACAAGAAGATCGGCGCGGGCGGGACCGTGAACGGTTGGAGCACGGACCGGTACGAAGGCACCCGGAACGGCGAGAAACACACCGAGATCTGGACCACGGCGCCCAAGAACCTGGGCATCGCCGAAGAGGACTTCCAGGTGATCAAGGACATGGGCAAGTTCTTCGGGAAACTCTCCAAGAACATGGATTGGCTCGCCCATGCCGACGACAAGAACGGCTTCCAGGGCATGCCGGTCCAGACCCTCTCGTACCAGGACGGGAAACCCCGTTTCCGGAGCGAGGTGAAGGAAGTGAAAAAGGAAAGCCAGGCGGCGGCCCTTTTCGAAATCCCCGCCGGCCTGACCCTGAAGAAGATCGAGAAGCCCCAATGACCTCGCCCGGCCGATAAAGGCTTGGCCCCGCGCGCCGCATTTTCATAGAATCACCCTGGGGCAAACCCGGGGTGACCGTTGCTTTTCCATTCCCTGGAATTCGTCGTCTTCTATCTCGCCATCTTCCTGGCGTACCGGGCGATCCCCGCGCCCGGGAAAAAGCCGTTGCTCCTGGCGGGTAGCCTCTGGTTCTACGCCGCCTGGGATTGGCGCTTCCTGGGACTCATCCTGGTTTCCTCCGGGACCGATTTCCTGTGCGGCCGCCGCATCGCCGGGGAAACCCGTCCCGCGGCCAGGAAAACCTGGCTCTGGATCAGCCTGGGCATGAACCTCGGCATCCTGGGGTTCTTCAAGTACTTCGGCTTCTTCCTGGAATCCTTCCGCGCCGTCTTCCCGCATATCCCCGAACCCGGCCTCGCGATCATCCTGCCGGTGGGAATTTCCTTTTTCACTTTCCAGAGCCTCAGCTATACCATAGACATCTACCGCGGCCAGGTGAAGCCGGTCCCGGCCCTGGACTTCTTCCTCTTCGTCGCCTTCTTCCCGCAGCTCCTGGCCGGACCCATCGTGCGGGCCGCGGAATTCCTGCCCCAATTGAAACGGCTCCCCCCTTTCGCCCGGGAGGACGTCCGGGAAGGCGCGCTGCTGTTCGCGCGCGGGTTCTGCAAAAAAGTCTTCCTGGCGAACCTCCTGGCCCGCTTCGCGGACCCGGTCTTCGCCCGCCCCGAATCCGCGGGCGCCCTGGAATGCCTGCTGGCGCTGTACGCTTTCGCTTTCCAGATCTACTGGGATTTCTCCGGGTACACGGACATGGCGCGGGGCTCCGCCCTGGCGCTGGGATTCCGCTTTCCGGAGAACTTCAACCTCCCCTATCTCTCCGCCTCGCTCCGGGAGTTCTGGCGCCGCTGGCACATGACCCTGTCTTCCTGGCTGCGCGACTACCTGTACAAAAGCCTGGGCGGAGACCGCCATGGCCTTTGGGCGACCCTGCGGAACCTGTTCCTCACCATGGCCTTGGGAGGTCTGTGGCACGGCGCGAACTGGACGTTCGTGGTCTGGGGGTGCTACCACGGCGCCTTGCTGGCGATCCAGCGCTTGCCGCCGCGGCGCGATCCCCAGGAGCGGCGCGATCGTCTAGGTAACACGTCGGATACCTGGCGCCCGGTCCGCGTCCTCTTCACCTTCCACCTGGTGTGCCTGGGCTGGGTCTTCTTCCGCGCCGGGAGCGTGGGGCTGGCCTTGCGTTTCCTGGGGCGCCTCGCCTCCGGTCCCTGGGGCCCGACGCCGGCCCTGGGGGCGGCCGCGGCGGCCCTGTTCGCATGCGCCGCGTGGCAGGCGCTTTCCGAGGCGATGCGGATCCGGGAAGCCGCGGATCCGGGACGGCCTCCCTCGCGGCTTTGGCATGGCGCGCAATGGGCGGCGGTGGCCGTCGGCGTGGCGCTCGCCTTCGTCTATTCCACGGAAAGCGCCCCCTTCATCTACTTCCAATTCTGAGGCCATGCCACCCGTCCAACCGCCGCCCCGCCGCCCGTTCCGCAAGTTCCCGTTCTTCGGCGCTTGCCTGGCGCTGTGCCTGGCGGCCCTGGAACTGTACGCGCGCATCAAGGTGACGGCCACTCCCGCGGGCCAGGCGCTGGCGCGCTATCGGCCGGACGGTCATGCCCATGCCGTGTTCCTCGGCAGTTCCCTGACCGATGCGGGCATCCGCACGGAACTGCTGGATTCCCTGCAGGCGGCGCGGGAAGGGGGCGCCCCGCCGTTCCGATCGTTCAATCTGGCCCTGGCGGGGCTGAACGGAAGCGCCAACTATTACCTGCTGTTCAAGAACTTCATCCTGCCGCGCGGCCGGCCGGGATACCTGGTGGTGGAAGCGCCCGGGGTGCCGTTCTTTCCGCCGGCCGATCCGTTCCGGCTCGAAGGGGACGGACTGCGCGTGGAGTCCTTCCGGCCGGAACTGATGGAGTACAGGGACTTCCGCTACCTAGCGGGAGGCTTCCCCGGGGCGGCGGCCTCCCTGTCCTTCTGGCTGCACAAGCATTGGCGCGCCTACCATTACCGGCTGGAAATCCAGGCGCGGATTCATGAACGCCTGTCCGGGCTGCTCGGCCGGTTTCCGGATGCCCCGCCCGCCGGCGATGCCGGGACGGGACGGGAGCCTTACCCTGTTTATCATATGGCCGCGGACGCCTACGCCATGTTCGCGGAGAGCACCCGCAAGGATCTGGAACGGATGGAGGCCCCGGGAGGGGTGGCGGCGATGCGCCGCCGGGAAGCCCATTTGCTGGACCTGGCGGCATCCGCCCGGGCCAATGGGGTGCGCCTGGTGGTGCTGAAACCGCCCTGCCCCCCCAGGGACCGGGAAACCGCCAAGGTCCCGGCGTTCGGGCTTTACGATCAAGGCTTCAGGGCCCTATGCGATTCCTTGGGAGTCCGGTATTTGGATCTGAGCGGGGAGAAAAGCTGCGGCCCTTACGCGTTTCCGGACGGCATCCACTTGGACCCGGCGAGCGCGCGGCGGTTCACGGCCTGCGTGTCCCGCGCTTTGATAGCGCCGTACAGCGCGCCGAGTTGCCCACACACGGGGAATTGACATCGGGAATTTCCTTCCCGTCCCCTTCTTTTACTCAGCCTTAACTATGAGTTGCTGTATCTTATATGCGCCACATACATTCGTTCCGTCGTAAGTTACTTGTACGGTCATTCCGGCGGAGAGAGCTGTCAGAGCCATAGCCGTGATTTCCTTCGCCTCGGCTTCACCCGATCCAATTCTCAACTGAATTGTGTTACTTGCATCGACTACCAACTAACTCGCCACGGGCATGGGCACTAACTGCATTCCCGCTGCCTTGGCTTGACGCTTCAAATGGTTCATTTTCTTTTCCAATTGGCTTTTCGATAGGGTATCCAACATCGATTTGGAATACTCCGCCCCCT
>DATENA010000284.1:0-4214 GCA_035275285.1 Fibrobacteria bacterium | reverse complement strand
GGTCAAGGACCGGGCGGTCAAGGACCGGGCGGTCAAGGACCGGGCGGTCAAGGACCGGGCGGTCAAGGACCGGGCGGTCAAGGACCGGGCGGTCAAGCGCCGGGCGGTCAAGCGCCGGCGGCGGATCCCCGCTTGCCCCGCGAGCCCTGGCAGGATCAGCCGAATCCCGGGGCCGTGAAGCCGAAATACCCCGCGCGCAAGCGCGTCAACAAGCGTCCGGAAACGGATTCCTCGGATACCCGCCCGGAGGCGCCTAAGCCCGCCGGGGAGGCGGTTCCGGAGACTTCGGACAAGACACCCGATGCGGAAGAGAGCAACCATGCGCAAAGCAACCATGAAACACCCTGAGGGCATCCGGCGGTTCAAGCGGATCGCCTTGGGCGCGCTGCTGGCGGTCCCGGCCTTCGCCGCGCGCCAGCCCTATGACGGCATCGTCGCCTCCGTGGACGACCAGATCATCATGCTTTCGGAACTGGAAGAGCTGCGCATGGTCTCGGCGGAACAGCAACCCGGCTTGAACCGCGTTCCCGCCGACAAGCAGCGCCGGGAAATCCTCGAGCGGCTCATCGACGACAAGGTGGTGCTGGTCAAGGCCAAGCAGGACACCACCATCAAGGTCTCGGAGAAGGACATCGCCCCCCGCGTGGAGGACGCCATCTCCCGCTACGTGGAGCAGCAAGGGGGCGAGAAGAAGTTCGAGACCCTGCTCAAGCAGACCAACGGCATGACCCTGGCCCAGTTCCGCGCCCGCCTCTCCCAGCAGTACCTGGACCAGTCCTACCGCCAGAAGCTCCAGTTCAAGTACGTGGGCGACCACGAACCGTCCAACCAGCAGATCCACGAGTTCTACGAACGCTATAAGGACAGCCTTCCCTTGCAGCAGAACAGCCTGCGCCTGTCCCACATCCAGGTCAAGATCAAGCCGGGCCCGGCCCTGGAGAAATCCGCCTACCAGAAGGCCGATTCCCTCATCAAACGCCTGGACAACGGCGAGCCGTTCGCGGACCTGGCCAAGAAATTCTCCGACGACTACTCCGGCAAGGAGGGGGGCGACATCGGCTACACCAAGCGGGGCACCCTGGATCCGGATTACGAACGGGCCGCCTTCTCCCTGGAGGCGGGCGATTATACCAAGGTCCCCGTCCGATCGCGCTTCGGGTACCATATCGTCAAGGTGACGGGCAAGAAGGACAACGAGATCCGCACCTCCCACATCCTGGTGCGCCTGATCCCCGAGGCCAAGGACAGCGTCCGCACCGTGGCCTTCATGGATTCCCTGCGCGCCGTTTCCATCAAGGACAAGAGCTTCCCCGCCCTGGCCGGGCGCTTTTCCGAGGACAAGAAGACCAAGGATCACGGCGGCAGCCTGGGTTGGTTCACGCGCGACAAGCTGGATCCTCGCTACCTGCAGGCGGTGGACAGCCTCCAGGTGGGAGGCGTGAGCGCCCCCATCGTCATCGGGGACAGCTACCATATCTTCCGCCTGGACGGGAAGGCCCCGGAACGCAAGATGACCGTGGACGAGGACTGGGCGGAGATAAGCCAGATCGCCCGCAACTATTTCCTGAGCCAGAAACTTTCCGCCTTCGTGAAGAAGTGGCGCGAGACCGTGCATATCGAGAACCGCCTGGCCCAGTTCAAGAACCTCCCCGCCGCCGCGGAGGGATTCGAAGACGACGGCTCCGGCGAGGCCGGGCCCCAACCCGCGCCGAACTGAGCGCGGGACCCGCCATGAGGGACGAAACCTCCTACCGGATCATCGCCCCCTACTATGATTGGATCATGGCCCACGTGGACTACGACGCCTGGGGCCGCTACCTTTCCCGGCTCTGGAAAAAGCACGGCGCGGCGCCGTCGGCCATCCTGGAAATCGGCGCCGGCACCTGCCCGTTCGCGCGCCGGGACGTCTACCCGCCCCAGGCCAGGGTGATCTATTCCGATCTCTCCCCGTTCATGCTCTCGCAGGCGCCCGCGCTGTTCCCGGACTGCCGCGTGGCCGCCAACGCCCTTTCGCTTCCCTTCAAGGGCCCCTTCGATCTCTGCCTGATGGTCTACGACGCCCTCAACTACCTGATGGAGGAGGAGGACGTGGCCCGGTGCCTGCGGGAATCCCTGCGCGTGCTGGCCCCGGGCGGGTTGTTCCTCTTCGACGTGACCACGGAGGCCAACTCCAGGAAGCATTTCCACCACGCCGTGGACTACGGCGAGCTGGAGGGGTGCACCTATTTCCGGGAAAGCCGTTTCGACAAGGAAGCCCGGCTGCAAGGCAACGATTTCATCTTCTTCGTGGAGGGCCGGGAAGGCTCCTGGCGCAAGATCAAGGAAAGCCATCAGCAGCGCATCTACAAGATCGATCGCCTGAAATCCCTGGCCAGGAAGGCCGGGTACAAGGTGGAAGGCCTGTTCGAAGGCTTCACCTTCCGCCCCGGCAAGGAAGGCTCCGAGCGCGTGCACTTCGTGCTGAGGAAGCCGGGATGATCTCCTTCATCCACGTCTCCAAGAAATACGAGAAGGATTGGAAGGCCCTCCAGGACGTGCATTTCCGCCTGGACCGCGGCGAGTTCGTTTTCCTGACCGGTCCGAGCGGCGCCGGCAAGACCACCATCCTCAAGCTGATCTACATGGACGAGCGGCCCGACATCGGCGAGGTGTTGATCTCCTTCAACAAGGATCTCGCCTACCGTTCCGCGGAAACCTCCCTGGCCAAGATCCAATTGCTGCGGCGGCGCCTGGGCATCGTGTTCCAGGACTTCAAGCTGTTGCCGGACCGCAACGTGTTCGAGAACGTGGCCTTCGCCCTGCGCGTGGCCGGCTATTCCAGCAAGCGCCTCAAGCACCGCGTCTACGAGGTGCTCACCCTGACGGGGATCTCCCACAAGGCCAAGAACCTGCCCCATCAGCTTTCCGGCGGCGAGCAGCAGCGGGTCTCCATCGCCAGGGCCATGGCGAACGAACCCTACATCGTCCTGGCCGATGAGCCGACGGGAAACCTGGATCCTCAAACTTCCCAGGAAATCGTCAAAATCTTCCAAAACATCAACGCGTCCGGGACCGCGGTGCTGATGGCCACCCATGATTACGGGCTCATCAACAGTCTTCCCTACCGCAGGCTGCTCCTGAATCGCGGCGCGCTGGTCAATCGCGACTTCATCTGACCGCCGGTTAGGCCGTCACCGGCCCTCCGGCCCGGGGTGGGGACGGCCTGTCCCCGGCCATCCGCCCCGTTCCCCGCTTTTCCGGAATAAATGTCTCGTCAAATCCCCCTATCCTCCCCCTACAATTGGAGCAACCAAAAGGATTGGTCCATGGATAATCCGTTCTCGGCCGACAAAAACAACCCGTTCCAAACCCCCTATCAGGCGACGCCTCCGTCCGCTCCCATCAAGCCGTTCACGGCGGTGGACCTGGCGCCCGCGGGGCAGAACGGGACCCGCTTGGGCACTCCCGCCACCCCCGCGCCCAGTCCGTTCGCCGGCGGCGACTTCGGGAGCGCGTTCCTGACCCGGGAAGCGCCGGCGGCCAGGGCTCCGCAACAGGCCCCGGCCGTCCATGCCCCCGTTCCGGTGCCCGCGGCGCCCTTGGCGGATCCGTTCGCTTCCATCACTCCCGTCTCCGCGCCGCTGCAGGATTTCTCGCCCGCTCCCATGGCGCCGGGCCCGGCCGCCCGCCAATCGCAGATCCTGGCCATCTCGGAATTCAACGAGACGGTGGTGGTCCGCAAACCGGATTTCTTCTGCACGTCCACCCATGGCGTGGACGGATACGCGATCCGGAAATACCTGGGCGTGGTCTCGGTGGAGATCGTTATCCCCAAGGACGTGCTGTTCCACAATCCGGCCGCGTACGGCGAGCTGCATCGGATCAAATCGGCCGAGGATCAATTGCAGAAGGTCAAGGCCAAGGCGTTCGAAGAGCTCTCCGAGAGGGCCAGGCTGCTCGGGGCCGATGGCGTGGTCGGGGTGGGGCTGAACTTTTCCCAGTTCGACGCGATTGTGTGTCTTTGCTCGGCCGTGGGGACGGCTGTGAAGCTCGCGGACTAGCGCGCCCGTCCGGGGGCTGGTGCAGCTTGGCGGGTCTTGGCGCTGGGCTGGTGCGGGTCGTGCCTCGGGCCATCTTCTTTTCTGCGCGGCCGCTGCTCGGGGACGCGCAACTCCCATCGATCCTACCGATCCCGCCGAAGAGCGCGTCCCTCTCGCTGCTGGCCCTTCGTTTTG
>DATENA010000283.1:0-12692 GCA_035275285.1 Fibrobacteria bacterium | reverse complement strand
GCCGGCGCTCCGGCGGCTTCCGCCGCTCCGGCGGCTTCCGCCGGCCGTGGCGGAGACGTTAGCGGGAGCGTGCGCCCCAGGGATTTCCCCACTCTGGAGAAAAGCGACAACATGGTGATCCATCCATTTTCCGATCCTCCTTTTTTCCCGTCGGCCGCCCGGGGGTTACCCCGCCGGCGCGTCCGCTCCGGCGTTGCGCCGGGTCTTCTGCACGCGTTTCTCGACCAGGGCCTTGGCGCCCAAGGTGAGCAAGGCCAGGAAACAGAGCAGGGAGGCTCCGGAAAAGGCCTGCACGTAGTTGTACTCGTTGTAGAGGATTTCCACCTGCAAGGGCAGGGTGGTGGTCATGCCGCGGATATGCCCGGACACCACCGAGACCGCGCCGAACTCGCCCATGGCCCGCGCGTTGGTGAGGATGACGCCGTACAGCACGCCCCACTTGATGTTGGGCAGGGTCACGTGCCAGAAGGTCTGCCAGCCGCCGGCCCCCAGGGTGCGGGCGGCCTCTTCCTCTTCCTTGCCTTGCTCCTCCATCAGCGGGATGAGCTCCCGCGCCACCATGGGGAAGGTGATGAAGAGGGTGGCCAGCACGATGCCGGGCACGGCGAAGATGATCTTGATGTCGTGCGCGTCCAGCCAGGGGCCCAGCCAGCCTTGCTTGCCGAAGAGCAGGACGTAGACCAGGCCGGAGACCACCGGCGATACCGCGAAGGGCAGATCGATGAGGGTGGTGAGGACGTTCTTGCCCGGGAATTCGAATTTCGCGATGGCCCAGGAGGCCGCCAGCCCGAAGGTGAGGTTCATGGGCACGGCGATGGCGGCGATGAGCAGGGTGAGCCGGATGGAGAACAGGGTGTCCGGATCGGCGAAGGAGCCGAAATAGGCCGCGACGCCCTTTTCCAGGGCGCTGGCGAAGACGGCGATGAGCGGCACGAACAGCAACAGCAGCAGGTACAGGAGGGCGATCCCGATGAGGACGAACTGGAACCACCGGGGTTCGCTGGTGGCCCCGAGTTTCGCGTCGACGGTGCGGAACTTCACCGCGGGCGCGGTGCCGTCCCGTTCGGCCCGAGGAGTGGAGGGTGCGGTAGGAAAAGCCATGGTTGCTCCGGAAACCGGGCGCTCGTCAGCGGACCCGCGACGCGCCGCCCGCCCATTTCTGCAGAAGGTTGATGCCGAGCAGCAAGGTGAAGGAAAGGACGAGCATGCCGCAGGCCACGGCCGTGGCTCCGGCGTAATCGTACTGCTCCAGCTTGCTCACGATGATCAGCGGGACGATTTCGGTTTTCAGGGGCATGTTGCCGGAGATGAAGATGACCGATCCGTATTCGCCCAGCGCCCGGGCGAAAGCCAGGGACACTCCCGTGAACAGCGAAGGCGTGAGCGCGGGAAGGATGATGCGGGTGAAGATCTGCAACCGGTTGGCGCCGAGCGAGGTGGCGGCTTCCTCGACTTCCTTGTCGAGATCCTCCAGCACGGGTTGCAGGGTGCGCACCACGAAGGGAAGCCCGATGAAGGTCAGGGCCACGGTCACGCCCAGCGGCGTGTAGGCGACCTGGACCCCGAATTTTTCCAGGAAGGATCCGATGAATCCGTTGGGGGCATAGACGGCCGTGAGGGAAATCCCGGCCACCGCCGTGGGCAGGGCGAAGGGAAGGTCCACCATGGAATCCAGGAAGCCCCGGCCCGGAAAACGGTAGCGGACGAGCACCCAGGCGACCAGGAGCCCGAACACGGCGTTGATCAAGGCGCCTTCGGCCGAGCAGAGCACGCTGAGGCGGAAGGCGAGCAGGACCTGCCTGTCGGTGAAAATGCCCAGCAGCTCTTGCCAGGAAAGATGCGAAGCCTTGAGGAAGGTGGCGGACAACGGGATCAGCACCACCAGGCTCAGATAGAGCACGGTGTACCCCAGCGTCAGCCCGAAACCGGGGATGACGGAGGGGTGCCTTTTCCGCTTGGCAGCCGCAACCGGGGGCCCGCCCCCGGAAGGCGCGGCCCCGGCCGCGGAAGGCTTAGGGGCCGCTACGGAACTCACTTCCCCTCCCGGGAAATCTGATCATAGACGCCATTGTCGGCGAAGTGCGTCTTCTGCGCCTTCTGCCAGCCGCCGAACACGTCTTTGATGGTGAAGAGGCTCACCTTGGGGAATTGCGCGGCGTACTTGGCGGCCGCGGTCTTGGATTGCGGGCGGTAGAAGTTCCGCGCCACCACGTCCTGGCCTTCCTCCGAATACAGGTATTCCAGGTAGGCTTTCGCCAGCTTGCCGTTCCCGTGCTTGTCGGCGACGCGCTCCACCACCGCCACCGGGGGCTCGGCCAGGATGCTCACCGAAGGCGTCACCACTTCCACCTTGCCGGAGCCGAGCTCCTTCACGGCGAGCAGGGCCTCGTTCTCCCAGGACAGGGCCACGTCGCCGATGCCGCGCTGCACGAAGGTCGTCGTCGCCCCGCGGGCGCCGGCGTCCAGAACGGGCACGTTCTTGTACAGCTTGGCCACGAACTCGCGCGCCTTGGCGGAATCGTTCCCATTGTGCCGCAGCGCGTATCCCCAGGCCGCGAGATAGTTCCAGCGGGCCCCGCCCGAGGTCTTGGGGTTGGGGGTGATGATGGAAACGCCCGGCTTGATCAGATCGTTCCAGTCCTTGATGCCCTTGGGATTGCCCTTGCGCACCAGGAACACGATGGTCGACGTGTACGGGGTGCTGTTGCCGGGAAGCCTGGTCTGCCAGTTCTTGGGGAGCAACTGCGCCTTTTCCGCGATGGCGTCGATGTCGTAAGCCAGGGCCAGGGTGACCACGTCCGCGTCCAGGCCGTCGATGACCGAGCGGCCCTGCTTGCCGGAACCGCCATGCGATTGGGAAATGCTCACGTCCTCGCCGGTCGCGCTCTTCCAATGGGCGACGAAGGCCTTGTTATAGTCTTCGTACAGTTCCCGGGTGGGATCATAGGAGACGTTCAGGAGTTTTCTGGGTCCCGCCGCCGCGGGCAAGGCCGCCAGGGCCAGGGCCAGGCCGGCCGCGGACAAGCGGGAGAAGTATGGGAAAGAGCGCATGGGATTCCTTTCAGGGTGGTAAATTTAGAATGTTCGGCGGCTTTCAGTAAGCGAACTGCAGACGGGTGGTGAACACCTTTTCATCGTCGCGATCGTCGACCCCGACGCGATTTCCGCCCTCGAATCGGGTCTGTTCATAGTCGAAAGTCCATTTTACGGCGCGGTTCAGGTACCAGTTCAGGCCGCCCCCGTAGGAAGTGGCCTCTTTGGCGGCCGTAAGGGTGTTGGCGAAGACCGGGAAGGTCTCGTTCACGTCCGCGTCCACCTGGCCCACGCGGGCCGCCAGTTCCAGGGCCCCGAAGCCGGAGAATTCGGCATCCAGGGGATGGCGGGGTTTCAGACCCTTGTAAGAAGGGGATTCGCCCGTGACCACGTAAACGGCGGTCGCGAACCAGGCGGTGCTTTCCAGGGGCTTTTTGCCGCCCGGAGCGCTCTTGGGGATCCAGGCTTCCTGGGAGGTGAAGGCGTATTCGCCGATCAGCCCGAAGGAACCGGCGAACCAATAGCCCTGGGGAATCAGGCTGAAATAGGTGCCCTTGGCCTGCACGGTCAGGCTGTCCCGCGCGCCGCTGCGGTAGCTGAAGAAGGTGTTCTGGCCAGGGGTGCGGTATACGGGCAGGCTCGGGTTGACGCTGTCCCCGTAATGCTTGCCCCAGGCTCCCGCCACCCCTAAGCCGAAGTTGCGCAGGAACTCCACGTTGCCGTTCTTGAAAGGCTGCGCGAACACGCGGCCCAAGACGTCCTTGTGGGTGGTGCTGTCGTTGTCCTTGTTGGCGCCGTCGATGCCGCCGTTGAACACGCCCAGGGCGTAGCTGTAAGACTCGTTCGCCAAGTCGCCGGAAATCTGCGCGCCGAGGTCGCGGTTCCGGGACAGGTTGGAGGTGAGCCCGTATTCCACGAAGAAGTTGTCGTTGGCGGACTGCAACCGTTCGATGCCCAGCGGAGCGGTGAACCTGCCGGCGCGCAGCTTGAACTCCGGCCACGGGGCCAGTTCGCCGTACGCGTCCAGCAAGGTGGTGGAGCCGCCCCCGAAGTCGGGCATAATGCGGAAGGATGCGTATTTCCAGAGGGTCGCGTCGAAGCAGGGCCGCACCTTGCGCAGCAGGAACGTGCCGGGGAAGTTGTTCGGATAGCGGCCCAGGTAGGTGCGCTGGCTGCCCGTGTCCTGTCCGTCGAGGAAGGCGCGGTAGTCCACCTGCAGCAACGCGCGCCACTTCAGTTGGAAGGCCTCGTCGGCCGATTTGAAGACGAAGCCGTCCGGGCCGGCGGTGAGCTTGGGCGCGTCCACGGCCTTCGCCGCCGCTTCTTCATCCTTCACTTCCAGCTTCCTTTCCAGGATCAATACCTTCTGCCGCAATTCCTGCAGGTTGACGGAATCGGCGGCCGGGGCCGCTTCGGCCTGCGCGAACGCGCGGCCGGCATCCGGGGAAAGGAAAGAGGCGAACAGCGCGAAGGCCGCTGCGGTCTTGAGCCGGCCCGGCAAGGGGCGCTGGGGATGGAAAGACATGTTGACTCCTATTCCGCGGGTGCTTCGGTCGTTCCGATGGGACCCTGTTTGGGGTTGATTATTTTAACCCTATAGATTAAGTAGTCTATTGGGTAAAAATCAAATGAAGTACATCAGGGCCGCTTCGTCGGATTCCGAGGCTTCGATGGCCACCAGGGTTTCCAAGGTCGTCCCGTCCAGGATCTCCGCCGTCACGTCCCGCACCTTTTTCATCACGCGCCGGATGCCGCACTGGGCGAAGTCGAGGCACTCTTCGCACTTCTCGAATGCGGTCACGCTCACGCAGGGGACCAATGCCAGAGGGCCGTTGAACACGCGCACGATGTGGCCCATCTCGATTTGCGAAGGCTCCTTGGCCAGCAGGTATCCGCCGCCCTTGCCCTGGCGGCTTTTCAGGACCCGCAGGTTCTTCAGCTCCAAAAGGATCTGCTCCAGGAACTTGCGCGGCAGCTTCTGCGACTCGGCGATATCGCCGATCAGCACGGGCCCCTGGGACTTGGCTTTGGCCAGGTAAACCAGGGCCTTGAGGGCATATTTGGCGCGCATGGAAAGCATAGTATTCCTATAGGTTTTATAATAGATTGCGGGAAGGCGTTCGTCAAGGGGAGAAGATGAAGAGAGTTGAAAAAAACCCGGGTTGGGATTTGAAGGTTTTGAGGTTGGAATGGATGAAAACCGGGTCGGGAGTCGGGAGTTGAAGAAAAAACGAAGATTGGGCGGCTGGGGCCTACGGCAAAGCGTTCCATTGCCGCTTCCAGGGATCGCAACGGCCAAGGGCCGGCGTCCCCATTTTTTCTTCAACTCCCGACCCCCGACTCCCAGGCGCGTAGCGCCGGGTCTCCCGACGTGGAGCAAGGGCGTAGCTCTACCGCGTCAAATCCCCACGCCCCCGATGCGGGACTCTTTTCTTCCGCCTTCACGTACGGCTCTTCAAATACAACTCCGCCTCCTCCTTCACCTGCCTCCTTATCCCCGCCTTCGCCCGGGCCAGGTGCTTCAGATCGATGAGGGGCACGTTGCGCACGTTGATGAACGGCTTCAGCAGGGAAACCGGGATGTTACAGGGGCTCTGCAGCAGGGCCAGGGGCACGTCCCGGTTGGCGAAGCCGGAATGCAGGGCGCGGGTTTTCGCGATGCGGCTCAGCAGGCCCACGGAGCGGCTGGTGGCGACGATGAAGGCCACCAGGCCCGGCTTCTGGAACACCTTCGGGTTGCCGAGCAGGGCCTCCAGGACGGAGTCGCGCGTGATGTTCTGGGCGATGACGGCCTTGATGTCGAGGGCGCCTTCGTCCACGCCCTTGAGGAAGGACTTGGTGAGCAGGTCCCGGCCCACCCAGGCGGGGAAGGATTTCACGCCGAAGTTGCCGGTGATTTTGGTGCCGGTCATCTTGGCGCCGCTGCCGGTGAGGGCGGGCAGGAGCACGCGCGCCGAATCGCCCGCTTCCACCGTGAACAGGCCGTCCTGGTAGCAGTCCATGGCCTTCTCGAACCAGTCCAGGGGGCCGGATTTCTCGTTGGCGGCCTCCCAGGTCCAGCGGCACAAGGTGGCCAGGGCGATCAAATCCATGGTGGGGATTTTCTTGACGCGCTGGGTCTCCATCATCTTCGCCACCCGCTCCAGGCCCTCGCGCTTGCCCACCTTGCTCAGCCATTTCTTGAACAGGCCTTCTTTCATGTGGGCCTCGAAGCTCACGATCTTCAGGCCCACGGGCTCGCCGTTCTCCTGGCGCCTGGCCAGGTCCAGGCCCTCGTGGACGGCTTCGTCGTAGATGCGCAGCCGCGGCAGGATGCGCGCCATGGTCTTCAGGTTGTACGGATCGGTGTTCTCGGAGAGCCAGTTCACCCGGTCCCGCAGGGCCTCTGCCTCGGAGCGGATGAGGCAGACCAGGGAGCCGCGTTCGCTTTCGGACAGGGTCCCGCCGTCCAGGACGCGCCGGAAGGCGGCGGTCGCGGCCGCCACGCCGGCCTCCACCCCCGCGGGGTCCAATCCGAACAGCCACTCGGTCTTGTCGGCCAGCTCATGTTCGTTGTCCGTCAGGTCCGCGCCCGCGCCGATGCGTTTCCACAGGCGGCGCAGGCGCCGCAATTGCAGGGCGCGGCTGCCGGTCTGCCGGTCCGGCACCCCGATGTCGAAGAGGAAGAAGAGAAGGCGTTCCAGGATTTTGTAAGGCGGATTCCCCTTGAAGAAGAGATCCATCAGTTCGTCGGGGGAAAACTTCTCTTCCTTGCCTTTGAAGAAGTCGGAAAGCCGCTGGGCGCCCATGTCGAAGTCCTGGAGGGTCTCCAGGGTGTCTTCGATATGGTTCCAGGGCGGGACAAGGGGCATGGTTTGATTCTACCATATTCCGGCCCTGCGGCCGTAGGATAGAAGTCAAAGTGCAAAAGTCAAAGTGCAAAGTGCAAAGTTGAAGAAAAAAACCAGGTGATGACCCCTGCTTAACTTTTGCACTTTGACTTTTGCACTTTGAAATTTGAACTCTTCTCCCTCTTCCCAGTTGCTACTTTCCTCCGCATGCAGACCGCGCGCGCAATCGTCCTGACCGGAGGCGGCACCGCGGGCCACGTCATCCCCAACCTGGCCCTGCTGCCCCTGTTGACGCGGGAAGGCTGGCGGGCCGAATACATCGGATCGGAAACCGGCATCGAAAAGCGCCTGGTGGAGGCCCAGGGGATCCCGTTCCACGGGATTCCATCCGGCAAATTGCGGCGCTATTTCGACTGGAAGAATTTCACCGATCCGTTCCGCGTCATCGGCGGGGTCTTCAAGGCTTGGGGCCTTTTGGGGCGCTTGCGCCCCTGCCTGGTGTTCTCCAAGGGCGGCTTCGTGGCCGTCCCCGTGGTGTTCGCCGCGCGCGCGCGGGGCATCCCCGTCATCGTGCATGAATCCGATTTGACCCCGGGCCTGGCCAACCGCCTGGCCATCCCTTTCGCCCGGGCCGTTTGCGCCAGCTTTCCCGAGACCATGATGCACCTGCCGAAAGGGAAGGCGGTGCTTACCGGGGCACCCATCCGCGCGGAACTGTTCCGGGGCGATCGCGCCAAAGGGGAGGCTTTCCTGGGATTGGAAGCCGGGTCCGCGGCCGGGGGATCCCCGGGCGGGCCCAAGCCCTTGCTCCTCATCGTGGGCGGCAGCCTCGGATCCCGCAATCTCAACAAGGCCGTGCGCGCCGTGCTGCCGGACCTGCTCGAGCGCTACCGGGTGGCGCATCTGTGCGGCAAGGACGGCCTCGATCCCGCCCTGGACGGGACCCCGGGCTACCGGCAACTGGAATTCGTGTCCGCGGAAATGCCGGACGTGCTGGCCGCGGCGGACGCGGTCCTGTCGCGGGCCGGGTCCAACGCCCTTTTCGAATTCCTGGCCCTGCAGAAACCGCACCTGCTGGTGCCGCTGCCCCTGACGGCCTCGCGCGGCGACCAGATCCTCAACGCGCGGGCCTTCGCCGCGGAAGGGTACAGCCGCGTGCTGCCCGAAGAGGAGATGGGGGGAGGGCGCCTCTTGCAGGAACTGGAGATCCTGGGCGCGCAGGCGGAAATGCACCGGCAGGCCATGCGCGGCAGCCCCTTCCGGAACGGGGCCGAAAAGGTGATGGAAGTCATCGCCCGGTTCGGGCGGCCATTTAGCTAACCTTTACGCATGGAATTCCTGGGAAAAATCGTAGACCTGTTCCTCCACCTGGACGCCCATCTCACCCAGGTCACCGGCCAATACGGCACCTGGACCTATGCCCTGCTCTTCCTCATCGTCTTCTGCGAAACCGGCCTGGTGGTCATGCCCATCCTGCCGGGGGATTCCCTGCTCTTCGCCGCCGGTTCGCTGGCGGCCCTGGGCTCCCTGCAGGTAACCTGGCTGTTTCCCCTGCTCTTCGCCGCCTGCCTCACCGGGGATCTGATCAATTACGCCGCGGGCAAATTCCTGGGTGCGCGCCTGTTCCGCAACGAGCATTCGCGTTTCTTCAAACGCGCATACCTGGAGCGCACCCGACGGTTCTACGAGACCCACGGCGCCAAGACCATCATCATGGCCCGTTTCGTCCCCATCGTGCGCACCTTCGCGCCTTTCGTGGCCGGCATGGGCACCATGCGCTTCCGCCAGTACATCTTCTATTGCGTGGCGGGCGCGCTCCTGTGGGTCGGGGTCTG
This sequence comes from Fibrobacteria bacterium, assembly GCA_035275285.1. Lineage (GTDB taxonomy): Bacteria > Fibrobacterota > Fibrobacteria > UBA11236 > UBA11236 > Chersky-265. Next base: position 3,994 of record DATENA010000283.1, on the reverse strand, counting down.
CGTGGGCGCGGGCTACCTGTTCGGCAACATCCCCATGGTCAAGAAGAACTTCACCCTGGTGGTGCTGGCCATCATCCTGCTCTCCATCGCCCCCGGCATCCTCGGCTTCATCCGGGCCAAGCGGTCGGCTTCCTCCGGCCGCGCCTGAGCGCAGGCCCTTCAGCGCGGGCGACTCACCAATCACTCAATCCCCCGCTCGATCCCAACGAGCCTTTGCGTGGTTCCATCACTTCCGTCGGCTGAGAGTGCGCTATGAAAGACAGGCGGATATTCGTGAGGATCTGCTCAAACTGGCTTGTGTGCTGATCTGTTGGCGCATCCTGGAACATCCATTATGATAGGAGATCCTAAACCAAACTGATTTTCAGCTTTTTTCCCAGTACGGTGGCCGCTCTTTCCAATGTTTGGAGAGTAACGGAAGAATTCTCCGGATCCAATAGCCGGTCCAATGCGGATCGGCTGGTTTCCATTCGCTTTGCCATGCAAAGTTTCAATGCCTTTTCACCGCAAACTTGAGTTTCCCCTTTCTTTCGCGCGCTAATTGAATACAACGTTGCGCCACGCCGGAAGTAGGCCGGGAAGCCATGCCCGATGCGCGAGGACGCGGGGCGAGTGCCTGAGTCGGCGTATGCGAAGATGATATATGGAAAGGGGTATTTGTAATTCCCGCCCGCCGTTCCGCTCAGCCTTTACGCTTCGCCGGTTTTTTGGCCGCGGCTTTCCTGGCCGCGATCTGCTTCGCCTTGATGCGCGCCATCGGTATCGACGGAATGGACCCATCCTGCCGGTAGGTATTGATGAGGACGTCCCCCGGCCCGGTCGCCGTGGATCCCAATCGAAAAGTCGATCGCCTGTCCGCAAGCTATCTGATCGCCCTGGGCGCGCGGGTCGTCCGCGAGGTGGGCGATCTCGTCCGCCGCGCGAGCGAGGCGGGCAAACGGAAGGCGCCGAATACGGCTGGCCCGGATTCTTGCGCACCCTGCGGCTCTATCTCACGCATTTCCGCGGCCAACGCTCGGCTGCAATGAAGTGGATGGCCCCCGCCGCGGATACGGAAGCGGAGGCGTGGGAAGCGCTGACCGCGGCCGTGGGATTGAAAGGCGCGGGCGTGGGGCAGCGTTGGATGGCGCCCGCGGGCGTGCCGGCGTTCAGCGGCGTGGTGGAGTACTTGACCCGGAGTCCGTACGACGCCTTGCTGCGGCTCGACAAGCCGGGGCCGGGGATAGCGGCGTTGGGGGCCATGAACTTCGGGGGGGGCCAGAGCATGGCTGCTGAATAAACCTTCGTGGGGGTCTACCGGATGATTTCCGGCAAATTCCAAAGCAGATATAAGGGCAGGCTGATCAGGCGGTAATTCGCCGGGTCTCCTTGGGTGGTCGCGACATCCACCCGCGTGTCGCTGGGCGGATTGGAGTCGCATCGGACCGCGAGCGATAGGCCCTTAACATGGCCGATACTCTTGAATAAATTTGTGTTGATGGAGACAACGAAATGAATACGATGCGGCGCGCTTTGGTTCTGGCAGGAGGCGGATACGTGGCGAGCTCATGGGAGATTGGCCTCGTCACGGGCATGGCCGACGCGGGTCTTGATGTAAGGGATGCCGACCTGTTCGTGGGCACCTCCGCAGGCGCAAGGGTCGCGCTGGACCTTGCGAGCGGGAAGGCGCTCGAGGAGTTCTACCAGATGCGGGCAGGACCGGACTTACCGCCTCTTGAGCCGCCTCGCATGGTCGACTGGGCCCGGCTTAGGGCAGGTTTGGATGATGCGAAGAAGGCGGGCGGCAGCCCCACTGAAATTCTCCGGCGAGTCGGAGCGCTTGCGCTGGCGGCCGCGGTAGGGAAGGGTTCTGATCGGCGGGAAATCGTCGCAACGCAACTCCCTCTGCAGGCTTGGCCACAACAAAGAGTGCTTATCGTTACCTTAAATGCGGAAACCGGGGAGAGGCACGCCTTTGACAAGGATAGCGGGATCGATCTGGTAGATGCCGTTATCGCCACCACCGCCTTCTTCGGCTCGCCCCCTACGTTGTTCAACGGCCAATATTACATTGATGGCGGATTCTACTCCTCCGACAACGCGGATTTGGCTACCGGCTACGAACGTGTGCTGATCCTCGCGCTTCGCCCGCCTCCTCAAGCGATGCGTCTAGTGTCCCTCGATATTGGGGTAGAAGCACTGCGAGCCGCCGGTGCGCAGGTGGAGGTGATCCATCCCGACGAAGAGACGCTCGCGGCGCTAGTCTCAACCGGGGGTATAATGAACCCGGCATCCGGGAGGCCCGCGGCAACCGCCGGACGCTTGCAAGGTCAACGCTCCGTATCCGAACGGATTGCCTCCTTTTGGCGATAGAGGCGCGCCAGGGAACCCGACACAACGTACTTCTTTGCCGCGTCGATCGTACGAGCGAAAGGCTCCATCCAATCAGGCCTCGCTCCCGTCCGCGCCGGCGGCCGGAGCGCTGTCTCCATCATTTCGTAAGCCACCCGCCCAAAGAGGAGGGCATCGGCTTGGTCGAGGTTCTCGACCGCGTGACGATGCAACTCTTCGTCCGCGGGAATTGCGCGATGATCGCAGCAGCCGTCCAATGCGACGTTGATGGAATACCGAAGGGATAAAAGGAAGAGAGGGTTACCGAAGTTCCAGTCTCAGAAATGGTAAGGATGGGTAGAGGAAATAATTAAAACGCCCACCCCACGTGCACCGTAGGGAATACGTTAAAAGTTGAGACTTTAAACCTGTCACCATCTACCACGTATTCATTCCCTTTATTCAATAAAGCTCCCAGGCCAACCCAAGGGGTAACAGTCAAATGATCTAAAAATGCGAATCGATAGCCTATTCTTGTGGCTAACAAGAAGGGGTGTCTTGTCTCTGAAGCATTCGTTGTGATGTGTGTATAGGTGTTCTTCATCCAGGTTCCCTCTATCCCTACGAACCATTTTTCATATGAATCAAACAAATAATCCATTCTAGCCACCACTCCAAAAATCTCGTAATCAAACTGATCATTTCCATGAAATACTTTTGGAATTTTTACACTTACAACTCCAAGGTCACATCGTATGGTATTTTGAATATAGCCGACATGGATTCGATATCCACCCAAAATAAAGTCAGTTGGATCCAATTCAACATCGACGCTGGGAGAAGAAAAAGCTGCGGCACTTGCTAGAAGCGTAGTGATTACTGCTCTAAATAAAACGTTGGCACAAGCCATAAAAAGAGATCCTGTCATAAAACAACGTTCCTGTTCGTTCCGATATTCTGATTCCTCACGCCCCTAAAAAAATAATCTATTTCGATGGCCAACGGCCGCTATTCGAGGCCCATGTTGCCCAATGTCAGTGGAGGCCGAAGCGGCTTTTCGAGGCAGAGCCGAAACGCGGGCACGCGAACGGAGTGGGGGCATACGTTCCCCGGAGTTCGCGCGCGTAGCGTGCAGTGAAGACGAGCCAAGGGCAAGCGGACGTAGGCGCCAAGCGAAGTTCGCGTCGCCCGAAGCTCAGTCTGAACTGCCACGACACCTCGAAAACCCATTTGGGCGAAGCCCGCCGGAGTGCCTTGCGTGCTTGTTGTACGATCGTTCCCGCTCTTCAATTTTGGTGCGTATTTAAATCTTCCTAGAAGTTGACTCCGAAAAGCAGATTGGCCTCTCCATAACTATTTGGTAAAAGGGTTTTCATTGCTGCTTTTGCAACTTCACCAAATAAATTGAGGGGCATACTTCACATTGCCCTGACTGGAAAGGCAGGGGCAAACTCTATAAGAGCGGCAGCCGAGCGGCGGGGCATTTTTATCTTCGGGCGGGCGTAATCAACTTTATTGCCACTTCAAGGACAGCTTCCGGCGGGACACGACACAGTCCTTTAAGTAGAGATTAATCAGATTTTGGTAGGTGATCCCCGTCTTTTCCGAGAGGCCTTTGAAGTAGGAGATGCAATCCTCGTCCAGACGAATCGTAATCTGCTTCTTCAGCCTTTTGGCGTATGGG